>NZ_VFWQ01000002.1:0-490128 GCF_006442705.1 Mesorhizobium sp. B1-1-7 | reverse complement strand
CAAGAAGTCGGAACCGGCTGACCAGAAGCCTGTCTTCGGCGCCGACCACAACCTCTTCGGCAACAACTAACAGCCGACCTGGCAACGGCGGGTTTGCCCGCCGCTGCTATGGAATTCGAGACTTCAGGAGACGTGAAATGAAGAAGATCATCCTTGCTGCCGCCGCCGTCCTGGCCATTTCCGGCAGCGCTGTCGCCGGCAGCGACAATTATGGCTCCAACGGCGCCAACCAGCCTGCCGTGACTTCGACCGGTGTGGACGCTTCGCATACCGGCTCGATCCGCGACAGCGGCTCGCCTGTCTACAAGCTGCTCAATTCGTCGGGCAACGTGCAGAAGCCGACCCCCCAGAGCAATGACCGGGACCACTTCGGCAATCACTAACAAATCGAAGTCGGTTTAACAAAGAGCGGCGGGCCATGCCCGCCGCTCTTTTTTGTCGTTACAGTTGGCTTTTAGCTCAAGCCGCCTTTGCTTCCGCCTCGTGCAGCGCGAAGGACCGGCCATCCGCGTCGAAGATATGCAGGTCCTCGGCATTGGCGCTCAGCCGCAATGTCGAGCCGCGCTTGACCTCGACATTGCCGGGCAGCTTGGTCACCAGCGGCAGGTCGGCGCGACCGATGTCGACATAGACCAGCTGGACCTCGCCGAGCTGTTCGACATAATCCACCGTGCCCTCGAACAGATAGTCCGTGCCGCTGGCGATGATCAGATCCTCTGGCCGCACACCGAAGCTTATCGCCGCGCCCTTCGCCGAAGCCGGTGTCGCGATCGGCACCGTCGCCTTGCGGCCGCCGACATGGCTGACGATTGTCGGGTTTCCGGTCTTGTCGATGGTCGCCGGCAGGATGTTCATGGCCGGCGAGCCGATGAACTGGGCGACGAACAGATTTCCGGGCTTCTTGTAGAGCTCCATCGGCGTGCCGACCTGTTCGATATGGCCTTCCTTGAGCACGACGATGCGATCGGCCAGCGTCATTGCCTCGACCTGGTCGTGGGTGACGTAGATCATGGTCGTGTTGGGCATCGATTCCTTGAGCTTGGCGATCTCGATGCGGGTGGCGACGCGGAGCGCCGCGTCGAGGTTCGACAGCGGCTCGTCGAACAGGAACACTTTCGGGTTGCGCACGATGGCGCGGCCGATGGCGACGCGCTGGCGCTGACCGCCCGACATCGCCTTGGGCAGCCGGTCGAGATATTTGGTCAGCTGCAGGATCTCGGCTGCCTGGCGCACGCGACGGTCGATCTCGGCCTTGTTCTCTTTGCCGATCTTCATCGAGAACGCCATGTTGTCGTAGACGGTCATGTGCGGATAGAGCGCGTAGGACTGGAACACCATGGCGATGCCCCGCTTCGATGGCGGCACGTCGTTGACCACCTCGCCATCGATCTTGAGCTCACCTGAGGTGATTTCCTCGAGCCCGGCTATGGAGCGCAGCAAGGTCGACTTGCCGCAGCCCGACGGACCCACGAAGACGATGAACTCGCCCGATTTGATATCGAGGTCGATGCCGTGGAGAATGTTGAGATTGCCGTAGGACTTCTTCACTTGCCTCAAATTGACATCGGCCATTGGTTCCTCCAGTGATTCCTCAAAAAATTGAGTCGATTCCTCAAAATTCAGTCGATGCGTCCGAACCAGGCGCCGTAGCCGCCGAGTTCGACCGAACCGGTGTTCGCCTGCCCGGAAAACCCGTGTCCCGGCAAAGGGTGCAGTGATCGGCCGCCAAGGTCAACCTTGGCCGGCTTGGCGCCAAGGTTGAAGGCACAGACGATCTGCTCGTTGCCGGCCCGGCGGGTGAAGGCGACGGTGTCGCCCTGGCTTTCGATGAAGGCGATATCGCCCTTGGCCAGCGCGGGGTGGGCGCGGCGGAAGGTGAGAAACCGCCGGTAGTGCTCGAGTAGCGAAGTCTCGTCGCCCTGCTGCACATTGACGGCCTGCGACAAATGCTTGGCCGGCACCGGCAACCAGGGCTTTGCCTGGGAGAAGCCTCCGTTCTTGGCATTGCCGTCCCACACCATGGGCGTGCGGCAGCCGTCGCGGCCCTTGAATTCCGGCCAGAAGCGGATGCCGTAGGGATCCTGCAGATCCTCGAAGCGCAGTTCGGCCTCGCCGAGGCCTAGCTCTTCGCCCTGGTAGATGCAGACCGAGCCGCGCAGCGACATCAGCAATGCCGAGATCACCTTGAGATAGGCGGTCGGGTCGGCTTCGCCAGCCGCCCAGCGCGAGGCCGGGCGCATCACGTCATGGTTGGAGAACGCCCAGCACGACCAGCCATCGGTGGCGACCTTGCCGAAGGTTTCCAGCACCGAGCAGACCTTGGCGGCGCTGATCTTTTCCGGCGCCAGGAAATCGAAGGAATAGCACATGTGCACGCGCTTGCCGCCGGCCGTATAGGCGGCCACCACGTCCAGCCCACGCTGCGAATCGCCGACTTCGCCGACAGCGGCGGTTGCCGGATACTCGTCGAGCAGGGCGCGGAAACGTTCGAGGAAACCGAGGTTCTCCGGCCGGCTCTTGTCGTAGATATGGTCCTGGTAGTTGTAGGGGTTGACCGCGGGGGCCGTCTGGTCGTTGCGCTCCTCGGGCGGCAGCGGCGGGTTGTTTTCCAGGCCCTGGCTGTGGAAGTAGAAATTGATAGTGTCGAGCCTGAAGCCGTCGACGCCGCGCTCCAGCCAGAAACGGGTGACGTCGAGCAGGGCGTCCTGGACCTCGCGGCTGTGGAAGTTCAGGTCAGGCTGCTCGGCCAGGAAATTATGCAGGTAATATTGCTGGCGGCTGGTGTCCCATTGCCAGGCCGATCCGCCGAAGATCGACAGCCAGTTGTTGGGCGGCGTGCCGTCGGGCCTGGCGTCCGCCCAGACATACCAGTCCGCCTTGGGATTGGTGCGGCTCGACCGGCTTTCCTTGAACCAGGGATGGATGTCGGCGGTGTGCGACAGCACCTCGTCGATCATCACCTTGAGACCCAACCGGTGCGCTTCCGCCGTCAGCGCATCGAAATCGGCCAGCGTGCCGAACATCGGGTCGACATCGCAATAATCCGAGACGTCGTAGCCGAAATCCTTCATCGGCGACGTGAAGAAAGGCGAAATCCAGATGGCATCCGCACCGAGTGCGGCAATATAGGGCAGCCGCTGGATGATGCCCTTGAGGTCGCCGATGCCGTCGCCGTTCGAATCCTGATAGCTGCGCGGATAGATCTGGTAGATCACCGCGCCGCGCCACCAGTCGCGATCGATGGCGAGGTCAGGTTTCGAACTGGCTTTCAAAGCGGATTGCATGGTCTCAGCCTCCTTTCACCGAGCCGGCAAGCAGCCCGCGGACGAAATAGCGCTGCAGCGAGAAGAACACGATCAGCGGCACGATGATGGTCACGAACGCCGATGTCGTCAGGATCTCCCAATCGCCGCCGCGTGAACCAAGCAGCGCATTGAGCTTGGCCGTCAGCACGATCTGGTCTGCTTCCGTACCGAGGAAAACCATCGCCACCAGAAGATCGTTCCATACCCACAGGAACTGGAAGATGGCAAACGAGGCCAGCACCGGGAACGACAGCGGCAACACGATCTTGACGAAGATCTCGAAATCGCTGGCGCCGTCGATGCGCGCCGATTCCATGATTTCGCGCGGCAGGCCGGCTATGTAACTGCGTAGGAGATAGATGGCGAAGGGCAGGCCGAAGCCGGTATGCGCCAGCCAGATGCCGAGATAGGTTTTCGACGGCACGCCGAAGAACGAGCCGACGCCGTTGTAGAGTTTCAGCAGCGGGATCAGCGACATCTGCAGCGGCACCACCAGGAGGCCGATGATCACCGCGATCAGCAGCGCCCGGCCGGGAAAGCGCATCCAGGCCAGCGCATAGGCCGCGAAAGCCGCGATCAGGATCGGGATCACGGTCGCCGGGATGGTGACGGTGAGCGAGTTCATGAACGAGCGGCCGATGCCTTCCGAAAACAGCACGGACCGGTAGTTGTCGGTGGTGAATTTCGGCGGCGCCGACGAGGCGTAATAGAGGCGCTGGCCGCGGTCGCCCTCGAAAGCCTTGGGCGAGGTCATGACGAAGCTGCCGTCGGCATTGACCTGCAGGGTCACGCCGTCGCCGAGATCGGCCGATGTGCCGGCCGCATATTGCGTCGGTGCGGCCGACTTGACGCCGAAGGCGCTGATGTCGCGCTTGGCGCCGTCGCCAAAGATGTTGCCTTCCAGAACGAACTTGCCGTCCTTCTGAACCTGTGCCGAGGCGGGCGGCAGGCGGCCGGCCTCGGTCTGGGTCGAACTGGCGAACGAATTCCACCAGCCCGAGGCGATGATCTGGTCCTTGTCGCGCAGCGAGGAGACCAGGATGCCGAGCGTTGGAATGGTCCAGATTGTCACGAAGACCAGCACCGCGATGTGAACGCCGAAGCGGCTGGCGAAGGAGTTTCCGGTCGCGACGGCCATCTCAGTGCCCTCCCGTCTCTTTGTTGGCCTGGCGGATGTTCCAGACCATGATCGGGATGACCGCGATCATGATGATGATGGCTATCGTCGCGCCACGGCCGAAATCGCCGCCGCCGCGGAACATCCAGTCGAACATCAAATTGGCCAGCACCTGGCTGTTCCACTGGCCGTTGGTCATGGTCAGCACGATGTCGAACACCTTGAGCACCAGAATGGTGATCGTGGTCCAGACCACGGCGATGGTGCCCCAGATCTGCGGCACCATGATCTTCCAGAAGATCTGGAACGGGTTGGCGCCGTCGATGACGGCGGCTTCCAGCGTTTCCTCGGGAATGCCGCGCAGCGCCGACGACAGGATGACCATGGCAAAACCGGTCTGGATCCAGATCAGGATGACCATCAGGAAGAAATTGTTCCAGAACGGCAGCGATATCCAGACCTGCGGCTGGCCGCCGAAATGCTGGATGATGGCATTGAGGATACCGATCTGTACCTGGCCCTCGCCGCGATACTCGTAGATGAATTTCCAGATCACGCTGGCGCCGACGAAGGAGATCGCCAGCGGCAGGAAGATCAGGCTCTTGGCGATCGTGCCCCACCAGATCTTGTCGGTGAGCACGGCAATGATCAGGCCGAGGAAAGTGCAGGCGGCGGGCACCACGGCCAGCCACAACACGTTGTTGAGGATCGAGTTGCGGAAGTCGCGGTCGCCGAACGCCCACTGATAGTTGGCCAGCCCGACAAAATTGACGCCGCCGCGATCGAGAAACGAAAGCCGTAGCGTCTCGATGACGGGATAGATCAGATAGATGGTCAGGATGATCATCGCCGGACCGACGAACAGCCACGGCCGCACCAGTCCCTGCCGGCGCAGATTGTCGATGGCCGCCGCGCCAGAGACGCCGCGCGACGGGAATATCAGGTCGACCAGTCTGTTGGCGCCCCAAAAATAGGCGACGCAGCCTCCGACGCCGATGATGATGACGAAAATAGCCGAGAAAATCTGAGCCGCCATGGGTCCCTCTCCCTGCGCATGATCGACCAGGCAATGCTGGCGATCGGATGCGCCGACTTTCAGTCATTCGGAACAATTGAAATGCGAAGGTTTCCGGCGGAAGCCGCCGGTCGGACCGGGCCGAAGCCCGGACCCAGCATTGGGAGGACGACATGCATGAAACGAAGACCTAAAGCGCGTCGCGTGAATCCGTTTCGACGCGACGCGTTTTTAGGCTGCGGTCACCGCCGGTTGCCTATTTGATCCCGTCCCAGCTCTTCTGGATGTCGGTGGCGACATCCTGGGCGGACTTGCCGCCGACCAGGTCGATCATGCCGGTCCAGAATGAGCCGGCGCCGATCTTGCCGGGCATCAGGTCGGACCCGTCGAAGCGCACTGTCGTCGCGCCGACCAGGATCTCGCCCTGCTTCTTCAGCGCGTCGCTGCCATAGGCGTCCTTGTTGGCTCCCTTGAACGGGGTCACGAAGCTCTTTTGCGCCATCCACAATTCATGCGCGAGCGGCATCTCCAGGAACTTGATGAACTCGTGGGATGCCTTGGAATCCTTGGTGATCATCACCAATGTTCCGGCCACTTCCAGCGGCGTGCCCAGTTCCGGCTTGGAAGCGTAAGGCGGATAGTTGAAGAAGTCCGCATCCTGGCCGAGCTTTACGCCCTCCGGGAAGAAGGAGGGGATGAACGATGCCTGGTGGTGCATGTAGCATTTCGGTGGCACGCTGAAGAGGCCCTTCGGGCTATCGCGGAAGTCCGTCGCGGCGACCGCCTTGGCGCCGCCGTCGACCATCTTGTCGTCGGTGGCGATCTTGCCGAAAATGTCGATGGCGTTGACCACCGCCGGATCGGTGAACGGAATCTCGTTCTTCACCCACTTGTCGTAGACTTCCGGCGGCTGCGTCCTCAGCATGATGTCCTCGACCCAGTCGGTCGCCGGCCATCCGGTGGCACCGCCGGAGCCAAGCCCGATGCACCAGGGCTTGCCGCCATCGGCAATGATCTTCTTTTCGAGCTCGGCAAGTTCCTCCTGCGTCTTCGGCACCTTGTAGCCGGCTTCCTCGAAATTATCGGGCGAGTACCAGACCAGACCCTTCACGTCGATCTTGTAGGGAAGCGCATAGAAGCCTGGCTTGCCGTCCTTTCCTGCGAAAGTGCCGAGCTTGGCCCAGGAATCGCCAGCCGCGTAGTTCTCCTTGACCCATGCGGCGACGTCGTCGCCCAACGGGGTCAGCACGCCCTTGGAGGCAAGGTCCTGGATCAGGCCCGGCTGCGGCAGGATCGCGATGTTCGGCGGGCTGCCCGCCTGCGTGTCGATGACGATCTGCTGCTCGTAGTTTTCGGACGAGGAATATTTGATCTCGGCGCCAGTGGCTTCCGCGAAATAATCGAGTACCGAACGGGCAAGCGCCTCGTCCTCACCGCGCCACGGGCCAAAGATCGTCAGCGTCTCGCCCTTGAGGTCAACCTTCTTGAGTTCGTCGAAGTTGGCCCAGTGAAACCGCGCGTCCTCGCCTGGCTTGAACTTCAGTTCGGCATGCGCGGGCGCGTTCAGGGCGAGCGTGGCGAACGCGGCACCCAGCAAAAGCATTTTCTTCATCGGTATTCCCTCCCAGTGGGTCAAACACACCGGACGGAACCTCCATTCCGTCCGCCGACGCCGCAGGACTGTGACTCAGTCGCAAGGGAACCGCAACCTTTCGAAGAGTCTTCCAAAGCGCTTTGGCTTTGATGATCTCGCCATTGAATCGATCAGGAGTCAAGAGGGTGACGCACTAATCGATTTAATCAGAGGCGTTCAGGATCAAAAAAGTGCGCTGCAGCATAGTTTTTTGGCGGTGCAGCAGCAATTTTTGTTTCAAACTCACCGCGGCCACGCTTATGGTCACAGTACCATGGCCGCACCTTTATGGTGCTTGGGTCGATTCAATCTAAAGCGCTTTGGGGATGGAGCCCTCTCGTGAACCTCAAGCAGCTCGCGCATATGCTGGCGCTTTCGCAGACCACGGTAAGCCGGGCGCTGAACGGCTATCCGGAGGTCAACGAGGAAACGCGAAGGCGCGTCATGGACGCCGCCAAGCGCCACGGCTACCGCCCCAATCCAAGCGCGCGGCGGCTGGCGACCGGCAAGTCCGGCATGATCGGCTATGTCCTGCCGACAGGTGCCGCCGTCGATATCGACCCGCATTTCGTCGAATTCCTGTCTGGCCTTGGCGACTATGCGCGTTCGCACGAACTCGACCTCGTGCTGTCGCCGGCCGACGCCGACGACCAGGAGACGACCTACCGGCGCATCGTCGCCAACCGCCAGGTCGATGCCGTCTATATCTCCTCTCCCAAGCCGCAGGACAATCGGGTGGCGCTGGTCAACACGCTCGGCATTCCCTTCATCGTCCATGGCCGCAGCGAAGGCTTCGAATTCGACTATCCCTATCTCGACATCGACAATGAGGGCGCCTTCCACGAGGCCGCGCGGCTGCTGGTCCAGCTCGGCCACCGGCGGCTGGCGCTGATCAATGGAGACGACGGCGAGACCTTCGCCATCCATCGCGAGCGCGGCGTGCGTCGTGCGCTCGCCGCGAGCGGGCTGGCCCTGGGCGAACGCCATGTCTGCTCCGTGGTCATGACCGAGGAGAACGGCTATCGCGCCACCAGGCGCCTGCTGGAGGCGAGCGACGCGCCGACGGCGATCGTCTGCTCCAGCCTGATCATGGCGCTGGGCGTCGTGCGCGCGGTGCGCGACCTCGGTCTGAATATTCCGGGCGACGTCTCGCTGATCGCCCATGACGATGTCTTTCCCTGGCTGCGGCCGGAGAATTTTTCTGTGCCGCTGTCGACGACGCGCTCGTCCATCCGTCTCGCCGGCGCCCGGGTCGCCGAGCGTCTGGCGGCGCGGATATCGGGACTGGAAGAGGGGGCGCGTGGCGAGATCTGGCCGGTCGACCTGGTGATCAGGGGATCGGTCGCCGGAGCGCCTGCATAGGTCGTGCCGGCGATTGGCGAAGGCGGCGAAGCGAGTAATCTCCCCCCTTGCGGGGGAGATGTCCGGCAGGACAGAGGGGGGTGCTGTCCTGCCAACGTCACAGGTCTGAGGGAACCTATTCCTTCCCCGCCCCAGCCGCCTTGATATCCAGCAGCCCGTAACCAAAATCGTTGTCGCGCCCCTTGGGGCCGAGATCCCTGGCCGTAGCGGCCAGCGCTTTCTCGATGTCGTCGGCCGAGCGGTCGGGCGCTGCGTGGATCAGATTGGCGATGGCGCCGCTGACGATCGCCGCGGCGAACGAGGTGCCGGTGACGACATCCGTACCGGCGCCGCTCGGTGCCACCATCTCGACGCCGGGCGCCGAGATGAAGACATAGGCGCCGCGATTGGCCTGCGGCATCAGCCCGTCCTTGGCGTCGGTTGCGGTCACCGCGATGACGCCGTCGAAGGCGGCCGGGTAGCCATAGGGCGCCTTCGGCCCGTTGTTGCCGGCGGCGGCGATCAGCACGATGCCCAGCGCGCGGGCATTTCTGCAGGCGACGCCGAGCAGGTCGTTCTTGGGCCCGACGAAGCTCATGTTGATGATGCGCACGTCCTGTTCGGCTGCCCAGTCGAGTGCGGAGAGAATGACGTCCATGGTCGACTTGCCGCCTTCGAAGGCGCGCGCGTGGTAGATCCTGGCGCCCGGCGCCATGCCTTCCAGCGCACCGACACCGGCGATCAGCCCATCGACCGAGGTGCCGTGATCGCGCTTTTCGATCGGCACGTCGGGCATGGCGTCGAACTGCCCGGCGATCACCCCGGCCAGCGCCGGATTGGTGTCGTCGATGCCGGTGTCGATCACCGCGACGCGGACATTCTCGCCGCTGGCCTGTTTGGCGTCGAGCGCGATGCGCTCGAAGGCATAGTTGACGATGCCGGCCGCCTGCTGCAGCGAATAGATGTGGTTGGGCTCGCGCCGCTGCGTGCGGCCGTCGGCGGCCAGCTGCGCCAGCACGATGCCGACCGGACGGCCGTCGGGAATGCCGAAGCGCACCAAAGTGGTGCCGAGCAGCCTGGACTGACGCTGCGAGCGCACCTCGAGGCCGAACGAGGCGGCGATCTGCTGCACGGCGCCGGCATCGCCGTCGACGGTCACCAGCACCTCGTCGGGCACGAAATCGCCGGCCACCGCGCGCGGCGGCTGAACGGCGATGAGATCGGTCGGCGAGACGATCGGCCCGCCAGCCGCGGCTCCAGCCTGTGTATCGGCAGGCGCGGTCGGCGAGGTGTCCGGGTCCTGGCGTGGAGCGGGTGTCGGCACGGGAGCCGGGCTTTCGGCAGGATTGGGGAAGAGGTCGACGATCAAAGCAGGCAGAAAGACCGCGCCGGGTTGCCCGGCACCCGAACCGCCCTTTTCACCGCCATTGTCCTTGGCACAGTCGGCTGCCGTGGCATTGGCCGCGTTGTTGCAATCGATTTTCGTCCGGCCGGGACTGGTGGCGTTGGTCTGCGCCGACGCGGGCACGGCGGCGATTGTCATCGCCGCCGCAAGGATCGCCGCAAATCGAATGACCGCCTCAGCCGCCATCTGCCGGTTTCCTTCCCTCGATCACAGTGTCGGTGAAGGGCTGGGCGGCAATAAGGCCGATTTGCCTGGTGTAGTCGGTCGCATTGGCGGCCGGAATGCCGAGCCGGAACACGCCGTCGGCGGTCGGTCCGCCGATCACCTTCAGCCCGTTGCCACCGAGGAAGCCCGAAATATCGGACATCCTGGCGTCGGGCTTGAACTTGACCAGCGCGAACGGCATCTTGGCCAGGTCGTCTTCCGTGCCGGCAACCTCGAAATTGCCGCCCTTGCCGCCAGGTTGCACGAACGACTGCACCATGATCAGCGCCAGCAGGACCCCGGCCGCCGCCCAGGCGACGCCGGCGGGCAGCGCCATGAAGCGGCCCCAGGCCTGCGCCAGCCAGGACGAGCCTGCCGGCGCCCGCGCCGGTCCTGCCTCGGCGTCGAACGCCTTGGCGAAGCGGCTGAGCGCATCGGCGGGCGGACGGATCGCCTCGTTGGCCGCCGATGCGCCGGAGAATTCGGCCTCGGCCTCGCCAAGGGCGGCCAGCGCCGAGGGATCGCTGGCCAGCCATTCCTCGACGGCTTCCAGGTCCGAGCCTTCCAGCGAGCCGTTCAGGTAGAACGGCAGCAGCGTTTCCATTTCGTCGCGGCGCGACATCTTTTCAGCGGCGCTCATGGCCACCCCCTGTCGTAACCGGCGGCCTTGAGGGCCTCGCCGAGTTTCTTGCGGGCGTAGAACATCCGGGTCTTGACGGTCGCGACCGGGATGCCGAGCACCTCGCCGATCTCGGTCACCGACTGTCCATGGTAATAGGCGAGATCGATCACCGTGCGGTGCTCTTCGGGCAAGGCGTCGATGAGGCGGCGCAAGGCAGCGGCCTTGTCCTCCTTCATGGTGACGACCTCGGGCGTGTCGGCGCCGTCGGGCACCGCGGCGGCGGCCTCGTCGTCGATCCAGTCTTCCTTCTTCTTGCGCAGCAGCGACAGCGCCTTGAACCGGGCGATGCCGAGCAGCCATGTCGAAACTTCGGAGCGACCCTCGAAACCCGGCGCCTGGCGCCACAGTTCGAGAAACACCTCGTTCGCGATATCGTCCGCCATCATTTCCGATCCCGTCTGGCGCACCACGAAGCGGTAGACCCGCGCGTGATGACGCATGAACAGCAGCCGCACGGCGGCACGGTCGCCCTTCGCGACCCGGTCGACAAGCGCGCGATCGGTCTCCGTCGCTGCCGTCATGGCCGGTCGAGCCGCCTGGCTCCTGTCTGCTCTGTCGCTGATCGGTCCAAAAAGGTTCATCCTCCGCCAAGGAATTTGCGGAGGCTAACCGAAGAAAGGGGAGGTTGCCAGAGGTGCGCTCTCTTCCTTCTCCCCTTTGTGGGAGAAGGTGGATCGGCGCGCAGCGCCGAGACAGATGAGGGGTGTTCCAGCGAAATGAGGCGTTGGCGTTCCCTGGAACACCCCTCATCCGACCTCGCTTCGCGAGGCCACCTTCCCCACAAGGGGGGAAGGGGAAGGCGTTGCGCTACATCACCCCAAAAACGCCTTCGCCGTCATCGTCGTCGGCACCGGCACGCCCAGCCGGCTCAGCACCGTCGGCGCCAGCTGCAGTTGGTCGAGCAGCGTGTTCGCATCCGGCCCTTTCCCCGACCCGAAATAATACAGCGCGAAATCCTGCATCTCGTCGTCGTGGCCGCCATGGTGTCCGCGATCGGTCTGGCCGTGGTCGGCGGTGACCATCACCTCATAGCCGGCCGCGATCCAGCCCGGCAGGAACCCCGCAAGCATGGCGTCCATGGCATAGACGGCATGGTCCATCTCATGGCAATCGTGGCCGAAGCGATGGCCCATCGAGTCCAGCGTGCAAGTGTGCAGGATGCCGTAGTCGATGCCGTGGCGCTTGGCCAGCATCGTCAGCGTCGCGAACAGGTCGACATCGCTCGGCGTCATCTGGTTGCGCGCGTTGTAGCCGGTCATGGTGTGGAAGCGGCCATGCATGATTGGCCCGCCTGGCTCGTCGAATTCCATGTCCTCGACCAGATCGAACGGATAGGACCGGAAGAACTCCGACCAGTAGGAGTGGGTGACCGCGCCGGTCTTGCCGCCGGCCTTGCTGACCTCGGAGAAGATATCGGGCTGGCCGACGCGGAACCGGTTCTCGTTGGAGAGGATGCCATGCACCTGCGGCGACACCCCGGTGTGGATCGAGGCATAGCAGCAGGCCGAGGTCGACGGCAGCACAGAACGCATCTTCCAGACGCGTGCCTCGCCCGACTGCACCCAGCCCTCGAGGTTGCCCATCAGCCGGCGCCAGTTCCGGTAGGGCACGCCATCGAGGACGATCAGCAGAAGCTTGGATTTGAGCGCCATGGCTATTCCCCCTGCGATTGTCCGTTGAAACGAGTGCGCCGCGTGTCGCACGGACACGCGGCGCCTGTCAGTGTCAGCGCAGTGCTAGGCGTTCAGCCAGCATTCATTCAGTGCGTAGCCGTCCATCATCTCGCCATTCGGGTTCTTGACCCAGCCGCTGATCTTGTTGGTGGCCGCAGCGTCGATGAACTGGTTGAAGAACGGCACGATCAGCCCGCCTTCATCGCGCATCAGCACCGCCATGTCGTGATAGATCGCCTTGCGCTTGGCCTGGTCGAGTTCGGCGCGGGCTGTGAACAGCATCTTGTCGAACTCCGGCCGTTTGAAGCGCGTGTCGTTCCAGTCGGCGGTCGAGACATAGCCGGTGGAATACATCTGGTCCTGCGTGGCGCGACCACCCCAGTAGGAGAGCGAGAAGGGCTGCTTGTTCCAGACCTCCGACCAGTAGCCGTCGCCCGGTTCGCGCTTGATCTCGATCTTGATGCCGGCCTTGGCGGCGCTCTGCTGGTAGAGCTGCGCAGCATCGACGGCGCCCGGGAAGGCGACGTCGGAGGTGCGCAGCACGATCGAGCCACTGTGGCCGGACTTCTTGTATGCCGCTGCCGCCTTTTCCGGATCGAACTTGCGCTGTTCGATATCGGCTGAAAACAGCGGGTAGGCTTCGTTGATCGGGAAGTCATTGCCCACCGAGCCATAGCCGCGCAGGATCTTTTCGAGCAGTTCCTCGCGGTCCATGGCGAGCTTCAGCGCCATGCGCAGATCGTTGCTGTCGAAGGGTGCGGTGTCGCAGAACATGTTGAACGGATAGTAGCCGCGGCCGGAGACGTTCTCGATGGTGACGCCGGGAATGCGCTTGACCAGCTCGACGACCTTCGGCTCAACACGGTTGATCAGCTGCACCTGGCCACCTTGCAAGGCAGCCAGCCGCGCCGTCGCGTCATTGATGACGACGATCTCGATCTGGTCGGCATGGCCGGCTTTGTCGCCACGCCAGTAATTGGCGAAACGCTCGCCGCCATGGCGCACGCCCGGCTGGTTGACGGTGACCTTGTAGGGACCGGCGCTGATGCCGGCATTTGGATTGTCCTTGCCGCCATTCGGCTGGATGACGAGGTGATAGTCGGCCATCAGATAGGGGAAATCGGCGTCGGCGTCGCCGAGCGTGACGATGACTTCCTTGCCGCTTGCCTTGACGCCCTTGATGTTCTTGAGGATGCCGAGCGCGCCGGACTTGGACTTCTCGTCGGCATGGCGCTCGATGGTGGCGACGACGTCTTCCGCCGCGACCGTCTTGCCGTTGTGGAACTCGATGCCGTCGCGGACCTTGATTGTCCAGGTCTTGGCGTCGGCTGAGGCGCCAATCTCTTCGGCAATGAGGTTCTCAACGCCGCCATCGGGCTTGAGGCGGACCAGGAATTCGCCCCACTGCTTGCAGAAGCTGAAAGTGACCTGGCTGAGGTTCAGCGCCGGATCGAGGCTGTTGGTCGATTCACCGCCCTGCAGGCCGGCCTTTAGGATGCCGCCCTTGGCCGGCGTCTGCGCGAAGGCCTTACCGGCCAATGTCGTTGCCAGCGCCGCCGACACGCCCAGCGCCGCGGTGCGGCCGAGGAAGTCGCGACGCGATATCCGGCCCTGGCCGGCGAGTTCAGCGAGATGGTCGAGTTCGGTCTTCATGTCCTACCCCTTTTGAAAACAACGTCACACCAGCGGCGCCCGTCCAAAGGACGTGTGGCGCCCTAGTGTTGCATCTGGATGACGACAGTCGCCCGTGACCGGCGGCTAATTCCCCGCGCTGGCCATCCGGCGGCCCTTGATCGCCTTTTCCAGCCAGCCGATCTCCATCTCGGGAACCGACGACAGCAAAAGGTCGGTATAGGCATCGAAGGGCGGCGTCAGCACCGTGCTCTTCGAGCCGTAGCGCACCACTTCGCCGCGATACATCACCGCGATCGAATCGGCGATCGACTTCACCGTCGCGAGATCGTGGGTGATGAACAGGTAGGCGACGTTCTCCTCCTTTTGCAGTTCGAGCAAAAGCTTGAGGATGCCGTTGGCCACCAGCGGGTCGAGCGCCGAGGTCACCTCGTCGCAGATGATCAGCTTGGGCTTGGCGGCGAGCGAGCGGGCGATGCAGACGCGCTGCTTCTGGCCGCCGGAAAGCTCGGCCGGGTAACGGTCGGCAAAACCCTTGCCCATCTCGATCTTGTCGAGCAGTTCGGTCACGCGGGCGTCGCGCTGCCTGCCGCGCATGCCGAAATAGAACTCCAGCGGCCGGCCGATGATGGTGCCGACGGTCTGGCGCGGGTTCATCGCCACGTCGGCCATCTGGTAGATCATCTGCAACTGGCGCAGATCCTCCTTCGGCCGATCGGCAAGCCGGTTGGCCAGCGGCCGCCCGTCGAAGGTCACCGTTCCCTGTTCTGGCGGCAAGAGGCCGGTGATGGCCCGCGCCAGGGTGGACTTGCCGGAGCCGGACTCGCCGACGACGGCCAGCGTCTGACCCGGGTAGATATCGACCGAGACGTTCTTCAGCACCTTCACATGGCCGCCAGCATAAGCGGCGGTGACGTTCTTGACCGACAGGAACGGTGTCGTGCCGGGCTTCTGCTCGGCGTGCTCGATCTCATGCACCGAGACCAGCGCGTTGGTGTATTCCTGGCGCGGCTCCTTGATGATCTGGCGCGTGCCGCCCCATTCGACCAGCCTTCCATGGCGCAGCACCATGATCTCGTCGGAAACCTGGGCGACGACGGCAAGGTCGTGGGTGATGTAGAGCGCCGCCACATGGGTGTCGCGGATGGCGTCCTTGATTGCCGCCAGAACGTCGATCTGCGTCGTCACGTCGAGCGCCGTCGTCGGCTCGTCGAAGACGATCAGGTCCGGCTCGGAACACAGCGCCATCGCCGTCATCACACGCTGCAGCTGGCCGCCCGAGACCTGGTGCGGGAAGCGCTCGCCGATCGTTTCGGGGTTGGGCAGGCTGAGCTTCTTGAAGAGTGCTATGGCCCGTTTCTCGGCCTCGGCCCGCGTCGCGGTGCCGTGCAGCAAGGTGGCTTCCACCACCTGGTCCATCAGCCGGTGCGCGGGGTTGAAGGCGGCCGCCGCCGACTGCGCGACATAGCAGACCTCGCGGCCGCGCAATTTGCGGAACCCTTCCTTGCCGCCCTTCAGGATATCGCGGCCGTTGAGCAAAACCTCGCCGCCGGTGATGCGCACGCCGCCACGGCCATAACCCATGGACGACAGGCCGATGGTCGACTTGCCGGCGCCGGATTCGCCGATGAGGCCGAGCACCTTGCCCTTTTCCAGGGTCAGCGAGACATCGTGCACCAGCACGATATTCTTCGGCGCTTCGCCCGGCGGGTACACGGTGGCCTCGATGCGCAAATTGCGGATATCGAGCAGCACGCCTGGTTTTCCCTGTCCGGGCTTCGCTTTGGTATCGGCCATCACCCGCGTCCTCCCTTCAGGCTTGTCGTGCGGTTGAGGATCCAGTCGGCGACAAGGTTGACCGAGATGGCAAGCGCCGCGATCGCGCCTGCAGGGATGAGCGCCGCGGCGATGCCGAAGACGATGCCGTCCTTGTTCTCCTTGACCATGCCGCCCCAGTCGGCGTCCGGCGGCTGCACGCCGAGGCCGAGGAAGGACAAGGTCGACAGGAACAGCACCGCATAGATGAAGCGCAGGCCGAGTTCCGAGACCAGCGGCGACAACGCGTTGGGCAGGATCTCGCGGAAGATGATCCAGGCGCTGCCTTCGCCGCGCAGCTTGGCGGCTTCGACATAGTCCATGACGTTGATGTCGACGGCGACCGCGCGCGACAGGCGGTAAACGCGGGTCGAATCGAGAATGCCCATCACCAGGATCAGCGTCACCAGGTTCGTCGGCAGCACCGAAAGCACGACCAGGCCCATGATAAGGGTCGGGATCGACATCAGGAGATCGACGAGGCGCGACAGGATGGTGTCGAACCAGCCGCCGAACACCGCCGCCGAGAAACCGAGAATGGCGCCGAGCGAGAAGGACAGCGCGGTGGCAAGCACGGCGATGAACAGCGTGATGCGCGCGCCGTAGATCATGCGTGACAACAGATCGCGGCCGAGATTGTCGGTACCCAGAAAATGCGCCGCCGACATCGGTTCCCATACGTCGCCGACGATCTCGGCATTGTCGTGCGGCGAGATCCACGGTGCGAAGATCGCCGCCAGCACGAACAGCGCGGTCAGCACCAGGCCGATCAGAGCGGGAATGGGGATGCGTCTTATGTCAAGCATGCCCGCCCCTCACTTTGGATGTCTAAGACGCGGATTGGCGACGATCGCCGCTATATCCGCGATGATGTTTAGGCTGATGTAGACGGCCGCGAAGATCAGGCCGACCGCCTGCACGACAGGCACGTCGCGCTTGGTGACATGGTCGACCAGATACTGCCCCATGCCGGGATAGACGAAGATCACCTCGACCACGACGACGCCGACGATGAGATAGGCGAGGTTGAGCATGACGACGTTGATGATCGGCGCGATGGCGTTCGGAAAGGCGTGTCTGCGGATGACCGCGAAGGCTGAAAGCCCCTTGAGCTCCGCGGTCTCGACATAGGCCGACTGCATGACGTTGAGGATCGCCGCGCGCGTCATGCGCATCATATGGGCAAGCACGACCAGCGTCAGTGCAGTCGCCGGCAAGGCGATGGCCTGCATGCGTTCGCCAAAGGGCATGCCGTCATAGACGGTCGAGATGGCGGGGAATATCTGCCATTTCACGGCGAAGAAATAGACCAGGAGATAGCCGATGAAGAACTCCGGGAAGGAGGTCGAGGCCAGGGCCAGCCCGGAGATCAGCTTGTCGACCCAGCCATTGCGGTAGCGCACCGCGATCAGGCCGAGGATGATCGCCAGCGGCACGGCCACGATCGCCGCCCAGAAGGCGAGGAACAGCGTGTTCCACAGCCGGCCCTTGATCGATGTCGCGATATCCTGGCCGCTCGACATGGCGGTGCCCAGATCGCCGGTCAGCACCCCGCCGAGCCAGTGGAAATACCTGACATAGGCCGGGTCGTTGAGCCCGAGCTGCTCGCGCAGATTGGCGAGCGACTCCGGCGTCGCCGATTGTCCGAGAATGGCTTGCGCGACGTCGCCGGGCAGAATCTGGGTGCCGGCGAAGATCAGGACCGAAATGGCCAACAGAAGGAGGATGCCCAGCGCAATGCGCTGGGCAATCAGTTTCAGGATGGGTGAAGACATATCCGCAAAGCCGGACTCAGGCCTGCAGCCAGCACTTCGCCAAGGCGTAGCCGTTCATCAGTTCCTGATGCGGATCGTCGACCCAGCCATCGACCTTGGCACCGGTCGCGTCGATGAACTGGTTGAACATCGGCAGGATCAGGCCGCCCTCGTCGCGCACCAGGACAGCCATGTCGTGGTACATCTGCTTGCGCTTGGCCTCGTCGAGCTCGGCGCGCGCCGCCAGCACCATCTTGTCGAAATCCGGGCGCTTGAAACGCGTATCGTTCCAGTCGGCGGTCGACAGATAGGCGGTCGAATACATCTGGTCCTGCGTCGAGCGCCCGCCCCAATAGGAAGCGCAGAAGGGCTGCTTGTTCCAGACCTCGTTCCAATAGCCGTCGCCGGGCTCGCGCTTGAGCTCGATCTTGATGCCGGCCTTGGCGGCGCTCTGCTGGAAGAGCTGCGAGGCATCGACCGCGCCCGGGAAGGCGACGTCGGAGGTCCTCAAAAGCACGGTGCCATCATGGCCCGACTTCTTGTAATGGAACTTCGCCTTGTCCGGATCGTACTTGCGCTGTTCGATTTCCGTGAACAGCGGGTAGGCGGAGTTGATCGGGAAGTCATTGCCGAGCGATCCGTAGCCGCGCAGCACCTTGGTCAGCATCTCTTCGCGGTCGATCGCCAGCTTCAGCGCCATGCGCAAATCGTTGTTGTCGAACGGCGCCGTGTTGCAATGCATGATGAAGACGTAGTGGCCCGGGCCGGCGTGGTTGCGGATGGTCACGCCCGGCACGCGCTTGATCAGGTCGACGATCTTCGGCTCGACGCGGTTGATCATGTTGACCTGGCCGCCCTGCAGAGCCGCCGTGCGCGCCGTCGCATCGTTGATGACGATGATCTCGATCTGGTCGGCATGGCCCATCTTGTCGCTCTGCCAGTAATTGGCGAAGCGCTCGCCGGCATGGCGCACGCCGGGTTCGTTGGTGGTGACCTTATAGGGTCCGGCCGAGATGCCGGCGTCGGCCTTGTCCTTGCCGCCATTGGGCTGGACGATCAGGTGATAGTCGCTGAGCAGGTAGGGAAGGTCGGCATTGGCTTCCTTCAGCGTCAGCACCACTTCCTTGCCATTGGCCTTGATGGTCTCGATGCCCTTCATGTAGCCGAGCGCACCGGATTTCGATTTCTCGTCGGAATGACGCTCGAGCGTCGCGGCCACGTCCTCGGCGGTTACCTTCTTGCCGTTGTGGAATTCGACGCCGTCGCGAATCTTCAGCGTCCATGTCTTGGCGTCCTTGGACGAGCCGATCTCCTCTGCGATGCGGTTCTCGAGTTTGCCGTCGGGCGACAGCTCGACGATCATTTCGCCCCAGCACTTGCCGAAGGCGAACGGCACCTGGGTCATGAACAGGGCGGGATCGAGACTGTTGGTGGATTCACCGCCGACCAAGCCGGCCTTCAACGTGCCACCCTTGACCGGACCGGCCGCCCGCGCCGCGCTTGAAAGCAGCGAGTTGGCGAAGGGTGCGGCGATGCCGAGCGCTGCCGCCCGGCCGAGAAAATCACGACGGCTCAGCTTGCCTGCTGCAACGCGCCGGCTAAGGAATTCGAGTTCATTCGACATTTTGAGTTCCTCACTCTGTTGGTTCGACTCTCTGGTCGATTTTCTTGCTTCTTGTGAGGGGAATAATGACCGTAAGGGAAAGCGGTAAGCAAGACCGAATGCGACATGCCGTGGCGTAAATCGTACGTCGCATTTGGACCAACCGTTTCAGTCCTCAGACCAGCGCGCGCGGAATTTTCTCCTCGAAATTCCGCTCGAAGACGAGGATTTCGCCCTCATAAGCTTCGATTCTGGCGCTGACGATGAAGTTTTGCGCGTCCGATCGCATCTCCGCCCATGTCTCGGTGCGCACCGACCATCCGTTTCGCGACAGCGTCTGCGTCCAATGCGTCTTGCCCGACGCTGATAAGGGATTGTCAGGATGGATCGACCAGATCTCGCGGGCGATGCTGCCATTGGCCAGGCCATGGGCAAGATCGCGCACCTCGCCGAAGTCGTCCGCTATGGAAAGCGTGACGATTCCCGTCTTTTCGTCGCGATCGACATGACGTTCGGAATTGGCGGGCCGAACCGTCTGGGTGGCCCAGGGCGCGGCGCCTTCCGGCTCGGCGAATGTCACCTCGCTGCCCTTGGCCAGCGGGCGCAAGGGAAGGGCCAGTGTCGCTGCCGACAAGGTGAGTTGAACCGGCTCCGGCGAGGGCCAGATCATTGGCCAATAGGCGTTCGAAACGGCAACGCGCAGGCGGTGGCCGGCCGGAACGCGGTAGGCGCATTGATCGAGCACGACGCGCGCCGAAATGGCCTCGCCCGGCACCAGCGCTTGCGGGAATTCGTGCGAGTCGCGGTGCGTCAGATTGAGCACGCCGTAGGAGATCAGTTCCGAGGCTCCGTCGGGATGCACGTCGCACAGTCGGATCGCAATGTTGGCTTGCGCGCGATCGGACGAGAGCGTGACTTGGACTTCCGGTGCGCCGACAATGTCGAGCGCCTCGGCGAGTTCCGGCTGGTCGAAACACACCGACAGCGTATCGTCGGGACGCTGGTCACCTGGCAGTTCCGGGCCGAAGGTGAACGGGAAGTACTCGCCGCCAGCGAGACCGCAGCTTTGCGGCGAGGCGACGATGGCAGGTTTTGTGCCCTTGGAGATCAGCTCGATCGCTTGCGTCTTGATGGCGGGCGACGGCCACTGCTGTTCCGCCACCCAGCGGCCCGGCCGCTCGGGATGCCAGCGCGCCGGGCGCACGCTGTCCATCACATAGGCGCGATAGGCCGGATCGGCCTCAACGCCGGTGTCGATGCCCTTCAGCCAGCGGTCCCACCAGCGCAACGCTTCCTGCAGGAAGCCGATGGCCGGCTGAGGTCCGGCATAATGTGGATATTTGTGGATCCATGGGCCGACGATGCCCTTGACCGGTGCCTCGATGTTGCTGACGAGATTGGAGATCGTGTTGCGGTAACCGTCATGCCAGCCGCCGATCGACAGCACCGCTGCCTTGACCGCCGAAAAATCCTCGCAGATGGAGCCGCGTTTCCAGTAGGCATCGCGGTGCTGGTGGCTGAGCCACAGCGGCAGAAGGAAGGACTGGTTCTCCAGCCGGGTCAGCCACAGATCGCGCCACCGGTTGTCGCCTGAAATCAGCGGGTCCGGCGGTCGTGACGAATAGGAGAGCATCGTCGAAGCCCAGCCGAAATTCTCGATCAGCAGGCAGCCGCCCTTGTAGTGGATGTCGTCGGCGTAGCGGTCGACGGTCGAGCACAGGCTGATCACCGCCTTGAGCGCCGGCGGCTGTTTGGCCGCCACCTGCAGGCAGTTGAAGCCGCCCCAGGAAATGCCCATCATGCCGACATTACCGTTGCACCAAGGTTGAGCTGCCGCCCAGGCGATGACGTCGCAGGCGTCCTGCAATTCCTGCTCGGAATATTCGTCGTCCATCAGCCCTTCGGAATCGCCATTGCCTCGCATGTCGACGCGGATCGAGGCGTAGCCGTGGCCGGCAAAATAGGGATGCGTCAACTGATCGCGAAAGATGGTGCCGTCGCGCTTGCGGTAGGGCAGGTGCTCGAGAATGGCAGGCACCGGATCGTCGCCGGCGTCCTCCGGCATCCACACCCGCGCCGACAGCCGGCAGCCATCCGGCATGACGATGCCCATGTCCGGGAATTCGACGACCTTGCGGGGAAATTCGGTGACGGTTTTCATGGCTGCTCTCCAGGATATCAGTGACGCATGAAGCGCGCACATTACGAAGTCGAACGGACGACGGCCTGTGTCGCCGGGACGACGGTTGGCGCGAACATTTAACTTCTAACTTGCGTTATCCCGAGAATTTATGTATTACTTTTATTCACTCCAGTTCGACATACTGAGGATAATTACGCCTGAAAATCGTTTGGGATGAGCCGAAGCGCGTAACGAACCTCAAAAACCGGGGTCTCGATTTTGCCAAACTCGATATCGAGTTTTTTGCGACTTCAACCGTCCTGCCGGCCAAGGCCGGCCGGCTCAAGGCGATTGGCGAATTCGGAGAGATCATTCTCGCCGTTATTTTTAAGCCGCTTGGTTCCGAAGCGATTTCGGTGATCTCGATGCGTCGTGCTAGCCGAAAGGAAAGGTCAGTATATGAACAACCCTAAGTCACGTATTCGGCCGCTTACCGATGAGGAGGAAGCGGAAATCCAAAGGCAAATCGCTGCTGATTCCGACGACGCGGAGGCGACTGACGAGCAATTGGCGCGAGCCAAGCCTTTCGCGGAAGCGTTTCCGGAACTTTTCGAAAGCATAAGGCGCGCTCGTGGCCGGCCTCCTGTGGAAAAGCCCAAGCAAGTTGTGTCCATCCGTCTGGATCAGGACGTCGTCAGAAAATTCAAGGCGACTGGCAAGGGCTGGCAGGCCAAGATAAATGAGGTATTGAAAAACGCGAAGGTAAGCTAGGCGATCCCTCTCAATTCAGCGGAATGTCGTTCTCGTCCTTGTTCGCCTGGTAGGCGCCGGAGAGTTCATCGTAACGCGCCGAAATCTTGCCGATGCGCGTTTCCAGCCTCTGGCGCTCGGCCTCCGGCAGCGCCCGCACCAGCCTGCGTATGGAGAAACTCTTCCAATAGGCGTTCTCGGCATTGTAGCCGCCGGGATCGAGGGTGAAGACCTCTTTCAGGATTTTCAGATCGTGCGGGATGGCGAAGCTGTCGCGCGAATCCTCATGGCTGAACAGATAGTAGAAATTGTCGAAGCCGGTCCAGGTGATTGCCGACAGGCAGAGCGAGCATGGTTCGTGCGTGGCGAGGAAGATGGCGTCCTTGGTATCGACGCGCTCCGCCCTGGGCATCTCGTAAAAACGCTTGAGGCAATGCACCTCGCCATGCCAGAGCGGGTTTTCGATCTCGTTGTTGGTCTCGGCCAGCACCAGCGAGCGGTCGTGCTTGCGCAGGATCGCCGCACCGAACAGCTTGTTGCCGTGGGCAACGCCTTCCTCCGTCTTCGGCACGATGTCGTGCTCGATGACGTCGAGCAGGCGGTCGATCAGCGAAATGTCGGTCATGACGGGTCTCCTGGTGCACGTCGCCCAAAAGTGCCCCGGTTTTGGGGTGACGACATGCACAAAAAAATTATGGAAGATGGATCTCGTAGGCGTGCGAGAAATGGAATTCCTCGAGATTGGAACCGTCGCCGCCACGGTCGACGATCAGGAAGTCCTGGGCTTCGCCAAGCGGCGTCAGCACGCCATGCCAGAGATTGCGAGAATAGTTGATGCCTTGTCCGGGCGCGGTGATGAAGGCGTGCGGTTCGCCCGGCCCCTGCTTGCCGTCACTGCAGACGACGACCAGGAACGGGCGCGGCGACAGCGGAATGAAGGCCTGGCTGCCGAACGGATGCCGCTCGACCATGGTCAGCTTCAGCGGCAGTTCGTAAGGCGTGCTGTGCACCATCGAGATCAGCACGCGGGCGTTCGGTCCCGTTGCCCCAGCGGTGGCAAGATCGTGGTAGCGCTCGGCCTTGCCGCCATTGATCGGGTAGTGGTTGTTGCCGCCCATGTCGATGACGTCGCCGAATTCGGCAAACGCCTCACGCGTCAGCGGCCGCGCGACGATGTGAGCCAAGATGGGGCGGGTCACCGCGTGCGACCACCGATATCGGCACCGCCGAGCTTGGCGTGCCGGTTGACGTCCTTGTAGAGCAGATAGCGGAATTTCCCCGGGCCGCCGGCATAGCAGGCCTGCGGGCAGAATGCGCGCAGCCACATATAGTCGCCGGCCTCGACCTCGACCCAGTCCTGGTTCAGGCGGTAGACCGCCTTGCCTTCGAGCACGTAGAGCCCGTGCTCCATCACATGCGTCTCGGCGAACGGAATGACGGCGCCAGGCTCGAGCGTCACGATGGTCATATGCATGTCGTGGCGCAAATCGGCCGGATCGACGAACCGCGTCGTCGCCCAGCGGCCCTCGGTGCCGGGCATCGGCGTCGGCGCGATCTCCTGTTCGTTGGTGAAGAAGGCTTCCGGTGCTTCGATGCCGTCGACGGCCTCATAGGCCTTGCGGATCCAGTGGAAGCGAACAGCCGCCTTGCCTTCATTGCGAACCGTCCAGCCGCTGGCCGGCGGCAGGAAGGCAAAGCCGCCGGGCCGCAACATATGCTTCTTGCCGGCAAGCAGGACCGTCAACTCGCCCTCGACCACGAACAGGGCGCCCTCGGCGCCGGCATCGGGTTCCGGCCGCTCGCTGCCGCCGCCGGGCGCGATCTCGACAATGTACTGCGAAAACGTCTCGGCGAAGCCGGACAGCGGACGCGACAGAATCCAGACGCGGGTCTCGTTCCAGAACGGCAAGGCGCTGGTGACGATGTCCTGCATCACCCCCTTGGGAATGACGGCATAGGCCTCGGTGAAGACGGCGCGGCCGGTCAAAAGCTCGTTCTGGCCGGAATGGCCGCCATGTGGAGCATAATAGGTTCGCTCGGGCATCCTGATCGTATCCATGGGTTCAAACCTATTGCGGTAGCATGTCCCTGAGGCGGAGCAGCGCGATGCGCTCGACCTGTTTGCAGGCGGTCTCGAATTCCACGCCGCGGCTGTTGCCGATGCGGGCTTCGAATTCCGCCAGGATTTCCTCCTTGGTCTTGCCCTTCACCGCGATGATGAAGGGGAAGCCGAAGGTGGTGACGTAGGCGGCGTTGAGTTTGGAGAACAGTTCGCGCTCCTTGTCGGTCAGCGCGTCGAGACCGGCGGAGGCCTGTTCGCGGGTCGATTCCGCGGTCAACCGCCTGGCCTTGGCCAATTTGCCGGCAAGGTCGGGATGGGCGTTGAGCACGCCGAGCCGCTCGGTCTCGCTGGCCGAGCGGAAGACGCGGCAGAGCGCATTGTGCAGGCCGCCGGCCGTGTCATGCGCTGGACCGAGCTCAAGTTCATAGGCGCGTTCGGCAATCCACGGCGAATGCTCGAACACGCCGCCGAAGCTGTGAACGAAGGTTTCGAATTCCATTTTCGACGGGCGCAGCGCCGCCTGCCTGTAGGGATGATTTTCCTGCCAGTGCCTGGCGATGTCGATGCGCCGCGCCAGCCAGACCTTGTCGTGCGACTTCACATAGTCGACGAAGCGCTTCAGCGCCGCCACCCGGCCCGGCCGCCCGACGAGCCGGCAATGCAGGCCGATGTTCATCATGCGCGGCCGGCCCGCCTTGCCCTCGGCATAGAGCGTGTCGAAGCTGTCCTTGAGGTAGGCGAAGAACTGGTCGCCCGAGTTGAAGCCTTGCGGGGTGGCAAAGCGCATGTCGTTGGCGTCGAGCGTATAGGGGATGATGAGCTGCGTGCCGCCCGCATGCTCGAACCAGTAGGGCAGTTCGTCGTCATAGGTGTCCGACACGTAGTCGAATCCGCCCTCTTCTGCGACCAGCCGCACCGTGTTGACCGAGGTGCGGCCCGTATACCAGCCGGTCGGGCGCTGGCCTGTGACCTCGTAATGCAGCTTGATCGCGGCTTCGAGGTCGCGGCGTTCGTCCCCGGCGCTGTGGTCGCGGTAGTCGATCCATCTCAGCCCATGCGAGGCGATTTCCCAGCCAGCCTCCTGCATGGCCGTCACCTGGTCGGGCGAGCGTGCCAACGCGGTGGCGACGCCGTAGCAGGTCACCGGCACCTGGCTCTCGCTGAACAGGCGCAGCAGCCGCCAGAAACCGGCCCGCGCCCCGTATTCGTAGATCGATTCCATGTTCCAGTGGCGCTGGCCCACCCAGGCCGCGGCGCCGACGATCTCCGACAGGAAGGCTTCCGAAGCCTTGTCGCCGTGCAGCACGCAGTTCTCGCCACCCTCTTCGTAGTTGACGACGAACTGCACCGCGACATGCGCTCCGCCAGGCCATTTCGGATCCGGCGGATTGGCTCCATAGCCGCGCATGTCTCTTTCGTAACGCATCGTCCCTCCCGCGGGGCATCGCCCGAAGTATGATCAGGATATCGAAAGGGTGCTTCTCGCATTCCCCCGAAAATTTTTGAAAGTGTTTTTGTCGCACTCCGCTCGACCGGGACTTATGCATCGCCTTTAATTGGCGCACAATTCATCACTTGTGTTCGATTGTACCAGCCAGTTCGTTCAACTGGGAAAGGGAGGCGGCCAATGGCAGAGACGTCGAAAGCCGATGGCGGACGCCTGACGACCCATGTTCTCGACACGGCGACCGGCAAGCCGGCGGCGGGCCTGTCGATCACTCTTTACCGTCTCGACGGTGCCGCCCGCACGCTTCTGAAGACGGTCGCGACCAACGCCGATGGCCGCTGCGATGCGCCGTTGCTTGTCGGCGGCGACTTCCGCATCGGCGAATACGAGCTGATCTTTGCGGCGGGCGACTATCTGCGTGGCCAGGGAACAAAGCTGCCCGAGCCGGCTTTCCTCGACAGGGTGCCGATCCGCTTCGGCATGGCGGAGGCGGTGCACTATCATGTGCCCCTTCTGATCTCGCCCTACGGCTATTCGACCTACAGGGGGAGTTGAGGCATGGCCAAGGTCAATATCCGCAACGAAATCCGTTTCATCCTCAATGGCAGGGATGTCGTGCTGTCTTCGGTGGCACCCGACACGACCTTGCTCGACTGGCTGCGGCTCGACCGCTCGCTGCGCGGCACCAAGGAAGGCTGCGCCGAAGGCGATTGCGGCGCCTGCACCGTGCTCGTCGGCAAGCTCTCGGCCGGCGGACTGGTCTATGAAAGTGTCAACGCCTGCATCCGCTTCCTCGGCTCGCTGGACGGCACCCATGTCGTGACGGTCGAGCATTTGCGCGGCCTGCCCGGCCAACTGCACCCTGTGCAGCAGGCAATGGTCGATTTCCACGGCTCGCAATGCGGCTTCTGCACGCCGGGCTTCATCATGTCGCTCTACGGCCTGTGGATGAGATCATCGGCCCCATCGAACACGACGATCGAAAAAGCCCTGCAAGGCAACCTTTGCCGCTGCACCGGCTACGAGGCGATCATGCGCGCCGCCCACGCCATCTCCAGCTACGGCAAGGCGGCGAAAGACCCGCTGGCGGCGGAGCGCGAGGCGATCACGGCAAGGCTCGACGCCATGCATGACGGCGCGCGGGTCGAGATCGGCGCCGGCAAGGCAAGACTTGTGGTGCCGGCCAATGTCGATGATTTCGCCGCCATACTGGACAAGGAACCCACGGCCACCATCGTTGCCGGGGCGACCGATGTCGGCCTGTGGGTCACCAAGCACATGCGCGATATCTCGCCGGTGATCTTCATCGGCGGTCTCGACGGGCTTTGCACGATCTCCGAAGACAAGGGCGTCATATCGATCGGCGCCGGCGTCACCTACACCGAAGCCTTCTCGACGCTGTCGAAGCGCATCCCCGCGCTCGGACCATTGTTCGACCGCATCGGTGGCGAACAGGTGCGCAATATGGGCACCATCGGCGGCAACATCGCCAACGGCTCGCCGATCGGCGACACGCCGCCGCCATTGATCGCGCTCGGCGCGCGGCTGACGCTGCGCAGGGGCAAGAAGCGGCGCACGATCCCGTTGCAGGATTTCTTCATTGCCTACGGCAAGCAGGATCGGCAGCCGGGCGAGTTCGTCGAAGCCGTGCACGTTCCTGTCCCCGCCAAGGGGGCGAAATTCGCCGTCTACAAGATCACCAAGCGCCGCGACGAGGACATCACCGCCGCCCTTGGCGCCTTTTCCCTGACTCTGGCCGGGGATGGCACGGTTGCCGATATCCGCATTGCCTATGGCGGCATGGCCGCGACCCCGAAGCGGGCGTCGGCGGTCGAAAGTGCCTTGCGCGGCAAACCCTGGACCGAAGCGACGGTCGAGGCGGCGATGACTGAGTACGCCAGGGATTTCACGCCGCTCACCGACATGCGCGCGTCAGCCGAATACCGGGCGCTGGCGGCGAAAAACCTGTTGTTGCGCTTCTTTGTCGAAACCACCGGCACCAGGGCACCATTCCAGGTGTCACGCAACGAGGCGGCATGATGAACAAGCACGCCACCGCTAGTCTCAAGGCTGAGAAAATCGTCGGCGGCGTCGCCACCGATCAGCGGCACGATTCCGCCCACAAGCATGTCAGCGGCACGGCGGTCTATATCGACGACATGCCGGAACCGGCCGGCACGCTGCATGGCTGCCTCGGCTTTTCGGCTGCGACCCATGCCACGATCGTCGAGATGGACCTTTCGGCGGTGCGCACCGCGCCGGGCGTCGTCGATGTGCTGACGGCAAAGGATGTGCCGGGCGAGAACGACATCTCGCCGACTGGCCGCCATGACGAGCCGGTGCTCGCCGACGGCAAGGTCGAGTTCCATGGTCAGCCGATCTTCTGCGTTATTGCCGAGACTCGCGAACAAGCACGCCGCGCCACCAGGTTGGCCAAGGTCGAATACAAGGAATTGCCCTTCGTCACCGATATCGGCGACCTCGACCCGAGGAAGGACAAGTTGGTCACGCCGCCTCTCACGCTGAGACGCGGCGACGCGGCGGCCGCGATCCGTCAGGCGCCGCGCCGGCTGAAGGGAAAGATGCGCGTCGGCGGCCAGGAGCATTTCTATCTCGAGGGTCACATCGCCATGGCCGTTCCCGGCGAGGACCAGGACGTCACCATCTACTCCTCGACCCAGCATCCGAGCGAAGTCCAGCACATGGTGAGCCATGCGCTCGGGGTGCCGAGCAATGCCATCACTGTGGAAATCCGCCGCATGGGCGGCGGCTTCGGCGGCAAGGAAACACAAGGCAACCAGTTTGCGGCATTGGCCGCGATCGCCGCCAAGAAGCACCATCGCGCGGTAAAAATCCGGCCCGACCGCGACGACGACATGATTGCCACCGGCAAGCGCCACGACTTCCTCGTCGACTACGAAGTCGGCTTCGATGACGAAGGCAACATCCTCGGCGTCGACTTCATGTTCGCGGCGCGCTGCGGCTTTTCGTCGGACCTGTCTGGCCCGGTCACCGACCGCGCACTGTTCCACTGCGACAACACCTATTTCTGGCCGACGGTGCATGCGCAATCGGCGCCGCTCTACACCAACACCGTATCCAACACCGCCTTTCGTGGCTTTGGCGGCCCGCAAGGCATGGTCGGTGCCGAACGCGTCATCGACGAGGTCGCCTTCGCGGTCGGCCAGGATCCGCTGGAAATCCGTAAGAGGAATTTCTACGGCACCAGTGGTGATAGCGAGGGGGGCCGCAACATCACGCCCTATCACCAGACGGTCGAGGACAACATCATCCAGCGCATCGTCGGCGAACTGGAGGAAAGCGCCTCCTATGCGCGGCGACGGCGGGAGATTTCGGCCTTCAACGCCAACAGCCGTTTCATCAAGCGCGGCCTGGCGCTGACGCCGGTCAAGTTCGGCATTTCCTTCACCGCCACGCACTACAACCAGGCCGGTGCGCTGGTGCATGTCTACACCGACGGTTCGGTACATCTGAACCATGGCGGCACCGAGATGGGGCAGGGCCTCTACCTCAAGGTCGCGCAGGTGGTGGCCGAAGAATTCCAGATCGACCTCGACCAGGTGAAGATCACGGCGACCACAACCGGCAAGGTGCCCAACACCTCGGCCACTGCGGCGTCTTCCGGCTCCGATCTCAACGGCATGGCCGCGCAGAACGGTGCGCGTCAGATCAAGGACCGGCTCATCGACTTCGCCGCCGAAAAGTACCAGGTGCCGCACGACCAGGTGGTTTTCCTGCCCAACCGGGTGCGCGTCGGCAACCAGGAGATCGCCTTCGCCGACCTCGTCAAGCAAGCCTACATGGCGCGCATTCAGCTTTCGGCGGCGGGATTCTACAAGACGCCGAAAATCCACTGGAACCGCGACAAGGGACAGGGTCGCCCCTTCTACTATTTCGCCTACGGGGCTTCCTGCTCGGAAGTCTCGGTCGACACGCTGACCGGCGAATATGTGGTCGAGCGCACCGACATCCTGCACGAAACCGGCCGCTCGCTGAACCGGGCCATCGATCTCGGCCAGATCGAGGGTGGCTTCATCCAGGGCATGGGCTGGCTGACGACGGAAGAACTGTGGTGGGACGACAAGGGCCGGCTGCGCACCCATGCGCCGTCGACCTACAAGATCCCGCTGGCGTCAGACCGGCCGAAGATCTTCAACGTGACTCTGGCCGACTGGCCCGAGGCGAGCGAGCCGACGATCCACCGCTCCAAGGCGGTTGGCGAGCCGCCCTTCCCGCTCGGCATGTCCGTGCTGCATGCATTGTCGGATGCGGTGGCCAGTGTCGCCGACCACAAGATCTGCCCGCGTCTCGATGCTCCTGCAACGCCGGAACGCGTGCTGATGACGATCGAGCGGCTGAAGAGAGAGGCCAGGGCTGGCGCCTAAGTCGCCAAAACGTGCAAAATCAGCGTGAAAAGCCTATATTTCCCAATTGGGAATGCAAATGATGAACTCGAAAGTGCAAAGCCTGAAAGCCTTTCTCGCCAGCGCCCACCGGGTCGCCCTGGTCGAAGTGGCTGACACCAAGGGCTCGACGCCGCGCGAGAAGGGCGCCTTCATGCTCGTCTCGGCATCGGCCATCTTTGGCACGATCGGCGGCGGCCAGCTCGAATACATGGCCATCGACAAGGCCAGGCAGATGCTTTTCTCCCCCCTCGAGGGGGGAGAGGAGCGATCGGCCGTAGGCCGACAAAAAGCCAACGATTTGGCTTTTTCAGCGACGAGCGCCCGGAGCCATAGCGAAGGGCAGGCCGCGAAGCGGCCAGAGGGGGTCCTCTCAAAAGGCACCGCAAGGACGTCGAGACCGGTCGATCCGACCCCACCCGGCGGCTTTGCCGCCACCCTCCCCTCAAGGGGGAGGGGAACCCGCATCGCAGCCGACGAAGTCCGCGCCACGCTCGACGTGCCGCTGGGGCCCGAAATTGGCCAATGCTGCGGCGGGCGCGTCGAAGTGCTGATCCGGCTTGTCGATGCAGCACTTGCCGCCGATCTGATTGCGGGCGCCGAAGCCGAAGAGGCCCACCTGCCGCATGTCTACATCTTCGGCGGCGGCCATGTCGGCCAGGCGCTGGCGTCGACGGTAGCACTGCTTCCCGTCCACGGCGTCGTCATCGAAACGCGGGCCGAAGCGCTGGAAGGCATGCCGGAAACCATCGAGACGCGGCTGACGCCCATGCCGGAGGCCGAGGTGCGCAAGGCGCCCGCCGGCACCGCATTCGCCATCCTCACCCATGACCACGCGCTGGACTTCCTAATCGTCGCCGAAGCGCTGAAACGCGATGACGCCGCCTATGTCGGCATGATCGGTTCGAAGACCAAGAAGGCGACCTTCAGGAACTGGTTCCTGAAATCGGCTGATGGCACGGAAGCGGAGTTTACTCGCCTCGTCTCGCCGATCGGCGGTGATGCGGTCAAGGACAAGCGCCCGCAAGTTATCGCAGCACTTGCGGCCGCCGAGATCATGACGGCGCTGGTTGCTCACGCCGCTGCCCCGGGTGCCGACCATCAGGTCCAAGACAAGGCGATGGCCGGCTAAGCCGCGACTACACCGGCCGCTTCAAGCCCAGATGGTCGCGCAGCGTTCGGCCCTCATAATCCCTGCGGAACAGCCCGCGCCGCTGCAGCTCCGGCACCACGAGTTCGCAAAAGGCATCGAGTTCGCCGGGGAAATAGGACGGCATGACGTTGAAGCCGTCGGCCGCGCCGCCTTCGAACCGCGCCTGCAATTCGTCGGCGATCTGGGCCGCCGTGCCGACGATACGCCAATGACCCCTGGCGCCGGCGAAATGACGGGCAAGCTGGCGGATGGAAAGGCCGTCGCGGCGCGATTGTTCGATGACCAGCGCCTGCCGGCTTTTCATCCCTTCGCTCTCCGGCAATTCGGGCAGCGGCCCGTCGATCGGATATCGCCACAGATCGGAGATGCTGAGATAGCTGGACAGCAGCGCCACGCCGACGTCGTCGGGGATCAGCGCCTGCAACTCCTCGAATTTTTCCCGGGCCTCGACTTCCGTTTCCGCCACCACGGGCGCGACGCCGGGCATGATCTTGATGTCGTCCGGCTCGCGTCCATAGCTTGCCATACGCCCCTTGAGGTCGTCGTAGAAGGCCTTCGCCTCCTCGAAGGTCTGCGCTGCCGTGAACACCACGTCGGCGGTGCGTGCGGCAAGGTCGCGGCCGACATCCGAGGCGCCGGCCTGGACCATGACCGGCGCGCCCTGTGGCGAACGCGGCAGATCGAGTGGGTCACGAACCGAAAAGCTCTGGCCGTCATGGCCGGAGGCGCCGAGCTTTCCGTGCCACAGCCCGGTGACCACCTCGGCGAATTCGCGCGCCCGCTCATAGCGGTCGGCATGCGGCTTGAGGCCGGTCGAGCCGAAATTGGCGGCCTCGATCGGGCTGGCCGAGGTGACCAGGTTCCAGCCGGCCCGGCCACCGCTCAGATGGTCGAGTGAAAGAAACGTCCGCGCCAGCCCGTAGGGCTCGTTATAGCTCGTCGAGGCGGTGGAGACGAGGCCGATGCGGCTCGTCTGTACGGCGAGCGCCGAAAGCAGGCTGATCGGCTCGAAGCCGATCGAGCGCGACGTCTGGCTGGCGATGCCGACATTGGCCTCGCGCAGGCCGGCGGCGTCTTCGCAGAAGATCATGTCGAACTTCGCCGCTTCCGCCGTGCGCGCCAGCCGGATGTAGTGATCGATATCGATGCCGGCGGTCACATGCGCCTTGGGGTGGCGCCAGGCGGCGATGTGGTGGCCCGTCGCCCACAGGAAGGCGCCGAGCTTCATCTGCGCGGTCATTGGTCACCTCCGCCGGCAAGGCCAAGATGCGAGCGCAACGTCGTGCCGCGATAACCGCCCCGCAAAAGGCCGCGCCGCCGCAGCTCCGGCAACACGCGGCCGACGAAACCGTCCAGTGCCGGAAGCTGCATCGCGATGTTGAACCCATCGCAGCTTTGCGAGCGGAACGATGCATCGAGACGATCGACATCGATGCCGACATTCAGCAGCACCTTGACCGAGCCTGGTTCGCGTCCGCAGACGGCCACGCGCCGCTTCAGATCGTCATGGCGCGCCTTGGCGTCCTCGGCGGATCCATCCAGGAGGATGACGTCGGCGGTCCTGGCGGCGATATCCATGTCGGCTTCGGACAGAATGGACAGCACCAGCACCGGCTTATCCTGCGGCGAGCGCGCGACGTTGAGCGGGCCGCGCACGGAGAAAAATTCGCCCTTGTGGTCGAGCAGGTGCATTTTTTCGGGATCATGGAAGCGGCCGCCGCTCTTGTCGAACAGCAGCGCATCCGCATCCCAGCCCTGCCACAAGCCGTGGACGATGCCGATATATTCCTCGGTGCGGCGGCGGAAATCGTCGCTGGAAAATCCATCCGGCCGGCTGAAATTGGCCGCCTCGCGCGGCGCCTGCGCCATCGTCGCGTGCCAGCCGGCGCGGCCATGACTGATGATGTCGAGCGAGGCGAAACGGCGCGCCAGATTGTACGGTTGGTGAGCGACGGTCGAGGCCGCGGCGACCAGCCCGATCCTGGTTGTCACGGTCGCCAATGCGGCCAGCAAGGTGGTCGCTTCGAAAGGGCTGCTGGACGCTGGGGCATCTGGCGCGGAGTCTTCAAGGATAATCATGTCCAGCCCGGCCGCTTCCGCCTGCCGGACAAAGCCGGCCACATCCCTGAAAGTGAGCGCGCTGGTCTGGCCGGCCATGGAAGCAATGTTGAGCGAAACGGTGAGATGCATTGTGGTTTGCTCGTCGCGCAGCCATCGACCATGAGGCCGTGCACGCGAACCTAAGTTCGCCACCGCGCAAGGCAACCCCTTCGACTGGGCCAGGAGCCGTTCACTTGCCAGCCAGCCCCTTGTCACCTCTACTTGCCGGCCAGAAGATCCTTGATCAGCCGCTGGCAGCGCTCCGCCATGAAGTCGAGCAGCAGCCGCACCTTGGGGTCCTGCAGCTTCTTGTGCGGATAGACGGCCGCGAACTGCACTGGCGTCGGCGGCGTGTTGCTCAGGATCACCTTCAGCCGCCGGTCGCGGATGAACGGTTCGACCTCGAAGCGCGGCTTGTTGATGATGCCGCGTCCCGATAGCGCCCAGCCGGTCAGCACGTCGCCATCGTCCGTGTCGTAGGGGCCATGCACCTCGAATTTCTGCGGGCCGGTGGGAGTTTGCAGTGTCCATACATATTCGCGCGCGCCGGAGTAGCGTAGCATCAGGCAGTCGTGCTTGCGGCCGATCAGTTCCTGCGGCTCCACCGGTTCGCCGCGCGCTTCCAGATATTTCGGCGCCGCCACCAGCACGCGTTCGCATTCCATGATGCCGCGCATCCTGAGGCTGGAATCCTCGATGATGCCGAGCCGGAAAGCGACGTCGATGCCTTCCTTCATGATATCGACATTATGGTCCGAGAGCCTCAGCCGCACCTCGATGTCAGGGTATTTATCGTGGAAATCGGGAATGCCCGAGGCCACCAGCCGGCGGCCGAGGCCGAGCGGTGCGGTCACGCGGATGGTGCCGCGCGGCTGGCCGGACAGCGCCGAGACGGCGGCCTCCGCTTCGGTGATCGCTTCCAGCACCTGCTTGGCGCCCGCATAAAAAACCGTGCCGTGCTCGGTCGGCATCAACTGCCGCGTGGTGCGGTTGAACAGCCGCACGCCAAGATGCTTCTCCAACTCCTTGATGCGGTTGGAGGCGACCGCCGGCGAAATGCGCATGTCGCGGCCCGCCGCCGACAGATTGCCGAGTTCGACGACGCGGACGAAAACGGCGATGTTGTCGAGATAGGCCATGCGGAGCACTTTCGCCGGTTTGCAGCGATTAGCCTAGCGCATGACCCCGAAAAATCGGAATCGATTTTCGGAAAGGATCATGCGCCAGATCAAAGTGCTACAGCGTCCTTTGCGCGTCCAAGAGGACGCGCGGCGCTGTAGTATTTTCCATTTTTTTTTGAAAGTCATCGTACACCTCGCCTCTTTTCGTTTGCGCGCGACACCGTAAAGTCGCGTCATCGGCAGGGACGACGTCAATGATGGATTTCGCGATTTTCTGGGACTGGCTGAGCTTCGCCGTGCGCTGGCTGCATGTCATCACCGGCATCGCCTGGATCGGCTCGTCTTTCTATTTCGTCGCGCTCGATCTTGGCCTGCGCCAGCGTCCCGGGATGCCGGTTGGCGCCTTCGGCGAGGAATGGCAGGTGCATGGCGGCGGCTTCTACCACATCCAGAAATATCTGGTGGCGCCGGCCGAGATGCCCGAGCACCTGACCTGGTTCAAATGGGAATCCTATGCCACCTGGCTGTCAGGCTTTGCCATGCTGTGCGTGGTCTATTATGCCGGAGCCGATCTGTTCCTGATCGATCCCAACGTGCTGCCGATGTCGGTACCCGTGGGCATCTTGCTGTCTATGGCGACAATCGGCGTCGGCTGGGTGGTCTATGATCTCCTGTGCCGCTCGCCGCTGGGCAAAAGCGATACCGGCCTGATGCTGGTGCTCTACTGTGTGCTGGTGTTCATCGCCTGGGGGCTGACGCACCTGTTCACCGGCCGCGCCGCCTTCCTGCATCTGGGCGCCATCACCGCCACGATCATGTCGGCCAATGTCTTCATGGTCATCATCCCCAACCAGAAGATCGTCGTCGCCGACCTCATCGCCGGCCGCAAGCCCGATCCGAAATACGGCAAGATCGCCAAGCAGCGCTCGCTCCACAACAACTATCTGACGTTGCCGGTGCTGTTCCTGATGCTGTCGAACCATTATCCGCTGGCGTTCGGGACCGAGTTCAACTGGGTCATCGCCTCGCTGGTGTTCATCATCGGCGTGCTGATCCGGCACTATTTCAACAGCGTCCATGCGCGCAAGGGCAACCCGCATTGGACCTGGCTGGGCGCCCTTGTCCTGTTCATCATCATCATCTGGCTGTCGACCGTGCCGAGGGTGCTGACCGGCGAACCCAAGCAATCCGCATCGGCGGAACTCTATATCGCCTCCGCGCATTTTCCGGCCGTGCGCGACACCGTGCTCGGCCGCTGTTCGATGTGCCATGCGGCGGAGCCGGTCTATGAGGGCATCTACCATGCGCCCAAGGGCGTGATGCTCGACACCGACGCAGGCATCGCCGAACATGCCCGCGAGATCTATCTGCAGGCCGGACGCAGCCACGCCATGCCGCCTGCCAATGTCTCGCAGATATCAGACAAGGAGCGGGCGCTGCTGGTGACCTGGTTCGAAGGCGCAGGGAAATAGGCATGACCTCGATACTTCTGCGCGGCCGCACGCTGTCCTTCGAGCGCTGGCCGCAAACCATCGACGACCATTCGGCCTGGCGCTACGAGGAAGATGGCGGCGTGCTGATCAGCGATGGCAGGATCGTCGCCGCTGGCGCCTATGCCGATGTCGAAAAGCAGGCTGGCGAGGCGGTGAAAAAAATCGACCACCGGCCGCATCTGTTGCTGCCCGGCTTCATCGACGCGCATGCGCATTTTCCGCAGATGCAGGTCATTGCTTCCTATGGCGCCGAACTGCTCGACTGGCTGAATACCTACACCTTCCCGGAAGAGACGAAGTTCGCCAACGCGCAGCATGGACGCCGCATAGCGCGGCTGTTCCTCGACGAGATGGTGCGTCACGGCACCACGACGGTGGTCGCCTACTGCTCGGTGCACAAGGCCTCGGCGGAGGCCTTCTTCGCCGAATCGCACGATCGCAACATGCTCAACATCGCCGGCAAGGTGATGATGGACCGCAATGCGCCCGAAGGTGTGCTCGACACGCCGCAATCCGGCTATGACGACACCAAGGCGCTGATAAAGGAATGGCACGGCAAGGGGCGCCAGCTTTATGCCATCACCCCACGCTTCGCCATCACCTCCTCGCCGCAGCAGATGGAGATGGCCGGAGCGCTCTGTCGCGAGCATCCCGACCTGCACATGCAGACGCATCTGTCGGAAAACCACGCCGAGATCGCCTTCACACAGGAACTCTACCCGTGGTCACGCGACTACACCGACGTCTACGAGCATTACGGGCTGTTGGGCAAAAAGAGCCTGTTCGGCCACTGCGTCCATCTCTCCGAGCGCGAGGCGGACGCGCTGTCGGACAGCGGCTCGGTTGCGGTATTCTGTCCGACCTCCAACCTCTTCCTTGGCTCCGGCTTGTTCGACTATCAGCGCTACCGCAACCGTGACAAAGCGCTGCGCATCGCGGCCGCCACCGATGTCGGCGGCGGCACCAACTATTCGATGCTGCGCACCATGGACGAGGGCTACAAGGTGATCGCGCTGAATGGCGAGAAGCTGAACCCGTTCCAGTCTTTCTGGCAGATCACGCGCGGCAACGCCGAGGCGCTGTCGGCGGTGGAAAGGATCGGCACGCTGAACGAAGGCACCGATGCGGACATCGTCGTGCTGGATGCGAACGCCACGCCGGCGATGCGGCTCAGGATGGAAACAGTCGAGACCCTGGCGCAGGAATTGTTTCTCCTGCAGACCTTGGGCGACGACCGCACCGTGCGCGAGGTCTATGTGGCCGGGCGAGCAGCGAAGACAGACATGGTCGCGGGTTAAGACCGACCGCCGAGGGGAGAGGACCGCAACTCGATGGAGTGGGGGGTCGATCTTCGCGGGGGACAAGATGATGATTGCGCCTGATTGCTAAGTGGTTCCCCTGCTTCGCAAGACGGGTGCCGGTTCGGACAGCTTGGCGCGCTTCCTCTACCCCGTCGATCGGGAGAGAGGTGTCGAGCGAAGCTCGACGGAGTGGGGGTCGACGCTGGCGGGGCAAGACGACCGCTGCGACATGTGCTTGACCGGGCAGAGCTTGTCGTACAAACGACGTGTGACGATTTTCGGAGGAAGAAAATGGCCGCCGCGGACGACATCGCTCTGATCAAGAGACAGGAAGAGGTTCTTGTTTTTCCAGCCTTTGACGAGGCTGTCGCTTTCAAGATCGGTTCGGCCATCCGTGACCGGGCGCTTGCCGAGAACATGCCTGTTATCGTCGACATCAGGACCTTCGATCGGCCGCTCTTCTATGCGGCGATGCCGGGCTCGAACGCCTCCAACCCGGACTGGGCGCGGCGCAAGATCAACGTCGTCAGGCGGTATCTCAGGAGCACCTATCGGCTGGTGCTGGAGCAGCAACGCCCGGACCGCACCTTCAAGGTCGGCGAAGGCCTCGACATCTCGGACTATGTGTTGGCCGGCGGTGGTTTTCCGGTCACGGTCAAGGGCTCCGGCGTCATTGGCGTGATCGCTGTGTCCGGCCTGCCGGAGCGCGAGGATCACGGCGTGGTCGTCGATGCGCTGTGCGCCCACCTGGGCATCGACCGCCAAGAGCTTGCCTTGCCGCCGGAAGCCAAATGACAGAGCTCGACCCCAAGGCTTTCCTCATCTCGATCTTCGACGCCGCCGTCGCCGCTGCCGATCCGGAGCGCACCATCAGGGATCATCTGCCGGCCAGACCCAAGGGCCGCACCATCGTCATTGGCGCGGGCAAAGGCTCGGCGCAGATGGCGGCGGCGTTCGAGAAGGTATGGGACGGGCCGATCGAAGGGCTGGTCGTTACCCGCTACGGCTATGGTGCCAAATGCGAGCGGATCGAGATCATCGAGGCGGCGCATCCGGTGCCGGACGCCGCTGGCCTCGAAGCTTCGCGGCGATTGCTGGAAAAGGTCAGGGGGCTGACCGCGGACGACCTGGTCGTGGCGTTGATTTCCGGTGGCGGCTCGGCGCTGCTGCCATCGCCGGCCGCCGGCCTGACGCTCGCCGACGAGATCGCCGTCAACGAGGCGCTGCTTGCTTCCGGCGCGCCGATCGCTGCGATGAACACCATCCGCAAGCACCTTTCCACCATCAAGGGTGGCCGGCTGGCGGCCGCCGCTTGGCCGGCCAAGGTGGTGTCGCTGGTTGTCTCCGACATTCCCGGCGACAATCCGGCACTCGTCGCTTCCGGGCCGACCGTGCCGGACGTTGGCAGCCGTGAAGATGCGCTGGCATCGATATCGGCCTATGGCATGAAGCTGCCGGCTGCGGTGATGGCGCACATCAATTCGCCGGCTGCCGATGCGCCAGGTCCCGATGACCAGCGCTTTTCGCGCAACGAGGTGCATCTCATCGCCTCGGCCGGCGTCTCTCTGGAAGCGGCAGCCGCGGAAGCCAGTCGACAGGGCATCGAGGCGGTCATCCTGTCGGATGCCATCGAGGGCGAAGCGCGTGAGGTCGGTGGCGTCCATGCGGCCATCGCGCGTGAGGTCGCGACGCGCGACCGGCCATTCCAAAAGCCGGTGGTGATCCTGTCTGGTGGCGAGACAACCGTGACTTTGCGCGCCAAGGGCAAGGGTGGCCGCAACTCGGAATTCCTGCTCGCCTTCGCCATCGGCATCAACGGCGTTGAGGGTATGCACGCCTTGGCCGCCGACACGGACGGCATCGACGGGTCGGAAGACAATGCCGGCGCCTTCGCCGATGGTTCGACCGTTTCGCGCATGCGGGCGGCGGGTATGGATGCCAAGGCCATGCTGGCGGGCAACAACGCCTGGACGGCGTTCAATGCGGTCGGCGACCTGTTCGTGCCAGGGCCTACGGGCACGAACGTCAACGATCTCAGGGCCATTCTCGTCCGTTAAAGCGCGAGTTCGCCAACGTTGGCGCTCTTTCCTCTCCCTCCGGAGGGGGGAGAGGTGGCGCTGCGAAGCAGCGACGGAGTGGGGGAAGCCATTCGGCAAACGCGCCGCCGCAAGGCACAATTTGGCGGGCAGAAAGCTCAGGCAAGCGGCAATGAGACGGAATGGAGGTCGACCCCCACTCCGTCGAGCTTCGCTCGCCACCTCTCCCCCGATCGACGGGGGAGAGGAAATGTGCCTCGGGCTCTTCTTGCGTTGGCGATTGGCGAAAGCCGCGATGACAGCGCCTTTCTCCCCGTCCCTATACGGGGAGAAATGTCCGGCAGGACAATGAGGGGCGGCGCCGACCGACGATCCCTGATCAACCTGATCAAGCCGCCATCAACCGCTTTACCTCTCTCATATCCTTCAGGAAGCGCTTGCGCTCGGCTTCCTTGTCCGCAGGCTCGCGGATGCGCAGGATGAAGGAAGGGTGGATGGTGATGAACACACGCAGGCCGTCCTCGCGCTCGATCACCTGGCCGCGCATCTTCATCACCGGTGTCGCCTTGCCAAGCAGCGACAACGCCGCCGTTGCGCCGAGCGCGACGGCGAGGTGCGGCTTGATCAGTTCGAACTCCTGGTCGAGCCACCAGCGGCAGGCCTGAACCTCGCCGGCATTGGGTTTGGAGTGGATGCGACGCTTGCCGCGCGGCTCGAATTTGAAGTGCTTGACTGCGTTGGTGACATAGACTTTTTGACGGTCAACGTCCGCGTCATCGAGGATGGCATCGAACACCCTGCCCGCCGGGCCGACGAAGGGCTTGCCGGCGAGATCCTCCTGGTCACCCGGCTGTTCGCCGACGAAAATCACCTTGGCGTTGTCAGGACCCTCACCGAAGACGGTCTGTGTCGCATTGCGCCACAGCGGACAGCGACGGCAACCTTCCGCCGCCTCGCGCAGTTCCGGGATCGAGTTGGCATCAGTCTCGTCCGATATCAGTTCGGCGCGCGGAACGGAAACGCGTCGGGCTGGCATCTTCGCATCGCGCGGAAGACCTGTGGTCGCCATCATCCTGCCTCGTCCATTCCAATATTGAAATGGCCGAAGCGGGCGATAGTTCCCTGCTCAGACCTCGTGCAGGTAGAGATGATAATCCAGCTCGCTCACCGTGCGCGCGACACGCAAATATTCGGACTGCTTGATCGCCACGAAGGTGCGGTGCAAATCCTCGCCGAGCGCACCCTTCAGGAAGCTGGATGTCCTCGCCGCCTCGATGGCGGCGCGCCAATCGGCCGGCATCGTCGTGCGGGTGACGGCAGCCTCATAGCCATTGCCCGTCGTTTCGGGGCCGGGATCAAGCCCCTCGTCGAGGCCCTTGATGATACCGGCGAGCACTGTCGCGGCAATCAGGTAGGGGTTGGCGTCGACACCGGACGGCCGGTGCTCGATGCGCCGGTTCGTGGCGTCGCCCGCCGGCACGCGCAACGCCACGGAACGGTTGTTGACGCCCCAGGTCGGTGCCACCGGCGCATAGGATTGCGAGACGAAACGCCGCCAGGAATTGGCGTGCGGCGCAAACACCAGCATCGATTCCGCCATCGTCTGGATCAGGCCGCCGAGACCGCGCAGCAGCGGCAGCGACCAGCTTTCGCCGCCGGCTTCCGAAAATACGTTTCGGCCCGTCTTGTCCTGCAGCGACACGTGGAAATGCATGCCCGAGCCGGCATATTTCTCGATCGGCTTGGCCATGAAACAGGCGGTGACGCCGTGACGGCGCGCCTGTGCCCGCACCAGCCGCTTCAGCATGACAAGGTCGTCGGCCGCCCGCATCACGTCCTTGCGGTAATTCAGCGTCAATTCGTACTGGCCCGGCGCATATTCGGAAATCACCGTCTCGGCCGGAATTCCCTGCACCTTGGCCGCCGCATAGATGTCGGAGAACAAAGGCTCCATGCCGTGCAGATGGTCGACGGAATAGACTTCCGTCTTGCCCGAGACACGGCCGTCAAGCACCGCGCGCGCCGGCTGCACCTTGCCGTCGGCATCGCGTTCGTTGGCCAGCAGGAAAAATTCGAGTTCGAAGGCACCGGCCGGATAGAGCCCCTTGGCCGCCAGTATGTCGACTTGCCGGGCCAGTGCCAGCCGTGGGTCCGAAGACATTGCCTGGCCTTCGAGATGGTACATCGCCATCAGCACCTGGCCGCGCGGCGGGTTGGTGCCATGGAGCGGCACAAGGGTGCCGGGGATCGGCCATGCCCGGAGATCGCCGTCACCGGTCGTCCAGATCAGTCCGGTTTCATGCACATCCTCGCCGGTGATGTCGAGGCCGAGAATCGAGATCGGCATGTGGCGGCCGCCCTCGAAGATGCTTTTCAGCTCATGCCGGCGCACAATCTTGCCGCGGCCGACGCCATTGGCATCTGTCAGCACGATATCGAAGGCTTCGATCTCGGGATGGGCGTCGAGAAAGGCTTGCGCCTCGGTGGGCGAGGAGCCCGAAGGCGAGGTCACGATGGCATTGTCCATGGCCGCTTGTCTCATGCCGCAAGCTTTGCCGCAACCGCGCCGAAGGCGGCGATCAGCCGGTTGACCTGGGCGCCTGACGTCGCCGGCGAGATCAGCATCATGTTGTGGAACGGCGCGATCAACACGCCGCGATTGACCAGCGCGACATGGATGGCGGCTTCCAGCTCCGGCGCATGCGCACCCTCCGCCTCGGCGCCATTGCGCAGCGGGCCGGGCGCGCAGATGAACTCGACGCGGGCGCCGACGCGGGCGACATGCCAGGGCAGATTGTAGCGGTCGATCACGCCGGTCAGGCCGGCATCGAGCCGCCGCGCCAGATGGTCCATGCGGTCGTAATTGTCCTCGGTCATCACCTCTTCGAGCGTCGCGCGCATGGTGGCGAATTGCAGCGGATTGGCCGAGAGCGTCGTGCCCATGCCGGAATAGCCGGGCTCCTTGGTCCTGTTGTAGTCGGCATAGCGCGAGGCGACCTCGTCACTCATGCCCCACACGCTCGCCGGCACACCGCCGGCGATCGGCTTGCCCAGCACGAACAAGTCCGGATCGAGTCCATATTTCCTTGTGTAGCCGCCCGGACCGGTCGAGATCGTATGCGTCTCGTCGATCAGAAGCAGCGTGCCGGCCGCGCGGGTGAGACGCCGCAACGCATCGTGGAAGCCGGGATCGGCCAGAACCATGCAGGAATTGGTCAGCACCGGTTCCGCGATGACGCAGGCGACATCCTTGTCCTTGAGCGCTGCCTCAAGCGCTGGAATGTCGTTGAACTCGATGACCTTGGCCGTACGGGTCAGGTCGCGGAACTCGCCAGCCAGTCCCGGCCGGTTGACGGGCTTTCCGTCGATCAGCCGCACCATCGTCTCGTCCACCGAGCCGTGATAGCAGCCGTTGAAGACCAGGATCTTTTCCCGGCCGGTGACGGCGCGGGCGACGCGCAGCGCAAAGCGGTTGGCGTCGGTCGCCGTCGTCGCGATCTGCCAGAACGGCAGGCCGAAACGCTGCTGCAGCAGCGGCCCGATGGCGAGCGCGTCTTCCGAAGGCAGCATATAGGTCAGCCCGCGGCCGGCCTGGCGGCGGATGGCGCGCGCCACCGCTGGCGGCGAATGGCCGAACATCGAGCCGGTGTCGCCGAGGCAGAAATCGTCGAGCCTGTTGCCGTCTATGTCGGTGATCGTGGCGCCCCTGGCGCTGTCGACCAGGATCGGAAATGGCGTTGGCCAGTCATTCATCCAGTGCATCGGCACGCCGCCGAAGAAGCCGGGCAGGCCGTTGCCGACCTTTGCTTGCGATTTCGGCCGTGCCTTGCGGAACACTTCTCCTTCGGTCTCGCGCAGATTGGCGATGCGGTCGCGGCTGATGCCACCGATGGCCGTCTTTGACATGTCGCTGTGCATGGAAACCCCTTTGACAGGTTCCTCTCTTAGCCAATTCGGGTCGGCGACCGCAATTGGCCGCGCGTCTGTCCTGCATTGGCTCAGCCGTCAATGGCGGTGCTTGACCGTGCCCGAGAACTCAGCGTCAATGCTGCCGGCAATGGCAACACGGGGGGCAAAAATGCGGACGATCATCTGCGTGACGGCGCTGTTGCTGTCGGTCGGCACGGCGTTCGCCACCGGCGGCATCTGGTGCTCGGTCGATGACACGGCGGTGAAATTCCAGGTCGATGCCGGCGTCACCACCGGTATGGGCGGCCCGACCTTCAACTTTCGCGGTGATCTTGAAATCAAGGCAAGGCCTGTCGGCGACCAATTGCGAAAGACCACGTTCGAGGATTCCAACCTCACCCAGTACTGGCTCGACAACAAGGAACTGCGGCTCAACATCTACCACGAGCAGGAGATGGCCAAGACCTTCAGTTCCGTCGAGCTGACGATCCTGACCAGGGCCAGCGACGAAGGCGTCTATGATGGGGACTACAGGCTTGCCGTCTATGACAGCACGGCCGACAAGGACAGCGACGGCAAGCCAGTCGATCTGACAGGCAAGGTTTCCTGCAGCGCCGAATGATCCGCTATTTCGAAGCTACGCCGTGATGTCGATGACGCCGCAGTCGCCGGCGGCACTGCCGAAGGCGATGCGGCGTTCTTCCTTGTCCCACATCATAGAGGTGATCGCGCCCTTGCCGGGCCGCCGCAACAGCACTTCCTTGGCATCCGAGAAGCGCACCGCCATCACCATGCCGTCATCATAACCGACGGCGACGACATCCTGGCTGGGGTGGCAGGCAACAGCCGTCACCATGGCGTTGCCGCGCGTGCCGAGTTCCAGCGGCGCCTTGCCCATCGGGCCGTCCTTGCCTGAAAACGGCCAGACGATCGCCGCCGGCGCGCCGGAACTCGCCAGCCATTTGCCTTTGACGCTCCATGACAGGCTTTTGACCTTGCCGGGATAGCCGGTCATGCGCATGTGCTTGCCGTCCGCCAGCTTCCAGCCGTGCAAGGCGTTTTCCTGCATGGTGGTGACGAGGAAGGCGCCGTCCGGCGAAAAGGTGATGCCGGTGTGGGCGCCGGCCCATTCAAGTTCCACCGGCTTGCCCTCGGCGGCTGGGAAATGCAGCGTCGCGCCATTGTAGCGGGCAACACCGAAGCGCATGCCCTTGGGCGAAAACGCCAGTCCCTCGACCGAGCGCGGATGGACGAATTCCCGGGTCTTGCCGTCGGCGAAACGCACGAAGGCGGTTTTCCCCGTCGCATAGGCAATGGCGCCCTGCGGTCCGGCCGCGACGCTGGTGATCCACTTCTTGCCGGCTGTCGCCAATTCCTGTGCCTCGCCACCTGCCTTCACGGCAAACACCTTGCCGTCCTCACCGCCGGTGATCAGCCGGTCGTTGGCTGCGTCGTGGAAGGCCGCGAGCAGCCCGTCATTGGCCTGAACCGTCTTGTGGCCATTGTCGAGCCGGTGGACGGCGCCATCGGCCAGCACGAAATGCGGCACATCGCCGAGGAAGACGGCGGCAAGGCAGTGGCCTTCGAGATCAAGCGGGGCGACTGTGGGCATGTAAGAACATTCCATTCGATCGGAAGCCGCCAGCGCGGCTGGGTGCGCTCCGCCTTCTCCCCCTGTGGGAGAAGGTGGATCGGCGCGCAGCGCCGAGACGGATGAGGGGTGCGTGACGGAGTGCCGTCATTGCCAAGCTGGAACACCCCTCATCCGACCTCGCTTCGCGAGGCCACCTTCTCCCACAAGGGGAGAAGGAAGAACGGGCAGCGCTAGCGCTATAAACTTCGGAAATCAAGCAGCCTGGCAGGCGTCAAAGCTCTTCTTCAGCCGCTCGGCGTCGAGTTCGCGGCCGATGAACACCAGCCGGCTCTCGTGCTTCTCGCCGTCTTTCCAGGCGCGCTGGTGGTCGCCCTCGATGATCATGTGCACACCCTGGATGACGTAGCGCTCATCGTCGCCCTTGAGCGCGATGATGCCTTTCAACCGCAGGATGTTCGGGCCTTCCATCTGGGTGATCTTCTCGATCCACGGGAAGAATTTCTTCGGGTCCATTTCGCCGCCGCGCAGCGACACCGACTGCACCGTCACATCATGGATGTCGGAGGGATGCGCATGATGGTGGTGGTCATGCCCATGATGGTCATGGTGATCGTGACCATCGTGGGCATGATGATGGTGATCGTGGTCGTCATGCGCCTCGAGGAAATGCGGATCGTTTTCCAGCGCCTTGGAGAGGTCGAAGGCGCCACGGTCGAGCACCTCGGACAGGGCGACACCGGCGCGCGTCGTGCGATGGATCCTCGCCGCCGGATTGATGGCGCGGATCGTCGCCTCGACCTTGGCGAGTTCTTCCGGTGTGACCAGATCGGTCTTGTTGAGCACGACGACGTCGGCGAACGCGATCTGGTCCTCGGCTTCCCTGGAATCCTTGAGGCGCAACGGCAGATGCTTGGCGTCGACCAGCGCTACCACCGCGTCGAGCTTGGTCTTGGAGCGCACGTCGTCGTCCATGAAGAACGTCTGCGCCACCGGCACCGGATCGGCGAGACCGGTGGTCTCGACCACGATGGCGTCGAAGCGGCCGGGGCGGCGCATCAGGCCTTCGACGACGCGGATCAGGTCGCCGCGCACCGTGCAGCAGACGCAGCCATTGTTCATCTCGTAGATTTCCTCGTCGGATTCCACGATCAGGTCGTTGTCGATGCCGATTTCACCGAATTCATTGACGATGACGGCGTAACGCTTGCCGTGGCTCTCCGACAGGATGCGGTTGAGCAGCGTCGTCTTGCCGGCACCGAGATAGCCGGTGAGAACGGTTACGGGGATCTGCGTCTGTGCGTCGCTCATGGCTTGCCTCGAACTGACTGGGCCAAAATCTGGGGCCGCGAAAGGGATTGTCGGTTCCATATAGGATGTGTGCCGGGCTTTTGCACGGGGCAAACCAATGGGCCAAGGCGTCCGGCCGGGATTGTCCCATGATCCTGGCTGCGAAAAGCTTCGCTGCCTCCGCGACGTGACGACAAACAGGGCGTCCGGTCCAGGTCTGCCGACCGTCACATCGCCCGCGTCGCGGTGGCTGTGAATCCGCCGCTGCCGAAACTCGTTTGTCATCTAACTGAAATAAACATCTGGCATTAGCCACGGCGGACACCGCAATGCTTGCCGGCAAAGCTGTTTGGAGCGCCGGAATCTTTTCGATCGTCGATTGCCAACCGGCCGGCTGCGTCTATGCTGCACGCACCGGTACGGCCGAAGAGGGATGACCATGGCCAAGGCGGACAAGACTGCAACGATGAGCCGGCTGCATTCCGCGGCAAGGCTGGCAAGGACCGCACTGGCGGCTCGGCTTCTGGCGCACGGCTTCTATGCCGGCCAGGACCAGATCATGCTGGCGCTCGACCGCGAGGACGGCCAGACGCCGGGCAATCTTGCCGGTCGCCTCGGCGTGCGCCCGCCCACCATCACCAAGACCATCAACAGGCTGCAGGCGCAGGGTTTCCTGGAAAAGCGCGCCTCCGAGGCCGATGCCCGCCAGGCGCACATCTTCTTGACCGACACCGGCCGCGAAACCATCCGCGCCATCGAAAAGTCGGTGAAGAAGACCGAGAAGCAGGCGCTGAAAGGCCTCGACAAGAAGGACCAGAAGGCGCTGTTCAAGCTGCTTGCCCGCATCGAGGCCAACCTCTCCAACGAGGAGCTGGTGTTGATGGACGACGACGCCGAGTCGGACGACTGATAGTCCGGTAGGACGATCAGGCCGCCGCCATCGCGGCCGGTCCACGGATCAGCGAAGACCAGCGTCCAGGTGTCATGCCGAACGCCTTCTTGAATTGCCTGTTGAAATGGCTCTGGTCGCTGAAGCCGGCCTCGACGGCAATCTGCGCCAATGGTTCGCCGGCGATGATCATCCGCCGCGCGTGCTGAAGCCGGCGCATCACCAGGAAACGATGCGGGCTGGTTGAGAAGGCGGCGCGGAAATGCCGTGACAATGCATAGCGGTCGAGCCCGGTGATCGCCTCCAATTCGCCCGACCCCACCGGACGGTTCAGGTTTTCCGTGAGATAGTCACGCGCCGCCGCGGCCGCTTGCCACGCCGTCCTGGCTATCGGCTTGCCCGGCTGGCCGGCATGCCGCGAGAGCCTCTGCATCAGCTGCGCCAGGAAGTCGTCGACGAACAGCTCGTCGAGTTCCTGCTCCAGCGGCCCCAGTGCCGAAAGCAGCGTTGCGCAAAAGGCATCGTCAGTCACCACGGCGTCCCTGACGAAGGGCAACGATGCGCCGCCAAGGCAGTCGAGCATCAGCGACGGTTCGAGATAGAGCATCCTGTAGCGCAACCCGTCCTCGGTGCCGGCGCCGCCGTCATGCAACTCGTCGGGATGCAGCACGATGATCTGGCCGGGCAGGCTTACCCGGGTCTCGCCGCGATAGCGAAAGGTCTGCACGCCCTGCAGCGTCACCCCGATCGCATAGGTGTCATGGCGGTGCAGGTCGAAGGCGCTGCCATGGAATCGCGCCTCGATCCGCTCCATGCCCGCAGGGTCGGGAGCCGAGATGATGCAGTTCTCAGCCGCATCGGCGCACAAACGTCCAAGACCCTCGAAGGCCTGGCTGCCTAGATCGTGCGACATCGTCTCCTTCAGCCTCGAATGGGGACAGTTCGAATGGGTAATGTCTCATGTTCGATACGAAATTTGCAATCGTGCTCAGGGAGGACCTGCCGGTCTGGCAGAAACTCAACGTCACGGCCTTCCTGACCAGCGGCATCGTCGCCCAGTTTCCTGGCATCATCGGTGAACCCTACCGTGACCGGTCAGGCAATCTATACAATCCGCTGTCGATCCAGCCGGTCATCGTGCTGTCGGCCGATCAGGCGACGCTCGCCGCGATCCACCGGCGCACGCTCGAGCGTGGCGTGACGACCTCGCTCTATGTCGAGGAGATGTTTTCGACCGGCTTCGACGCCGCCAATCGCGCCGTCTTCGCCGAGTTTGCGCCCGAAGACGCCAAGGTGGTCGGCATCGCGCTGCGCGCCGACAAGAAGGTGGTCGACAAGATCACCAAGGGCGCCCGCATGCACGCCTAGCGACATAGGCATGGACTAAGCCTGGCGGCACCTGTTGTTAGGCCAGCACGCCCAGGCGCGGCAGCGGGCGACAATTGGCTTGCCGGCAAGCCACAATTCCCGCAAAGGAGGGCTTCAGCCCAGCTTTTCCCCGGCCTGCAAGTGAATGCTCCCCAAAGACACCCAGAAAGCGCGACGCCGCCGGTGGCGATCCTGTGCATGCTTTCCACCTATGTCTTCTTCACCTTCCTCGACACCTCAAGCAAATATCTCGTCCTGGCCGGGGTCTCGGTGCTGATCGTCGCCTGGGTGCGCTTTGCAGTGCATGTCGTGCTGGTCGGCGCTCTCCTGCGCGGCTGGCGCCAGCCGGTGCGGTTTCGCCCAGTCAACCTGCCGGCGCATGTGCTGCGCGGGCTGTTCCTGTTCGGCTCCACCATCTTCAACGTCCTGGCGCTGCGGTCCCTGCAATTGGCCGAGACGACATCGATCTATTTCTTTGGACCGATGGTGATCACCGCACTTGCCGGCCCGCTGCTCGGCGAATGGGCCGGCTGGCGGCGTTGGCTGGCTATCGTGGCTGCCTTCGCCGGGGTTCTGATCATCACCAGGCCGGGTGTCGGCGTTTTTGGCATCGGGCATCTCTTCGCGCTCGGCTCGATGCTGTCGAACTGCTTCTACGTCATCATGACCCGCCGCATGTCGGCGACCGAAACCTCGGAAAGCCTCATACTGTTTTCGGCGCTCGCGCCGGCGGTGCTGCTGTTGCCCCTGCTGCCGTTCTCGTTCTCGCTGCCGCATGATGGCTGGCACTGGTTCATCCTGCTCATGCTTGGCGTGTTCGGCGGCGTCGGGCACTGGCTGCTGGTCCAGGCCTACCGGCTGGCGACGACAACGGCGCTCGCTCCCTATCCCTATTCGCAGATGGTGTGGATGATCATTTCCGGCTGGATCGTCTTCAAGCAGTTCCCCGACCGCTGGACGCTGCTCGGCGCGGCCATCATCGTCGCCAGCGGCCTCTACATCGTCCACCGCGAGCATCGGCTTCGGCTGCAGAGCCGCGCGGCTTCCGATGTCGAGGCGGAAGCGCTGGCAAAAAAACTTTGATTTGCCCCCGATCGGTGGCATAACGCCGCCTTTAAACAGTTTAGGTCAGAATTCAGGTCGTTCGGGGAGCGCAAGGCGCTGGCACAAAAAATCAAGCTTTCGACGATCGCGGATGCGCTCGGCGTGTCCACGGCCACGGTTTCGCTGGCGCTGCGCGACAGTCCCCTGGTCGCCGGCTCGACACGCGACCGCATCAAGGAACATGCCCGCGCCATCGGCTATATCTACAACCGTCGCGCCGCCAGCCTGCGCACCTCGCGCTCGGGCATTGTCGGCGTCGTCGTGCACGACATCATGAACCCCTTCTTCGCCGAGATCCTGCGCTCGATCGAAAGCGAGCTCGACCGCAGCCGGCAAACCTTCATCCTGTCCAACCACTACGACCAGCTCGAGAAACAGCGCACCTTCATCGACACGCTGCTGCAGCTCGGCGCCGATGGCGTCATCATGTCGCCGGCAATCGGCACCCCGGCTTCCGACATCCTGATGGCCGAGGAGAACGGCCTGCCGGCGGTGCTGATCGCGCGCACTGTCGAGGGCGCCGACGTGCCGGTGTTTCGCGGCGACGATGCCTATGGAACGGGGCTCGCCACCAATCACCTGATCTCGCTCGGCCACAAGCGCATCGCCATGATCGGCGGCACCGACCAGACCTCGACCGGACGCGACCGCTATCAGGGCTATGTCAACGCCATGGAAGCGGCGGGACTGGAAGTCAGGCCGTCCTGGCGCATTGCCGGCCCGCGCACCAAGCAGGCCGGCTTCGAGGCCGCCGGGCAGTTCCTGGCACTGAAGGACAGGCCGACCGCGGCCTGCTGCTGGAACGACCTTGTCGCCATCGGATTGATGAATGGTATCGCGCGCGCCGGCCTGGTGCCCGGCGTCGACATCTCCGTCACCGGCTATGACGATCTCGAAGAGGCGGCGATCGCCACGCCGGCGCTGACCACCGTCTGGAACGGCCAGCGCGAGGTTGGCCGCCGCGCCGCCAGCGCGCTGCTCGACAAGCTCAACGGGCAGACGGTACGGCCCTCGCAGGAATTGATCAAGCCGGAACTGCATGTGCGCCAGTCGACCGGCAAACCGGTGGAGCGTGCATGACGAAGGCCGAAGAGTTGCAAGCCGTCGCCATTCTGGTGCCGGCGGGTTTCAGCGACCACGCGGTGGGGCGCATCGAGCGGACATTCAGGCGCATCGGCATCGAGCGCGCCGATGCGGCGCTGGTCACCGACGAGATGCGCAGCACGGTGCGGGGCATTGCTTCATTTGCCGGCATCAACGCGGCCATGATGGATGCGCTTCCCAATCTCGAACTGATCGCCTCCTTCGGCGTCGGCTATGATTCGGTCGATGTCGGCCATGCGGCGGCGAACAACATCATGGTCACCAACACGCCCGACGTCTTGACCGAGGAGGTCGCCGACACCGCGATCGGACTGCTCATCAACACCATCCGCGACCTGCCGCGCGCCGAAACCTGGCTGCGCGACGGTAGCTGGGCGAAGAAGGGCGACTATCCGCTGAGCCGGCTGACCTTGCGTGCACGCCGCGTCGGCATTTTCGGCATGGGCCGCATCGGACGAGCCATCGCCCGGCGGCTGGAAGCGTTCGGGCTGCCGGTCGCCTACCACAACCGGCGTCGCGTCGAAGGTCTTGCCTACCAGTATCACCCGACGCTGAAGGGTCTGGCCGAAGCGGTCGACACGCTGATTTCGGTGGCGCCCGGCGGCGCTTCGACACAGAAGGCGGTCAACGCCGAGATCCTGTCGGCGCTCGGCGTCAACGGCGTCTTCGTCAATATCGGCCGTGGCAGCACAGTTGATGAGGCCGCCCTTGCGGCAGCCCTGGCCAACGGCACCATCGCCGCCGCCGGGCTCGATGTCTTCGCCGCCGAGCCGAATGTGCCCAAGGCGTTGCTCGACGCACCCAACGCCTCCTTGTTGCCGCATGTCGGTTCGGCCTCGCAGCACACGCGCCGCGCCATGGCGGATTTGTGCGTCGACAATCTTGTGTCCTGGTTCGGCGAGCGCCGCCCGCTGACGCCGGTGCCGGAGACTGCGAATGTGAGGGCTCGCGGCTGAGTGGCAGTTCGCCACATTCATTAACGTCGGCTTAACCCTTGGAAATCATTGTTTATCCTGTCCGTGTACAGGGATGAAGACAAGGATGAAGACGCTCTCCGCATTGATCGCCGCCGCTGTGCTTCTTGGCGGTATCCAGCTGTTTCATGGCGGCACTGGGGACAGCGCGGCCAACGAGCCCGCCCCGTCCAACACCTACAGGCTTGTCGCCAATGGCGACGAGGCGGCTTGCGCGGTCAGCCGCGGCGCCGAAGTTTCCGATGGCTTGTCGCTGCTTTCTGTCGCGCCGGCCTGCCGCCGGCTCCTACCAGGTATCGAGCAAGCAAAATTCTGGCGTGAACAAACCGACGGCTCGGTCGCCTTCAGCGCCAACGGCATCGATCCGATCGTCACTTTCAGCATTGCCGACGGCAACGGTTACGAATCCTATGCCCCAGCCACGCCCTTGCTGTCGCTGGCGGCCACCGGTGGTTTGAAGTCGGAAGATTGATTATTCCGCAGCGGCCCGCGCACCGGCTTTCGCAGCCGCATGCAGGCGTACCGCGTCGCCGAAGGCGCGGAAAATCTTGACCGAGTTGCTGTCCGATTTGACCCAGTATTCCGGATGCCACTGGACCCCGACGGCAAAGGCGCGGGCCCCCCTGACCGAAACCGCTTCGACCGTGCCGTCGGTGGCGACAGCCTCGACCTCGAGCTTCGATCCCAGCCGGTCGATCGCCTGGCGGTGCAACGAATTGACCTTCATGTCGCCGGCACCGAACACGCCGGCTAGGCAGCTGCCTGGCTTGATCGAAATGGTCTGGTGGATGGCGAAGCGTTCGTCCTGCTTGTCGCTCACCGGCGCGCGGTGGTCGAGCGAACCCTCGCGTTCCTGGATCTCGGTGCCCAGCGTGCCGCCGAGCGCGACGTTCAGCTCCTGGATGCCGCGGCAGATGGCAAGCAGTGGCACGCCACGCTCGATCGCCTTGCGGATCAGCGGCAGCGTGGTGGCGTCACGCGCCGGATCATAAGGGCCGTTGGCCTCGCTGGCGTCGCCGCCGTAAAGCGAGGGATGCACGTTGGACTTCGAGCCGGTGACCATGACGCCGTCGACCGACGACAGGAGTTCGTCGAAGTCGAGCCTGTCGCCGAATGACGGCACCAGCAGCGGGAACACGCCGGCGCCGGTGATCGCGGCTTCCAGGTACTGCTGTGGGGCGGCATGCCAGGTGTAGTTGTCGAACTGACGGACGTCGGTCGATATGGCGACGAGCGGCTGCTGCATTTTGGCTCTGTTTTCCATCTGGGCAAGGAATGTCCTGCCTTCAAAATAGGCGATCTCCGGGCATTTTTCCATGCCAAGTTTCAGCGTGTCGCATGGGCCACGAAACCGCCTGTTAGACTATAGTTGCAGGGCTGCACGGCTTGGTCACCAAATCCGGCCGCCGTGCTGGACTAGGCTTCTCGCCTGTGTATTGTTTCGGCCAACCGATGCGGGAGCCGAGGATTCCCGAACGTCGGTCTGTTGATCCAATAGGGAGGAACTTCATGGATCGTCGTTCATTCATCCGCAAGGCCGGCGTGACCGGCGTCGGTGCCGCCGCCGCGGCCGCCACGCTTGCGGCACCCGCAATTGCCCAGTCAAATCCCAAGGTGACATGGCGGCTTGCGTCGTCCTTCCCGAAGTCGCTCGACACCATCTATGGCGGCGCCGAGGTGTTCTCCAAGATGCTGTCGGAAGCCACCGACGGCAATTTCCAGATCCAGGTCTTTGCCGCCGGTGAACTCGTGCCCGGCCTGCAGGCCGCTGACGCCACCACGGCCGGCACGGTCGAAGCCTGCCACACGGTGGCATATTATTACTGGGGCAAGGATCCGACATGGGCGCTGGGTGCGGCCGTTCCCTTCTCGCTCAACGCGCGCGGCATGAACGCCTGGCACTATCATGGCGGCGGCATCGACCTGTTCAACGAGTTTCTCGCCACGCAAGGGTTGTTCGGCCTGCCCGGCGGCAACACCGGCGTGCAGATGGGCGGCTGGTTCCGCAAGGAGATCAACACGGTCGCCGACCTCTCCGGCCTCAAGATGCGCATCGGCGGCTTCGCCGGCAAGGTGGTGCAGAAGCTCGGCGTCGTGCCGCAGCAGATCGCCGGCGGCGACATCTATCCGGCGCTGGAAAAAGGCACCATCGACGCCGCCGAATGGGTCGGCCCCTATGACGACGAGAAGCTCGGCTTCTACAAGGTCGCGCCCTACTACTACTATCCCGGCTGGTGGGAGGGCGGCCCGACGGTCCACCTGATGTTCAACAAGGCGAAATACGAAGAGCTTTCGCCGACCTACAAATCGCTGTTGCGCACATGCGCCCAGGCCGCCGATGCCAACATGCTGCAGAAATACGACTATTTGAACCCTCCGGCGGTGAAGCGGCTGGTGGCCGGGGGCGCCAAGCTGCGTCCGTTCAGCCAGGACATCATGGCCGCCTGCTTCGAGAAGGCCAACGAAGTCTATGCCGAAATGGAAGCCTCCAACGCGCAGTTCAAGAAGATCTGGGATTCGATCAAGGGCTTCCGCAAGGAGCACTATCTCTGGGCGCAGGTGGCCGAATACAATTACGACACCTTCATGATGGTCCAGCAGCGCAACGGCAAACTGTAGGACTGTCGAAGTCTGCGCCGCCCCTTATCCGCCCGGCAGGGCGATTAGGGGCGGCGCCAACTCCCGAAAGCTCGCCCTTCAGCCCAAACCCGGCACCACCAGCACCTTGACCTCGCCTGGAGCCGGCGGGCTGGCGATGACGTCAGCCGCCTCTTCGAGCGGCACTTGCCTGGAGATCAGCCGGTCGATCTCGATCGCGCCCGACGCGATCAGCTCGGCGGCGCGGCGATGCGTGTAGGGATTGAGGAAAGAGCCCAGCACCTTGAGTTCCCGGAACAACAGGTCGAAGGGTTCGAATTCCACCTTCATGCCTTGCGGCGTCACGCCGACGATGACGACCGTGCCGCCGGCCCGTGCCAGCCGCATCGACTGCTCGACGGTCTCGCGCACCCCGGCGCATTCGAACACCACGTCAACGCCGCCGGGCACAAGACCGGTTGGCGCAGCGATGGCATCGATCACGTCGCCGGCGGTCGGGTCGACCGTCGCTGTCGCGCCCAACTCCTCGGCGAGTGCGCGCCGTGAAGCCTGCCTTGTCGACAGGATGATGGTCGTGGCGCCGGCCAGCCGCGCCAGTTGCACGGTAAGCAGGCCGATCACGCCGCCGCCGAGCACGACCACCGAACTGCCGGGCTTGATCTCGGCCAGGTCCACGCCATGCAGGCAGCAGCCGAGCGGCTCGCAGAACGCGCCATGTGTCGGCTTCAAACCGGCGGGCAGGATGAAAGCCTGTTTCTGCGGCAGCACGACATAATCGGCAAAGCCGCCGTCGCGGTGGATGCCGATGGCATTGAGATTGCGGCAGAGATTGACCCGGCCGGCATGGCAATGCGGGCACCGCCCGCAGGCGATGTTGGGGTCGCCGGTGACGCGGTCGCCGACGGCAAAGCCGGAGACTTCGGCCCCAACAGCCTCGATGATGCCCGAGAATTCGTGGCCGGGCGTCACCGGCGGCCTGCAAGGAAACTCGCCGTGGAAAAGATGCCGGTCGGTGCCGCAGACGCCACAGGCTTCGACCCGCACCAGAAGATCGTCCAGTCCGGGGACGGGTTTATCGACCTCGCGCAGCGAAATGCTGCCCACCGCTTCCAGCCGCACCGCTCTCATGGCGTCGTTCCCATCAGTTGAAGCTCGGCGGCTGCGAAAGGTCCGGCGTCGGTGTCGCCGGCTTGGCCGGCGGCGAATCGCCGAAACTCGGCGGTTGCGACAGGTCCGGTGTGCCGGGCGCAGCCGGTCCATTGCCGCCATTGGCGGGCGCGCTGCCGCCCTGCGGGGCGCTGAGCGGCGATAGAGAGGGCATTTCCGGCACCTTGTAGTCGATCGTGCCCGCATCGGTCGCCGTGCCCTTGTAGCGCATCACCATTTGCGGGAAGGAGATGGTCAGCCCGATCATGATCACCTGGATCAGGACGAACGGCACCGCGCCCCAATAGATCTGGCCTGTCGTCACCGGCGCGACCTGCTTGCCGGTGAGGCGGTCGAGATAGGGTACCCGCGCGGCGACCGAGCGCAGGTAGAACAGCGCGAAGCCGAAGGGCGGGTGCATGAAGCTGGTTTGCATGTTGACGCCGAGCAGCACGCCGAACCAGATCAGGTCGATGCCGAGCTTGTCGGCCGCCGGCGCCAGCAGCGGCACGATGATGAAGGCCAACTCGAAGAAATCGAGGAAGAAGGCCAGGAAGAAGACGAGGATATTGACGCCGATCAGGAAGCCGACTTCGCCGCCCGGCAGCGAAGTCAAAAGGTGCTCGACCCATATCTGGCCGTTGACGCCGTAGAAGGTCAGTGAGAACACGCGCGCGCCGATCAGGATGAACAGCACGAAGGACGAAAGCCGCGTCGTCGAGGCGAGCGCTTGCTTGATCACATCCAGCGACAGCCGGCCCTTTGCCGCGGCCATCGCCAACGCGCCGACCGCGCCCATGGCGCCGCCTTCCGTCGGCGTGGCGATGCCGAGGAAGATGGTGCCCAGCACCAGGAAGATCAGCGCCAGCGGCGGGATCAGCACGATGACCACCTGCTGCGCCAGCCTGGACATCATGTGGATGTTCAGCCGCCGGTCGGCAATGGCGACGATATAGATCACGATCACGCCGGCCGTGGCGCCCAGAATATCGGCATTGTCGCCATGCGCCGGCGCCAGATAGCGGTACGCCGCGTAGGATATGGCCACCGTTGCCACCAGCGCCACCAGCAGCGACATCACGCCATGACCAAGCGTGCGTGCTTCGAGCGGCAGCGCCGGCATCATCTTCGGCCGGAAGATCGACACGATGAGAATGTAAAACGCGTAGAGCCCCGTCAGCACCAGGCCGGGGATCAGCGCGCCGGCATACATGTCGCCGACCGAGCGGCCGAGCTGGTCGGCAAGCACGATCAGCACCAGCGACGGCGGGATGATCTGCGCGAGCGTACCGGAGGCGGCGATGACGCCGGACGCCAGCCGGCGGTCATAGCCATAGCGCAGCATGATCGGCAGCGAGATCAGTCCCATGGCAATGACCGATGCCGCCACCACACCGGTGGTCGCCGCCAGCAGCGCGCCGACGAAGATCACCGCGTAGGCTAGACCGCCGCGGATCGGTCCGAACAGCTGGCCGATCGTGTCGAGCAGGTCCTCGGCCATGCCCGATCGCTCGAGCACGATGCCCATGAAGGTGAAGAACGGGATCGCCAGCAGCGTGTCGTTCGACATCACCCGGCTGCCGTAGAAATTGTCCGGAAGCGCATAGAGCAGCGGCCAGGCGAGGTTGATCGCACCGCCCGAATAGGGCGTCAGGAGCACGCCGATGAAGAAGAACATCAATCCGTTAGCGGCGAGCGAAAAGGCTACGGGATAGCCGATCAGCATGAACAGGATCAGCGAGGCGAACATGATCGGCGCCATGTTCTGGGCAATGAACTCCATCACGAGCGCACCTCGTCGGCGAGCGCCTTGGCTTCGAGCTCAGCCTGTTCGTGCACGGAAATGAAGGGGGTGGGATCGTCCATGTCGCCGCGTATGATGGCGATCTTCTTGATGATCTCGGAAATGCCCTGCAGCGCCAGCAGGAAAAAGCCGACCAGCAGGATGGCCTTGGCTGGCCAAACGATCAGGCCTCCGGAATTGTTGGACATTTCGCCGCTGTGAAACGACAGCCGCACGTAGGGCACGAAATAGAACACCATCAGCGTCACGAACGGCATCAGGAACAGGAGATGGCCGAGAAGGTCGATCCAGTGCTGCACGCGGCGTGAGAACAGGCCGTAGACGATGTCGATGCGGATATGCTCGTTCTGCTTCAGCGTATAGGCGGCAGCCAGCATGAAGGCGGCGCCGAACAGATACCATTGCAGCTCCAGCCACGCATTCGACGAAATGTCGAAGACCTTGCGGATGACGGCGTTGACCGCGCTCACGAGGATCGCCAGCAGGATCAGCCACGACACCGACTTGCCGATGAATTCGTTGAGGCGGTCGATCGCCCTGGAGAGAGCGAGAAGCCCTGCCATGCATTCCTCCCTTTTATCGGAGGCGTGCCGGCTCCCCTTGTTCCGTCACGCCGCGTGGCCCAACGGTATGCCGCGCGTGGCCGGACGGGTCAACAAGGATGGAGGCAACAAAACAGCATCGATTAAAGCGAGGGCCAAAGACTGGCGGCCTGCCCCGCGTCATGCAACCAAAGTCTGATCGGTTCAGACGACTTTGCTGGTGTCGCGGCCGGCGCCGATCAGCACCAGCATGGCCACCAGGAACAGATACATCCACGCATCGCGCCATTCGATCGGGAAATAGCCGGCCCATAGCGATTCGGCCATGCCGAAAGCCGCCGCGCCCAGCGCTGCCCGTGGCGGCGAGAGATATCCGCCGACCGCCGTCACGAACAGGATCTTCAATCCGTAGACGAGGCCGGAACCGAAGCTGACATTGCCATAGTAGAGGCTGGCCATGACGCCGGCCAGCGCCGCGCATAAGCCGCCGTACAACACGGCGCGCCGGAACACGGTGCGCACGTCGACGCCGCACAGGGCAGCGGCCCCGGGGTCGTCGGAGACCGCGCGCCAGGACCGGCCGAAGCTCGAGCGGGCAAACACCCAGGTGGCGAGTAGAACCGCTGCCAGGACGGCCGCGCAGTCGAGCACCTGGATCAGCGTCAGCGTCGCCTTGAAGCCGGCGCCCTCGGCGAAAACGATGGGCTGGGCCAGCATTGGCGGCAGCCACAGATCATGCGTGTCGGCCGCGATGCGGCTCGCTTCCGATAGCACCAGCAGGATGCCGAGCGTCGTCACCACGATGGCATTGGGCGTGCGGTCGGCCAGCGGCTCGAAGACGCTGCGCGACAGGACATGGCTGATGAGCGCGGCATAGAGCAAGGCCGCCACAACGCCGAGCAGCACCGAAGCCAGCAGCGTCAGCCACAGCACCTGGTAGCCGAAGGCGACGGTCAGGATCATTGCCTGGCCGCAGAAGGCGAACAGCGCGCCATAGGCAAGGTTGGTGCGGTGCAGGATGCCGTTGGTCAGCACGTAGCCGAAGGCAAGCAGCGCATAGAGCGCACCCGAATGCAGCCCGTTCAGCACCTGCTGGAAGAAATAGAGCATGCAAAACCTGCAAAGCATGTCGCCCAAAGCGCACAGCGGTTGGACTGACGGAATGCTCAAGACAAAGGCGACGATAGCTTACCCACAGGAGGTTTGCATCGGTGAATCTAACTTGTCAAATGCGATTTATCGGTTAGATTTTGGGCATGACAGTTGCCTGGACCCCGCATCGCTTCACCGGCGGCCTGCTCGCGCTCGATACGGCGAACACCGTCGTGCTGCGCGGCGATCCCCAGCGCACCTTCGACCGCTTCGACGATCCCGCCGAAATCGCCCGCTTTGCCGAGGCGGCCAGCGGTTTTCGCGCCGACGAGCTTGGCGACAGGCGGCTTGCGGTTTCCTCGCCTGCGGCGATCGCCCCCGTCGTGCTGTCGATCCGCGAGGCGACCGACCGGCTGTTTCGCGGTGCAGTGTCGAAAGGGGTGCTCGCGACCGCGGATATGCCCGGGTTCCTGACGGCCTGTGCCGAGGGCCTGGCTGGCAGCCGGACCGAGATCGGCGCGCCGGGAAGGCCGTTCGGCGACCCTGTGACGCCGATCGCCTTCGAGGCGGCGCTGGCGGTTTCGGCGCTGTCGCTGCTGCGGGACGATACAGTCGCAAGATTGAGGATCTGTCCCAACTGCACCTGGCTGTTCGTCGACAGGAGCCGCAATTCCAGTCGCCTTTGGTGCGACATGGCGGTGTGCGGCAACCGGCAGAAGGCAAGCCGTCACTATCGCCGCCGCCGCATGGCGGCCCATGAGGTCAAGGATGCTTAGAAGGATTTCCCGCTCGGTCGTTGTCGGCGCCATGCTGATCGCCGCCGTTGCGCTCGGCGCCTGCCGGGATACGGGCAAGGATGGCGAAGGCAAGCTGTTCGAGGTTTCGGGCAAGATATTTGTCTTCAACTACCGTCTCGCCCGGGCGACCTATGTCGTCACGCTGCGGCCCTTGCAGCCGATGGGCGAGGGCCAGGTGGCGGTTGCCAGTTTCCAGAATCCGGCCGGCGGTGCGCCTATCGTGGTCGAGCAGAAGGTCTGGCCGAAGCTCGGCAAGGTGAGTCTTGAGAGCCCGGCGCTGACCTGCATCGTCAAGAACAAGCCCTATGCCATCGCCATCAGCATCAAGGGCGCCGACGGTGCGGTCCTGCAGAAGATCGACACCACGCTGATGTCGACGGAAGACCAGTCGATCCTGCCCGACCGGCCGCTGGTCATCGACCAGCTCTATACGGCCAATCCCGACCTCGCCGGCCATCCCGATGGCAAGCTGCCCGGCGAGCCGAAGCCGGATTGTTCGAAAGCCGGCTGACACTTTCCGACCGGCATCGATTTGGCTGGAATTTTCGTGCGTCGTCGCACGATCGGCGCGCTGGTTCGTGCGCGATCCGGCACCTGCCGGACTGTTTGTTGCGCGGCACCCGGTCCCTTCGATTTTGTTTGACCTGACTTGCAAGGGGAGAAAGGATGCGTCATCCGATCCCGACGTTGGCTGCTGCCCCACGCGGCCTTCGCAGAGGAAATGCCTGATGACGCTGCACGATGTCGCGCTCGACGACAAGTTCGATCTCGGGAAGGAGCGCATCTTCCTGTCCGGCGCGCAGGCGGTCATCCGCATGCTTCTGATGCAGCGCGAGCGCGACCGTCGCGCGGGCTTGAACACGGCCGGCTTCGTCTCTGGCTATCGCGGTTCGCCGCTCGGCGGCCTCGACATGCAGCTGTGGAAGGCCAAGAAGCAGCTCGCCGGGGCCGACATCGTCTTCCAGCCGGGCCTCAACGAGGAGCTTGCCGCGACCGCCTGCTGGGGATCGCAGCAGACGGAACTGCTGGGCGAGGGCACCCACGATGGCGTGTTTTCCGTCTGGTACGGCAAGGGGCCTGGCGTCGACCGTTCCGGCGACGTGTTCCGCCACGCCAATCTCGCCGGCTCGTCGAAGCATGGCGGGGTGCTCGCGCTGATGGGCGACGACCACATGGCCGAATCCTCGACCAATGCGCATGCCACCGAATTCCTGTTCGTCGACACCATGGTGCCGATCCTCAACCCGGCGGGTGTCCAGGAGATCATCGACTACGGCCTCTACGGCTTTGCCATGTCGCGCTTTGCCGGCACCTGGGCGGCGATCAAATGCGTCAAGGACAATATCGAATCGACGGCCTCGGTCGATGCATCGCTTGAGCGGCTGAACATCGTCGTGCCGGAGTTCGACATGCCGCCCGGCGGCCTCAACATCCGCCACGAGATCGACATGCTGGGCCAGGAGGAGCGCCTGCATGAACACAAGCGCGCCGCGGCTTCCGCCTTCATCCATGCCAACGGATTGAACCGCATCGTCTATTCGGGCGGCCGCAGCCCGAAGATCGGCATCATCACCCTGGGCAAGAGCTATCTGGATGTGCGCCAGGCGCTGGAGGACATCGGCATCGACGAGGCGGCCGCCAACCGCATCGGCGTGCGGCTGTTCAAGGTCGGCTGCCCCTGGCCGCTCGACCTGCATCACATCGCCGACTTTGCCCGCGGCCTCGATACCATCGTCGTGGTCGAGGAAAAACGCTCGCTGATCGAGGTGCAACTGCGCGAAAGCCTCTACGGCACCGCCTCGCAGCCGGTCATCGTCGGCAAGAAAGACGAGCGCGGTGACTGGCTATTTCCCGCCAAGGGTGCGCTCGATCCCAACGAGATCGCGATTGCGCTCGGCGAGAAGATCGTGAAGACCATTGGTCCGTCGGAAGAGATTTCGGCGCGGGTGGGCAAGCTGCGACAGTTCCAGGCGATGCTTGCGGACGCCACTGACATCGGCTCGCGCACGCCTTTCTTCTGTTCGGGTTGTCCGCACAATTCCTCGACCAAGGTGCCGGACGGCTCGATCGCCGCCGCCGGCATCGGCTGCCATTTCATGGCGCTGTGGATGGACCGCAACACGCTCGGCTTCACGGCCATGGGCGGCGAGGGCGCGCAATGGGTCGGCCAGGCGCCGTTCTCCAAGCGCGACCACATCTTCCAGAATCTCGGCGACGGCACCTACAACCATTCCGGCACGCTGGCGATCCGCTTCGCCCTGTCGAGCGAAGCCAACATCACCTACAAGATCCTCTACAACGACGCCGTCGCCATGACCGGCGGCCAGCCGCATGAGGGTGGCCTGACCGTCGACATGATCGCCAGGCAGGTGCGGGCAGAGGGTGTCGACCGCATCGCCATCGTCACCGACGAGCCCGACAAATATGCGGGCAAGGTCGAATTCCCCGCCGGCGCATCCATCCATCACCGCGACGACCTAGACCTCGTCCAGCGCGAGCTGCGCGACGTCAAGGGTGTCTCGATCCTGATCTACGACCAGACCTGCGCGGCCGAAAAGCGCCGCCGCCGCAAGCGCGGCACCTTTCCCGATCCCGACAAGCGCGTCTTCATCAACGAGCTGGTCTGCGAAGGGTGCGGCGACTGCGGCGTGCAGTCGAACTGCGTCTCGATCCAGCCGGTCGAAACCGAATTCGGCCGCAAGCGCAAGATCGACCAGTCGAGCTGCAACAAGGACTTCTCCTGCGTCAACGGCTTCTGCCCCTCCTTCGTCACCGTGCACGGCGCCAAGATCAGGAAGGCCGAAGGCTTGGCCGGCAAGGCCGATCCGCTCGACGGGGTGCCGACACCGGCCGAATTCCCGCTGGGCTCCGAGGGCTGGGCGGCGATCATCGACGGCGTCGGCGGCACCGGCGTGGTCACCGTCGGTGCAGTCCTCGGCATGGCCGCCCATCTCGAGGACAAGGGCTGCGGCATGATCGACATGGCCGGCCTCGCCCAGAAGGGCGGTTCGGTGTTTACCCATGTGCGCATCGCCCGCACGCCGGACGACATCCATGCCATCCGCGTTTCGGCGGGCAAGGCCGACCTGGTGCTTGGCTGCGACCTCGTCGTGTCGGGCGCCAAGAAGGTGCTGACGGCGGTGCGCGAGGGCCATACGATCTTTCTCGCCAACACCGCCGAGATCATGCCCGGCGAGTTTGCCCGCTCGGCCGATTTCTCGCTGCCCATCGAGCGCCTGAAGAAGGCGATCCGGAGCGCGGCCGGCGACGACAAGGCGCATTTCTTCGACGCCACCCGCACCGCCACCGCTTTGTTCGGCAACTCGCTCGGCGCCAACATGTTCATGCTCGGCTTCGCCTTCCAGCATGGCGGCCTGCCGCTGTCGGCCGAGGCGGTCGAAAGGGCGATCGAACTCAACGGCGAAGCCGTGGCGATGAACATCGCCGCCTTCCGCTGGGGCCGCCGCGCGGCGCACCAGCCGGATTTCGTGCGTGGCCTCGTCGCCCAGCCGGGCAAGGCCGGACAGGCCGCCCCGGTCGCGCAGACGCTGGACGAGATCATTGGCCGCCGTGTCGCCTTCCTGACCGCCTACCAGAACGCCGCCTACGGCAAGCGTTATGCCGACAGCCTGGCCCGCCTGCGCGCTGCCGAAACGAAGGCCGTGCCGGGTTCGACCGCCGTGACCGAGGCCGCGGCCAGGAACCTGTTCAAGCTGATGGCGATCAAGGACGAGTACGAGGTGGCGCGGCTTTACACCGATGGGTCCTTCGCCGCCGAGCTTGGCAAGCAGTTCCAGAGCTACGAGAAGCTCGAATTCCATCTCGCGCCGCCGATCATGGGCCGGCGCGGCAATGACGGCAAACCGAGGAAATCGAGCTTCGGCCCCTGGATGATGAAGGGGTTTCGCCTGCTTGCGGCGCTCAAGGGCCTGCGCGGCACCGCTTTCGACCTGTTCGGATACACCGGCGAGCGGCGCATGGAACGGCAGCTTTTGGCACGGTATGAGAGCGATCTCGATCTTGTCGCCAAGTCGCTGGCGCCGGGCAAGGTCGAGGCTGCGACCGCCCTCGTGTCGGTTCCGGCACTCATCCGCGGTTATGGCCATGTCCGGCAGGCCAGCGCCGAAAAGGCCGCTGGCGAGCGCCAAAGGCTCCTCGAACGCCTGTCAGCCGCCTCGAAGCGGCCGGAACTCCAGGCCGCCGAATGACGGATACGGCTTGTTTACCTGAACCGCATTTTCCCGGCTTTCCCTGGCGTCAACTCCCTTGACCGCGAGCGAGCGTCCGCCCCTCTAAATGTTTCTTAAGGCGAATATGGCACTGCTTGGCTCCCAAGGGTTGGGATTCAGGCGTGAATCTGAGAAAAAAGAACGAGATCCCGGTCGACGTCTACATTCCGTTCGTGGAAACCCTGTTTCGCGACGGATTGACGCTTTCGATCGGATTCTTTGCCCAGACCCTGCTGGTGGTGCTCGTCTACTGGAAGACCAGGGACCCGGCTTACCTTGCGGTGACGTTTGGTTTCCTGACCGTCGCCTTCCTGCGCTTGCGCAACATCCGCAAGTACCGGCATGCGCCGACGCCCAAGAGCTGGGAGGAGGCCCGCCGGCGCGAGAACGACTATATTTTCTACGGCTCCATGCATGGTTTCATGCTGGGAACCTTCTGTTTCGTCGGCATCTATCTCGCCTATGACGGGTTTGCCGAGATCGCCGCGGTCTGCGTGACGCTGGCGTCGGCCACGTCCATCGCCGGCCGAAACTATGGTTCGCCCAGGATGGTGATGATCTTCATCATGACCATGACCTGGCCGATCTCTCTCGGCTTCATCCTGCGCGGCGACCCCTACCATTTCATCCTTGGCCTGCTTTCGGCGCCCTTCCTGTTCGCCATCAAGCGCTTCGCCGATCTGGTCCGCGAGGTGCTTTTCGCGGCGCTGTCGGAGGAAAAGAAGGCAAACCGCCTCGCCCAGCGTTTCAACCGGGCGCTCAACACCATGTCGCACGGCCTTGTCATGCTCGGCCCGGACGGCCGGGTGGCGGTCGCCAATGCCGAGGCCGCGCATTTGATGTCGCTCAAATCGGCCGACGCGCTGCTCGGACGATCGATCCACGGTCTCCTGATGCGCGGCGTCGCCGGCGGCATGCTGGCGCCGAAAGACTGCCGCTACATCGAGGCCCAGCTGACCCGCGCGCTGCGCGAGGGCCGCGACCGCAAGGTTCTGGTTTCCCTCGCCAATGGCCAGCATTATGAATTCTCGGCCCGCGAGGGCAGCCAGGAACTGGGGGTCATCACCTTCGAGGACGTGACGGCGCGCGTCGAGGCGGAAGACAAGATCCGCTTCATGGCGCGCTACGACAATCTCACCGGCCTGCCCAATCGCGCCTATTTCCATGAACTGATCGGCGAGGCGATGGCTTCGGGCGACCGCGATCGTCTCTGCGGCCTCGCGGTGCTCGACCTCGACGATTTCAAGAGCGTCAACGACACGCTTGGGCATCCGATCGGCGATGGGTTGATCTATGCGGTCGCCGAACGTCTTGCCGCCGTCGCCGGGCAAGGCATCACCGTCAGCCGTTTCGGCGGCGACGAGTTCATGGTTTTCTTCGACCGCATCGAGGATGAGAGCCACCTGACCATCCAGATCGATGAGATCTTTGCCGCGTTGCAGGGCGAAGTGGACGTCGCCGGCCACGGGCTGCGCATCCAGGCCAGTGGCGGCGCGGTGCTGTCGCGGGTCAGGGACAGCGATGTCGACGCGATGATCGTCAAGGCCGACCTGGCGCTCTACAAGGCCAAGGAACTCGGCAAGAACGGCTGGCGCCTGTTCGAGGCGGCGATGGATGCCGCGTTCCGCAATCGCCAGCTGATGAAGGCTGACCTGCGCAGCGCCGTGGAAAGCAAGGGCCTGCGGGTGGTCTACCAGCCGATCGTGGCGATGAGCACCATGCGCATCGCCAGCTGCGAGGCGCTGTGTCGCTGGGACCATCCCGATCTCGGACCGGTCTCACCCGGCATCTTCATTCCGCTGGCCGAGGAAATGGGCATCATTTCGGAAATCAGCACCTTCGTGCTGCATGCGGCCTGCACCGAATGTGCCAAATGGCCTGACCAGACCAGCGTCTCGGTCAACCTCTCCGCCAAGGATTTCCGCAGCCGCGACGTCATCCAGAAGGTTCGCGATGCCTTGGCAAGCTCCGGTCTCGCTGCCGGCCGGCTGGAGATCGAGGTCACCGAAACGGCGCTGCTCGACGACAAGTCGCTGACGCGCCAGTATATCGAGGAGCTGAAGCAGATCGGCGTGCGCATCGCGCTCGACGACTTCGGCACCGGCTATTCGAGCCTGAGCTACCTGCACAAGCTGCCGCTCGACAAGATCAAGATCGATCGCTCCTTCCTCATGGACGTCACCCAGAACTCCCGTTCCCTGGAGCTGCTCAAGGGCATCGTCAATCTTTCGCGGCCGCTGGGGCTTTCGGTAACGGTCGAAGGCGTCGAAACCTTCGAACAGCTCAAGATCCTGGCGCTCGAGGTCAAGCCGGATCTCGTGCAGGGCTTCCTGTTCGGCTCCGCGCTCAGCGCGTCCGGTATCGAGACCATGTCGACCACGGTCTGGCCCTTTGCCAAGGAGATCAAAAGCGCCAAGAGGGCATCCCGCGGCTAGTTTGCGGGACGGATGCTTTTGATTTTAGTAAAATTTTACCGATTGTTAACCTTAACGTTCGGTAAACAGTGCCCGAATCATTTTCATCTTTACATCCCGTGGTCTCGTCGTAGGGTTGAAACGCGGCGGCATTTACGGGGAAAGTCCATGGACGCGCATTTGACAGCGCTTCGCCAGGTGGCGGGCGTGAGCGAAGAAAATTCGCCCGACAACATGTCGAGCTTTGCCCGAAACATCTCCGCGATGTTGGAGCGCACTGAATATCGCCGCTGCGACAAAGGCGAAGACCTCGAAGACATCTATAGGTTGCGCTACAAATCCTATCGGTTGAGCGACATGGTGCCGGAGAATCCGGACCATATTATCCACGACGAACTGGATGAAGCCGAGAACTGTTCGAAGTTCGGCATCTACATTGACGGCGACCTGGTCAGCACGCTGCGCATCCACCATGCCTGCCACGAGACGCCGCAGTCGCCTTCCACCACGGTTTATGGTGACATCCTGCGGCCAATGCTTGCCGCCGGCGCGCATTTTGCCGATCCGAGCCGCTTTGCCGCCGACCCGGACTGGTCGAGGGTTTATCCGCAGATTCCTTATCTCACGCTGCGCCTTGCCGGCATGGCCTGCTTCTACTTCGATGCGCCCTACTGCCTTTCCACCATCCGGCCTGAGCATGCGGGCTTCTATCGCCGCATCTATTGCTCCGAGCAGATCGGCGAATTGCGCGACTATCCGGGACTGAACTACAAGGTCGTGCTCTACCGCGCCAACGTCAACGCAATCCGCGAGCGCTCCTTCTCCCGGTTCCCCTTCTTCCGCTCGACGCCGCTGGAGCAGCGCATGCTGTTCGAGACGCCTGGTGCGGGCGAACTGGCACCGCTGACCATCCTGCCGACGGCAAAGTATTTTCGCGAAGCCGCCTGAGGTCTCGCGACCGACGCCGTGCGATTTTTCCCGACATCCGTGGAGCTTCCAGGCGGTTTCCGCGTTCTGGGTGACGGCGGGCGCGCCGGGAATGTGCGCCAGCGGCTGTCGCGTCGTTATCGCGTGGGCCATACAATCGTCGACCAGACAGGGTCGAAAGGAGTTTCCCATATGACCGTTTCAACGCTCGCGCTCACGCCGCTGATCTCCTTGATAGCCGGCGTGCTGATCCTCGTGATGCCACGATTGTTGAACTACATTGTCGCGATCTACCTGATCATCGCCGGCCTGCTTGGATTGTTCCCGCACCTCGCCGGCTGAAGCCGGCGCAATTTCAGGAAAATGTAAGGCGGGTTTCCCGATAAAAGCGCATAGCGCTTGCCCTTGGGAATTGCGTCAGCATTAACTCTCAGCCAGCGAAGAAGCGTAGCGCTGCGGCGACGATGGCCTCCGGCCTGTCCTCCTGCATGAGATGGCCGGAACCGGGGACGAGGGTCAAGGCGCAATCCGGCAACATGGCCGCGAGCTTTTGGCCGCTTTGCGGCGATATCCAGCGGTCGTCCTCTCCCCACAGCAAAGCGACGGGGCAGCGGAGTTCACCGTAGAGCGGTTCGACCTCGTCGGTGAAACGCGGGTCCATCTGGGCGATCTGCCGATAGAAAGCCGGCTGGCCAATAGGCCCGGTCCAAGGCGCGATGTAGGGTTCCAGTTCGCTGTCCGACAGAGGCCTGGCCGCAGCGCCCGAAACATACGCCTTCAGGATCGCCACCTGTATGTAGTCAGGCACGCCGGCGAAGGCGGCCTCATGTCGTCGGACATGCTGAACGAAGGGCGAGCCCCATGGCCGCACCGCCACCGGGTCGATCAAAAGCAACCTGTCATAGTCACGGCCGTCGATCAGGTGCGCGCGTAGCGCCGTGGCGCCGCCGAAATCATGGGCGATGATCTTGGGTCGATCGAGCTTCCAAAAGGCCAGCATCGCCGCCAGCGCCTCGTTCTGGATGCCCAGCGAAACATCCTGGCCTTCCCGTTTGGTGGATCGCCCATATCCGGGAAGATCGTAGAAATACAGCGTATGCTCGCGCGCCAGTTCCGGTGCGACGCGATGCCAGACATGCGAGGAGAACGGCGTGCCATGCACGAGCACGATCGGAGGGCCTGAGCCGGCGGTCCCCCACGCAATGGCAGTGCCGTTCCAGTCAAATGTCTGTATGGGCGTGGTCATGGCGCTTCACCACCGGCTGTTCATCCGGCGACGATACTCCCCCGCGACAACGTCCAGAACCGCCAAATTCTCACAGCAGCTTCAACGGAGCTGACACATGATGCCGGCAGTTTCAATTTTCCCTTGAGGCAGTTGTCGGCTGCGATGCGGCAATAGCGCCATTGCTCTTGGCCCGGCTTTTCGCTATGTGCCTCAAAGATGTCTTCGAAGGGGTATTCCTATGGCTGATCACACGCCGAGCGGTCCTGTAGAACTGGGCGCGAAGATGGACTACGCCGAGCATGACCGCACCTATGCGGGCTTTCTCATGCTGGCCAAATACGGATCGCTTTTCTGCGGCGCCATACTCCTGGCGATGGCTTTCGGCTTCTTCGCTGGCGGCTTCTTCTCGGCGACCATCCTGTTCATCCTGATCATGGCCGTTGGCGCTTTCATTCTGCGGTAGACTTTCCAAAACCCTCTTGCCTTGACGTCGCCGGACGCCCCGGCCGACACTTTGCGCAGACAGGTTCCAGCCGAAAGGATCATGCGGTGGGACAGACGGTTTTCATCCCTCGTGAGCTTGACGCGAACGAGCCGCGTGTCGCGGCCTCGCCAGATACGGTGAAGCGGCTGGCCGGGCTTGGCTTCGATGTCGTCGTCGAGACCGGTGCCGGCACCAGGTCGCGCATCCCCGACGAAGAGTTCGCCAAGGCGGGAGCTGCCATCGGCAAGGCCGCGGATGTTGGCAAGGCCGATGTCGTGCTCAAGGTCCGCCGGCCGTCGGAAGCCGAGCTGAAGGGATACAAATCCGGCGCCGCCGTCATCGCAATCATGGACCCCTATGGCAACGATGCCGCCGTCGCGGCGCTGGCCAAGGCCGGTGTCACCGCCTTCTCGATGGAATTCATGCCGCGCATCACCCGCGCGCAATCGATGGACGTCCTGTCCAGCCAGGCCAACCTCGCCGGCTATCAGGCGGTGATCGACGGCGCCTCGGAATATGACCGTGCGCTGCCGATGATGATGACGGCGGCCGGCACTGTTCCTGCCGCCAAGGTGTTCATCATGGGCGTCGGCGTCGCCGGCCTGCAGGCGATCGCCACCGCGCGCCGCCTCGGTGCGGTCGTCACCGCCACCGACGTGCGCCCCGCCGCCAAGGAACAGGTCGCCTCGCTCGGTGCAAAATTCCTGGCCGTCGAGGACGACGAGTTCAAGGCCGCCGAGACGGCAGGCGGCTACGCCAAGGAAATGTCCAGGGAATACCAGGCCAAGCAGGCGGCGCTCACCGCCGAGCACATCGCCAAGCAGGACATCGTCATCACCACGGCGCTGATCCCCGGCCGGCCGGCGCCGAAGCTGGTCTCGGCGGCCATGGTCGCTTCGATGAAGCCGGGCTCGGTGCTCGTCGACCTCGCGGTCGAGCGTGGCGGCAATGTCGAAGGCGCGGTTCCAGGTCAGGTGGTGAACACGGCCAATGGCGTAAAAATCGTCGGCCACCTCAATGTGCCCGGCCGCGTCGCCGCATCCGCCTCGCTGCTCTACGCCAGGAACCTGTTCGCCTTCCTCGAGACGCTGGTCGACAAGACGACCAAGACGCTCGCCATCAACCGCGATGACGATCTGGTCAAGGCAACGATGCTGACCGATGGCGGCAAAGTCGTTCATCCGGCCTTCGCCAAGGCCGATCAGCAGCCTCCAAAGGGCCAATATGTCGAGCCGGCCGCGATCCCGGCCAAGACCATGGTCGCCGACGCTTCGCCCAAGAAGTCCGCGCCCAGGAAGACCGCCGCATCCAAGTCGCCCTCTTCCAAGTCGAAAGGCACAGCGTGATGGATCAGACCCTGCAGAAAGCCCTCGACCAGCTCGACCAGGCCAGTGCTGCCGTCCGGCTTGCAGTGCAGAACCTGGCCAACACTCCTGGTGGCACTGACGCGGCGGGTGACGCCGCGCACGCGCTCTCGGGCGGCGCCATCGATCCCTTCGTCTTCCGTTTCGCCATCTTCGTGCTGGCGATCTTCGTCGGCTACTATGTCGTCTGGTCGGTGACCCCCGCACTGCACACGCCGCTGATGGCCGTCACCAACGCCATCTCCTCGGTCATCGTCGTCGGCGCGCTGTTGGCCGTCGGCATCGCCGCTTCCGGTGTTGCCGCCGGCTTCGGCTTCGTCGCGCTGATGCTGGTTTCGGTCAACATCTTCGGCGGCTTTCTCGTCACCCAGCGCATGCTGGCCATGTACAAGAAGAAGGACAAGTAGAGCGCCATGAACGCCAACTTCGCGTCCTTCCTCTACCTCGTTTCCGGCGTCCTGTTCATCATGGCGCTGCGCGGCCTGTCGCATCCGACCACCAGCCGCCAGGGCAATCTCTACGGCATGATCGGCATGGCCATCGCCATCGCCACCACGCTGGCGCTGGCAACCCCGTCCGCCCCGCGCTTTGGCCTGATCGTGCTTGGCCTCGCCATTGGCGGCGGCGTCGGCGCCGTCACCGCGCGCCGCATCGCCATGACCTCGATGCCACAGCTGGTCGCGGCCTTTCACTCGCTGGTCGGCCTCGCCGCCGTCATGGTGGCGGCAGCCGCCATCTACGCGCCGGAAAGCTTCGGCATCGGCACGGCTGGCGACATCCATGCCCAGGCGCTGATCGAGATGAGCCTTGGTGTCGCCATCGGCGCCATCACCTTCACCGGCTCGGTGATCGCCTTCCTCAAGCTCGACGGTCGCATGTCGGGCAAGCCGATCATGATCGGCGGCCGCCACTTCATCAACGCGGCGCTCGGCGTGGCGCTGATCGTGCTGATCATCCTGCTCGTCACCACCGAGTCAAAACTGGTCTTCTGGCTGATCGTCGCCGCCTCGCTGGTGCTCGGCATCCTGCTGATCATCCCGATCGGCGGCGCCGACATGCCGGTGGTCGTCTCGATGCTGAATTCCTATTCGGGCTGGGCGGCGGCCGCACTCGGCTTCACGCTCGGCAACCTAGCGCTGATCATCACCGGCGCGCTGGTTGGCTCGTCCGGTGCGATCCTGTCCTACATCATGTGTAAGGGCATGAACCGCAGCTTCATCTCGGTCATTCTCGGCGGCTTCGGCGGCGAGACGACTGCTGCCGCCGATGACGGCATAGAGCGCACGGTCAAGCAGGGCTCGGCCGACGACGCCGCTTACCTGATGATGAACGCCCAAAAAGTCATCATCGTGCCGGGCTACGGAATGGCGGTCGCGCAGGCGCAGCACGCGCTGCGCGAAATGGCCGACAAGCTCAAGGCCAACGGCGTCGACGTCAAATACGCCATCCATCCGGTGGCCGGCCGCATGCCCGGCCACATGAATGTGCTGCTCGCCGAAGCCAACGTGCCCTATGACGAAGTGTTCGAACTCGAGGACATCAACTCCGAATTCGCGCAGGCCGACGTCGCCTATGTCATCGGCGCCAACGACGTCACCAACCCGTCCGCGCGCGACGACAAGTCCTCGCCGATCTACGGCATGCCGATCCTCGACGTCGACAAGGCGCGCACCTGCCTGTTCGTCAAGCGCTCGCTCGGCTCCGGCTATGCCGGCATCGACAACACGCTGTTCTACAAGGACGGCACCATGATGCTGCTCGGCGACGCCAAGAAGATGACCGAGGAAATCGTCAAGGCCATGGATCACTGATCCGGGCCGGCAGAAATCTCGACATACAAACGCAAAGAGCCCGGTTTCAAAGCCGGGCTCTTCTCGTTTCTATTTTCTGGACGATTGCGTTCAGGGGTTCGCGAGAAATACCGCTTCCTCGTCGTCGCGCTGCCTGCCGCCAAGCGCCGCGGCGGCACTGGCGATGAAGGCGCCGATGACGAGTGACAGGGCGCCGAGCAGGGCGAAAGTCGCGCTTGCTTTTCGGGCTGTGTCGGCCGCCTGCTGTGCCTTGACCTTGGCATCTTGCGCCTTGGCCAGGACAGCATCGACACGCGTTTTGGCATCCGCCTCGGAGAGGCCGGTGCGCGCGGCCACCAGTTGCGACAGGTATGTCTTGTCCTCCGCGGATACCTCGCCCGCGACGGTACCGGCGATCAGGATGCGCGAGGCCTGCCCCGCCGCGGCGGCCTGATCGCCGGGGTTGCCGGTGGCGAGTTTGGCCGGATCGGCCGGCCGGAACAGCGAATCCACCAGATAGGAGGTCGCATTGTCGGCCGATGCCGATGCGTTGTTGGCATTGGCGGACGCGCCCGCCGACGCTCCCGTGGCGGCGCCCGAAGCCACGTTGGATGCTGCCTGCACGCCCGTTCCAATCGCCGCCGAAAGTGCCGAGCCAAGCACGCCGACGACGAGCAAGGTGGCCAACGCCCAAGCGAGGAAGCCGTGAGCGGTGTCACGGAAATAGACTTCGTCGGTGTGGATGCCGACCCATTTGGTGCGCAGCCGGCCCGCCAGATAGCCGCCGACACCCGACGACAACCACTGCACGACGACAAGCCAGATTGCAGTCGATACGGCGAAACTGGTCGCCGAGAGGCCAGAGCCCGACCAGGGTGAAACCATCGTTAGCCCAAGCCCGGAGCCGAGCAGCATGAGGATGAAGGTCAGCGTCGAGGCCGCGAAGGCACCGGCGATGATCGGTCCCCAGCTGACAGCCGTGGAGGATGATTCCGTTGCAGTCGATACGCCGACAGCCGATAGGGTGGAGGACTGCATGGAGGCCTCCTATCGCATGAAAAGCATGAGAAGAATGATGATCGGAATCGGAACTCCGAGCAGCCACAGTAGAATGCCGCGTCCCATGAAAGCCTCCTGTAAGAAATTGTGATCGACACTGTCACAATGTCTTTGAAGGCCTTCTGTTCCGGCAACTTCTCAATGATTTTGATTGTGCAAGCCGACATTGGCGGGCCCTGGGGCACGCCAATGTCTCAAAAAAGCTTGCACAGACCTCAGATATCCAGATTGGCGACCGATAGCGCGTTGTCCTGGATGAATTCACGCCGCGGCTCGACCTCGTCGCCCATCAGCCGCGAAAACAGCGAGTCCGCGTCGGTGGCGTCATTGACCTTGACCTGCAGCAGCGAGCGCACATTCGGGTCGAGCGTGGTTTCCCAGAGCTGCTCGGCGTTCATCTCGCCGAGACCCTTGTAGCGCTGCATGGTCAGCCCTTTGCGGCCGGTCGCAAAGACGGCATTGAGCAGCGCCAGAGGCCCCGAGACGGTTTCGGAGACATCCTTGCGGCGCAGCACCGGCGGCGTCCCATAGACCTCGCTGAGGCGCTGTGCGTAGCGGTCGAGCTGGCGGGCGTCGGCCGAATTGATCAGTGCCATGTCGAGATGGGCGTATTCCTTGACGCTGCGCACGGTGCGCTCGAACACATAGCCGCCGATCCCTTCGTTCGACGTCGACATCCGCCCTGTCCAGCCGCGCTCGGTATCCTCGGCGATGATGTCGAGACGTTGTGCGACCCGCTCCGCCATCGCGTTGGCGCGGCCGAGGTCGGCAAAGACGTCGGGGTTGAGCCCGCCGGCGATCGCGGCCTGTTCGACCACGCCCCTATTGTAGCGCGTGTGCAGGCCGTTGATGAGCTGGCGCACGGCCAGCGCATCGTCGATGGCGCTGCGCAGGTCCTGCCCGGCCCGAACCTCGCCGGAGCCCAGCGCAAGCGAGGCTTCCTCGAGCCCGGAGCCGATCAGGAATTCCTCGAAGGCGCTCTCGTTCTTGATGTATTGCGAGCTCTTGCCACGCGTCACCTTGTAGAGTGGCGGCTGGGCTATGTAGAGGTGGCCGCGCTCGATCAGTTCCGGCATCTGCCGGAAGAAGAAGGTCAACAGCAAGGTCCTGATATGGGCACCGTCGACGTCGGCGTCGGTCATCAGGATGATCTTGTGATAGCGCAATTTGTCGGCATTGAACTCGTCCTTGCCGATCGAGGTGCCGAGCGCGGTGATCAGCGTGCCGATCATGTCGGAGCCGAGCATCCGGTCGAAGCGTGCCCGCTCGACATTGAGGATCTTGCCGCGCAAGGGAAGGATCGCCTGGTTCTGCCGCGAACGGCCGCCCTTGGCCGAGCCGCCGGCGGAATCACCCTCGACGATGAAGATTTCGGACTTCGCCGGGTCGCGTTCCTGGCAGTCGGCCAGCTTGCCGGGCAGGGACGTGACGCCGAGCGAGCTCTTGCGGGTGATGTCGCGCGCCTTGCGCGCGGCTTCGCGCGCCGCCGCGGCCTGGATCACCTTGTCGATGACCACCTTGCCCTCGGTCGGGTGCTCTTCCAGCCAGGTGCCGAGCGCCTCGTTGACCAGCCCTTCGACCACCGGGCGGACCTCCGACGAGACCAGCTTGTCCTTGGTCTGCGAGGAGAATTTCGGGTCGGGAACCTTGACCGACAGCACCGCCGTCAGGCCTTCGCGGCAATCGTCGCCGATCAGCGAGACCTTTTCCTTCTTGGTCAGGCCCGAGGAGTCGCCATAGCCGGTGATCTGGCGCGTCAGCGCGCCACGGAAGCCGGCCAGATGGGTGCCGCCATCGCGCTGCGGGATGTTGTTGGTGAAGGCCAGCACATTCTCGTGGTAGCTGTCGTTCCACCACATCGCCACCTCGACGGTAATGCCGTCGCGCTCGGCCTTGATGGCGATCGGCTTGTCGATCAGCGGTTTCTTGACCCGGTCGAGATATTTGACGAACTCTTCGAGGCCGCCATCGTAATGCAGCTCATGCCGCAACACGTCGGCATGGCGGGCATCGGTCAAGACGATGCGCACGCCGGAATTGAGGAAGGCGAGTTCACGCAGCCGGTGTTCCAGCGTGCCGAAGTCGAATTCGACCATGGTGAAGGTCTCGGCCGACGGAAAAAAGGTGATTTCCGAGCCGCTGCGCCCCTCATAGGTGCCTGGCTGCTTGTCCTGTTCATAGGCGCCGGTGACTTTCAGCGGCGCGTCCGCATTGCCATGCGTGAAGCTCATCTCGAAGATCTGGCCATTGCGGCGGATTTTGAGCTTCAGCCATGCCGAAAGGGCGTTCACCACGGACACGCCGACACCATGCAGGCCGCCCGACACCTTGTAGGAATTCTGGTCGAACTTGCCGCCCGCATGCAGCTGCGTCATGATCACTTCGGCCGCCGAAATGCCTTCGCCGGTGTGGATATCGGTCGGAATGCCGCGGCCATTGTCGATAACCGTCACCGAACCATCGGGGTTGAGCGTCACCGTGACCAGGTCGGCGTGACCGGCCAGGGCCTCGTCGATGGCGTTGTCGACCACCTCATAGACCATGTGATGCAGGCCCGAACCGTCGTCAGTGTCGCCGATATACATGCCGGGGCGTTTGCGGACGGCGTCCAACCCCTTCAAAACCTTGATGGAATCGGCGCCGTATTCGGCTTCAGCGCCGTTGGTGTTCTCGATCTGGTCGCTCATGAAAACCTGTTGTCTAGATGCCGCTTGTACAGCGCGAAAAATCGGCCCCGAATCGCGCCTCTGCTATGCACAAGATATAGGCGCTAAAGGCGGTTTTTCCAAGGTTTGCAGGCATTTCCGGCCCAAATGCCGAGCCGGCAGCCGGCTATTTTTTTCGGGCGCCGAATTTAGCGACAAGGCCGCGCAGATATTTGATCGTGGGTTTGTCCCTGGGCGCCAGCCGGCCCGTGCGATCGAGCTCCAGCGTCAGGTTCAGCGCCTTGGTCAGCACCGCCTTCGGATCCTTGGCCACATACGCATAGTTGATGTAGGCCTGCACCAGGTCAAATTGCCAGATCGCATTGTTCGGGTCGGACCGGGCCAATTGCTGGCGAATGCCAAGGCTGGCTTCGAAGGCTTTCTTGGAGGCCTCGAAGTGGCGCTGCTTGGTCTCCAGCATGCCGATTTCCGACAGGGTGATCGACAGATCGCGTTGCCAGTCGGAATTGCCTGGGTCGAGCTTCGCCAGCCGGTCGGCAATGGCAAGGCTGTCCTGGTAGTTTTGCAGCGCGTCGCTGGTATTGCCCTGGGCGTCAAGCACGCCGGCAACCTTCTCCAGGCAGACCGACAGGTCGCGCTGCCACTCGGTGTTGGCGGGGTCATCAGCGGCAAGGTCGCGCGCCACGGCCAGTGCTTGCCGGTAGGAAGCCAGTGCCGCCGGCCAGTTCTCCTGGTCGTTGAGTGCGTTGCCGACCTTGGCGTAACTGATCGACAGGTCGCGCTTCAAGTCGGTATCGTTAGGGTCGCGGCGCACCAGGTTTTCGGCGATCGCCTGGCTGTTGCTGTAGGCCACGAGCGCACCGGCGGCGTCGCCGCGCTGGCGCAGCACGTCACCGATCCGCTCCTGGCTGACCGCGACAGCGCGCTGGCGCTCTGGGTCATCGGGTTTGTTCCCCGTCAGCACCAGCCGAATTCTCAGGCTCTCCTCAAAGGCCGTCTGGGCATCGTCCAACTGGCCGGCGGTACGGGCAAGGTCGCCGATCTCGTCATAGCTTATGGTCAGGTCGCGCAGCCGATAGGCGCTGTCCGGCTCGGCATCGGCCAATTTCTGCTTGATCGACAGGCTCTCTCGATAGGCCTGAGCCGCCGCGCCCACGTCGCCTTGCGTCGCCAGCACGTTGCCGATCTTGTCATTGGCCATGGCAAGATCACCGAGCCAGTCCTTCTTGTCCGGCATGCTTGCGGTCAGCGCCTCCAGCATGCCCCTGGCCGCCTCATAGTTTTCGAGCGAGGTCGGCAGGTCGCCTTGCGCCATTTTTATGTTGGCGAGCTTGATGTGGCTGATGGCGAGATCCCGCTTGACGCTGGGATCGGCTTCCTGACGCGACCGCTGCTCGAGATCGCCCAACAGGGCGGTGAAGGCGCGGCCGGCCGCCTCGACATTGCCGACCGTCGTATAGAGCTGACCGAGTTCCTCCAGCGTGCGGCTCTGGCGGTCGGCCTGTTCCAGGTTGAGAGCGGTCTGCCCAGCTTCGCCATACAGCGACAGCACCGTTTCATAGCCCTTGATGGCCGCCGTATAGTTGAGATCGGCGCGCGCGGCACCCGCCGACAAGAACAGTGTTGCGGCCTGCGACAGCGTGCGGTCGACGAAATTCGCCTTCAGCGCCTTGCGCGACACCTCGTCGACAGCGACCGCTTCGGCGAGCTTCGCCTGTGCCGCGCCGAAGGCGCCCAGGGCCAGCTGCTCCTCGGCCTGGCGGCGCAGTTCAGTGACCCGCGGATCGTCGGCAGCCAGCGTCTTCATCTCGGCGCGCACCTTGACGAAGGCGTCGGCCGCCTCGCGCAGCCGGGCATTCAGCCTGTCCGCCGACAGATGGCTGGTGTCGGCGCTGATCAGCGCCCCGTAGAGCGGCGCCAGCGGCATGTCGGCATCGGTGGCGATCTGCTCGACCTGGCCGCGCATTTCCGGCGTCACGTCGGCCATGGCCAGCAGCAGGCGTTCGCGCTCCGGCAACTGTTCCCTGGCGGTGGCGGCGAAGAACAGCTTCGGCAGGCCGCTCTCGACATAGGGCAGCTGTTTGCCGCGCGACAGGTCGTAGACTTCCTGCTGCACCAGCGTCAGCACGGAGCGGATTTCGAGCCCGTCGGTGCCGAGATATTTGGTCAGCGCCGTGGTGAAGGGCGAGTTCTGGCCGGTTCCGTCGGCGGCCGTCTCGCCGGGCGCGGCCGAAAAAGCAAACAGGATGTTTTCCGCCCGGCCAACGCGCCCGAGGCCCGGCTTGACCTTGTCCGCGACATCCTTTGCCAGGGCGGTGGCGCCGCGCCCTTCGCCACCGTTCCCCGAGAACGGATCGCTGCGGCATGCATCGAGCACGATCAACCCGACCTTGGCGGTGGCGGCGACCGCGTCGCGCACCTCTTCCAGCGGCAGGCTGGTCTTGTCCAGCGCGTCGAGCGAGGACGCGTCGGCATCGACCGGCAGCAGCCGGTTGTCGCCTGAGATCTCGACGCCATGGCCGGAGAAATAGACCAGCGCCACGTCGGCACCCTTGGCGTCTTCGCGAAAATCGTCGAGTGCGCGCCGCATGCGCCGCAGATCCCGGTTGGTTTCGAGCACGACCTCGAAACCGAGCTTCTTCAGCGACGCTTCCATCGCCTCGCCGTCGTGAACGGGATTGGCGAGCGCCCGGACCAGCCGGTAATCGTCGTCGGCCATGACCAGCGCCACGCGCCGCTCGGCCACCGCCGTGGCGGTGGTCGCGAGCATCAGCAGCAAGGCAAACAGCAAACGCAAGTGGAACCGCCCCCCGGCTCGGTCGTTTGCCGACCATTCCACCTCTTTATCGCGCGGGCAAGCCGGCCCGAACCGGCTCGTTCAGGCCGCGCGCATCGGCTTCAGTGCCTCGCTCCAGCGCGACAACTCGTCCAGCATGGTCCTGGCTCCGCCAGCCACCTGCTCGCTGGCGTTGAAAGCGCGGTTTTCGTCGAGCAGCTTCTGGTACATCGGCAGCGCGACGCCTTCGGGGATCGGCATGATTCCGACCGATGTCAGTAACGGCTTCAGCGCCTGCGCCGCGCGCAGGCCACCGGAAACGCCGCCATAGCTGAAAATGGCGGCGGGTTTGTATTTCCATTCCCGCGCCAGGTAGTCGACCGCGTTGACGATCGCCGGCGCGACGAAATAATTGTACTCCGGCGCCACGAACACAAACGCGTCGGCGGCGTCGGTCGCCTTCGACCAGGCCTTGGTGTGGTCGTTCTGGTAGTTGCCAAGTCTCGGATGATGCGGCTCGTCCAGCACCGGCAGGTCGAACGCAGCGATATCAGTCAGCACCGGCTCGAATTTTCCATGCTCGCGCGCGAACGCCTCCAGCCACTCGGCAAAAACCGGGCCGGCGCGGCCGGGCCGCGTGCTGCCGATGATGATGTTCAGATGATGTTTCAAGGCGGGCTCCTTCGATTGGCGGTATCGTTGGTGACGGTCCCTACGGCAGAGCGCAACGACGGACAAGGCGGGAGCCTGCGCCCGGCGGTCACGATCGGATGAACGAAGCCGTCTGCTTTCGCGTCTCGCGCTGGCCTGGTTCGTCCTGCCGTTCGGCCACATGGACGCCCGCATCGCCAGTCACTACATTGAGGGGCAACAGCGGAGCACTTCATGGACACGCAGCCCGCACCATTCGTTCCGCCCGCCCCGAAGCCGCGCACGTCGCCGCCTTCGACGCTGGAGATGATCCGCATCGTCTACCGCAACCCGCTCGAACTGTGGGGTGAGCCGACCTATAACGAACCCTGGATTTCGGCCAACGGCGCGGGCGGGCCGCTGGTCATCGCCAACGACCCCGGCCTTATCCGCCATGTGCTGGTCGACAATGCCAAGAACTACAAAATGGCGACGGTGCGCCAGAAGATCCTGCGACCGATCCTGCGCGACGGCCTGCTGACCGCCGAGGGCGAGGTCTGGAAGCGGTCGCGCAAGGCGATGGCGCCGGTGTTCACCCCGCGCCACATTTTCGGCTTCGCCCAGCCGATGCTGAAGCGCACGCGCGAGTTCGCCACCCGCTACGAGGCGGGCGGCATGTCCGATATCGCCCATGACATGACGCTGCTCACCTACGACATCCTGGCCGAGACGCTGTTTTCCGGCGAGATCGCTGGCGAGCAGGGCAGTTTCGCCAATGAGATCGATCGTCTGTTCGAGACCATGGGCCGTGTCGATCCGCTCGACCTGTTGCGCGCGCCCGACTGGCTGCCGCGGCTCACCCGCATCCGCGGGCGCAAGACCATGGCCTATTTCCGCAAGATCGTCACCGACACGGTCAAGATGCGCGAAGAGAAGGTCAGGCGCGATCCCGATGCCGTGCCGCAGGATTTCCTGACGCTCCTGCTCAAGGCCGAGGGGCCAGAGGGGCTGACCCGGGCCGAGGTCGAGGACAACATCATCACCTTCATTGGCGCCGGCCATGAGACCACGGCGCGCGCACTCGGCTGGACGCTTTATTGCCTGGCCGAATCGCCATGGGAGCGCAACAGGGTCGAACAGGAGATCGACCAGGTGTTGGCGCGCGAAGCCGATCCGACGAAGTGGCTGGACGCCATGCCGTTGACGCGCGCCGCCTTCGAGGAGGCGCTCAGGCTCTACCCGCCGGCGCCGTCGATCAACCGCGAACCGATCGTGCCGGAGATGTGGAAGGATCTTTACATCCCCAAGCACGCGGCCGTGCTGGTCATGCCATGGGTCGTTCATCGCCACCGGAAGCTTTGGGACAGGCCCGATGCCTTCCTGCCGGAGCGCTTTCACCCGGGAAACCGCGAAAAGATCGACCGCTTCCAGTATCTGCCGTTCGGCGCGGGGCCGCGCGTCTGCATCGGCGCCAGCTTCGCCATGCAGGAGGCGATCATCGCGCTCGCCATCCTGCTATCGCGCTTCCGCTTCGATGTGACCGCTGAAACGAAGCCCTGGCCGGTGCAGAAACTGACCACGCAGCCGCATGGTGGTTTACCCATGCAGGTCACACCTCGCTAGAGCAATTCCAGGAAAAGTGTGACACGGTTTTCCGTCCGGAATTGCGTAAAAACAAAGAGATAGAGCGGTTCGCCGTTTCCGTGAAACGGTGAAATGCTCTAGGCGGGCCGATAGTCAGGTGATGCCGGCCTGACCTTTGGACGGTTGCGGCAGTTTATGCCGCGGGCTTGCGCTGCTGGAATTGACCGGCGGCGCGGAAGCGCCAGAGGTAGCTGGGCAGGACCGTCGCGATCGATTGCGGCTGGATGCCCAGCCCGGTGAGTGTCCGGTTGGCCTTGGTTGCCGCGTCGGAAACGATGTTGTGCTCGCGCAGCTGCATCACCTGGTCCTTGGTCAGCAGCGGATTGGGCAACAGTCCGAGGATAGAGGCCTGGATGTTGGCCACCCACCACGGCACCGGCACCAGCAGGCGCTTGCGCTCGATCACCTCGAGCAGCTCTTCCATGCATTCCCTGAAGGTGAGCACCTTGGGACCGCCAAGCTCGTAGATCTGGCCGCCATCGACCTTGCCGTCGACCGAGCGCGCCACCGCCTCGGCGACATCGCCGACATAGACCGGCTGCAGCTTGTTGTTGCCGCCGCCGATCAGTGGCAGCACCGGTGAATAGCGCGCCATATTGGCGAAGCGGTTGAAGAAGGAGTCCTCAGGCCCGAAATTGATTGATGGCCGGAAGACCACGGCATCCGCGATCGTCTCCAGCACGGCCTTTTCGCCAAGCGCCTTGGTGCGCGCGTAATCCGATTGGGAGTTCGGATCGGCGCCGAGCGCTGAAATATGGGTGAGGCCGGCGCCGACAGAGCGCGCCGCCTCGGCCACCGCGCGGGCGCCGAACTCGTGCACGGCGGAGAATTTCTGCCGGCCGCTCTCATGCAGGACGGCGACTAGGTTGATGACATGGTCGGCGCCTTGGACGGCGCGGTCGACCGACCAGCGCACCCGCACATTGGCCTGTACCGGCTGGATCTGGCCGACATTGCCGAGCGGCTGCAAATGGCCTGCAAGGTCAGGCCGCCGGCAGGCGACCCGGATGCGATAGCCGCGCTTGGCCAGCGCGCGCACGACATGGCGGCCGACAAAGCCGGACCCGCCAAACACGACGACGAGCTTCGGGGTCTGCAAGATTTCGGTCATGGCGGGCTCCGGCGCACGTTCCAGATGGCTTGGCTGAAGCCGTTTCATAGTCCGTTTTGCGCCAAAGGCAAAGGGTGACGCGACGTCGCTGTCACCCTTGTCTCCGCGCAATTCCAGGAAAAGTGCAAGGCGGTTCTTCCTTGGGAATTGCGTCAGGACAAAAACACCTCAGAACGCCTTGCCGATGCGGGCGTCGACGCAGAAAACCCCGCCGAAGCGGGGTTTTCCGGATGACATCCATGCGAAGCCAGGGGCCGACGGAGCGGCCTGACCTGAGACGGTATCAGGAGGGCGTGAAGCAAGTACGCCCACCCCAGCCCTGAACATCCGACATGGTGCCACCGACCTTCTTGCAGGCCGCGACGAAATCGGCGCTGCAATTGGCGAATTTGGCGTGGCCGTTCTTGCAGTAATGGTCCTCGGTGGCGCCGCCGCTCGGGGCGGTGATGACGCCGGGCGTGGACGGTTTCACCGGAGCGGCCTTCAACGTGGCTGCCTGGGTGGCGCCCATGAACGAGCCGAGAAGAAGGACCGCGTGAGCATGGTGATCTTGGTGTTGGTCATGGCAATTTTCCTTTTGATTCCGGTTGGGTTTTCCGAGGCGCGAAGGGACATCCTCCGCGTGAAGCAGGCTTTCGCTTTCGGTTTGCTGTTTCCCCCGGCGTGGATCGGGCAAGCTCGCCTTGCCCTGGACAAAGCTGGGTGTTTGCAAAGCGCAAAAAGGTTCAGCGGCGCGCAGAAAAAAACGCACCGCGCCGCGCCCTGCGCCGGCAGTCTTCAGGTAACTGTCTGAAATAATGGACTATTCAGGCTGAATAGCGCTCGGCGAATTCGGAAATGCGCTGCACGACCGCCTTCGGCGCGGTGATGCCGCGTGCCTGCGCCTTCTCGGCTGCCTCTGCCCGGGCGCGCCCCGGCACATGGACGCCGTAGCGGCGGCGCAGCCGGTCGAGCTGGTCCTTCATGCGCTGCTCGAAATCCGGATCGAGCAGCTTGGGTTCGACGGCAAGCACGAACAGGCCGGTTCCGGGGCTGTCCGGGCCGCCGCTGAACCATGGCGCGTCGAGCGACCAGTTGGCGCCCGACAGGCCGGCTGCCAGCACTTCGACCATCAGCGCGATGTTGGCGCCGCGCTGGCCGCCGAAGGCAAGCATGGCGCCCTTCATGGCGGCCGCCGGATCGGTGGTCGGGTTGCCGCTCTCGTCCAGCGCCCAGCCTTCGGGAATTTTCTTGCCGTCCTCGGCCGCCTTGCGGATGTTGACGAAAGCGGTGGCGCTCGACGACTGGTCGATGACCAGCGGCGCGCCGTCGGCGGCAGGGGCGGCGAACGACATCGGGTTGGTGCAATAGACCGGCTTGACCGAGCCGGAACCAGCCAGAACGGCCGGGCCATTGGTGGCGGCGAACGACACCAGCCCTTGCGCCGCCAGCCGGCCGGTGAAGTAGCCGAGCGCGCCGCATGTATAGGCATTCTTCTGCGAGAAGATGGCGACGCCGAACAGCCTTGCCGCCTTGGCGAGGTCGTCGATGGTGCGGTCGAAGCCGGTATGCGCCAGCCCGCCGCGCGCGTCGGAGAGATAGACCGCCAGCGCCGGCCTTGTGATCACCGGATCGGCGTTGCCGTCGATGCGGCCGGCCTCGAGCGCTTCGAGATAATCGATGAAATGCGTGAGCCCCACGCTCGAAAGCCCTTCTGCCTCGGCCGATATGATCGAGGCGGTGAGCGATTGCGCCGCTTCTTCATTGGCGCCGGCGCCGAGTGCCGCCATCCGGCACAGTCCTCTTGCCTGGTCGAGACTGAGTTGCATCGTAGCTGCCTTCAAGTGGGTAGGGAGTGGTGGGTAGTGAATAGAGGATGCGGCGAGCCGCTTCCACTCACTATTCGCTACTCACTCCTCACGAGAGCAATTCCAGGAAAAGTGTGACACGGTTTTCCCGGGAAAAGCGCGTAGCGCTTTCCCTTGGGAATTGCGTAAAAACAAAGAGATAGAGCGGTTCGCCGTTTCCGTGAAACGGTGAAATGCTCTAGCCGATCTTGTTCGGGATGCGCGCCTCTATCCTGCCGAAGGCGAACACCAGGATGCCGGTGATCGTCATGTAGATCAGCGCCAGCAGCAGCAAGGGTTCGTAGGTGAGGTAGGTGTCCTGCCGCACCTTGGACGAAACCGCGAAGATATCGATGACGCTGATCGTCGCCACCAGCGGCGTCGATTTCAATTGCAGCACGGTCTCGCCGGTCAGTGTCGGCAGCGCCCTGTAGAAGGCCTGCGGCAGCCAGATGCGCCGAAAGATTTTCCAGCGGCTCATGCCAAAGGCGCGAGCCGCCTCCAATTGTCCCTTGGGTACGCCGGCAAAGGCACCGCGCATCACCTCGCCCTCGTAACCGGCGAACGACAGGGTCAGCGCCAGCACGCCATAAGGCCAGGCTTGCCGCAGATACGGCCACATCCAGGATTCGCGAATCCACGGATATTGCGGAAACAGCGAACCGAGGCCGTAATAGAGCAGCCACAGCTGGATCAGCAGCGGCGTTCCCCGGATCACCGTACAGAAGGCCTTGGCGGGTGCCGCGAACCAGAACGAGCCGGTGGCCTGCGCCAGCCCGAGCGGCACGGCGAGCAGGAAGCCGAGCACGCAGGTAACGGCCAGGATCCATAGTGAACGCCAGATGCCGAGCAGGCCCATCTCGTAATACTGCGGCAGCCAGTCCCAGCGCATGAAGAATATGGCACCCAGAACCAGCCCCAGCGCGACCAGGATCAGCACGATGCGGTGCGGCTGCAGCCATAGCGACGTTCGCGCGACAACGTTGATGACGGCCGCTTCGTTCGCCATCAGCGTGCTTCCTTGAGCGAAGGCATGCCGCGCCGCGACCATGCCTCGACGCGGCCGATAAGGAAATTGGAAATCAGCGACAGCAGCAGGTAGAGAACGGCTGCGGCGAAAAAGAAGGTGAAATAGGCTTTGGTGACGCCTGCGGCCTGCCGCGTTGCCAGCGCCAGTTCGTAGAACCCGACGACCGCCAGCAGGGCGGTGTCCTTGGTGGCGATCAGCCAGAGGTTGGCGAGGCCCGGTATGGCAAACGGCAGCATGGCCGGCAGGGTTATGCGCCGCAGCATCAGGCCGGGAGACATTCCGTAGGCACGGGCGGCTTCGATCTGGCCCTGCGGAATAGCCAGGATCGCTCCGCGTATCACCTCGGTCGAATAGGCGCCCTGGACGAAGCCGAGCACGGCGATGCCGGCGGCAAGGCCACTGATGTCGACGCGCTGGTAGCCCATTGCCGTCAGCGCCTGGTTGATCAGGTCGGTTCCGGCATAATAGAGCAGCAGGATCAGCACCAGTTCGGGCACGGCGCGCACGACGGTGGTGTAAACCGCCAGCAGATCACGCACCACCGGCCCGCCATAAAGCTTGCCGAAGGCGCCGCCAGTGCCGATCAAAAGGCCGAGGCAAGTGGCCCCGAGCGCGATCTCGATCGAATGCAGAAGTCCGAGCAGAAGCGTTCCGCCCCAGCCTGGTGGGTTGGGCGAGAGAAGCTCGATGATGCCGGCCGCCGAGGCCGAAAGAAATGCGTCGATCAGCTTTGCCCCCGGATTGCTGGCGTCAGCCGCTGGCCATTTTCGTCAGCGAAAGCGTGCGTGGACAGGTTCAGGCGAAACCGCACGACGCACGATGCGCCGCGCGGCCACAAGCCAAGCTTGCCAATCAGTTCGACTGCGCGCCGCCGCCGCCGTAAATGTCGAAATCGAAGTACTTCTTCGAGATCTCGTCATACTTGCCGTTGGCGCGGATCGCCTTGATACCGGCGTTGATCTTTTCCTTCAGGTCGGTGTCTTCCTTGCGCACGCCGGCGCCGACGCCCGGTCCGAGCACTTCGTCGTCCGGAGCCACCATGCCCTTCAGGTCGCAGCATGCCTTGCCCTGGTCGGACTTGAGGAATTCGCCGAGCGCGATGGAATCGGCCTGCACCGCGTCCAGCCGGCCGGCGGCGAGATCGTTGTTGGCTTCGTCCTGGGTCTGGTACTCCTTGATCTCGGAAGCCGTGGCGCCGAAGTGCTTCTTGGCGTAGACGGCATGTACGGTCGACACCTGGACGCCGACGACCTTGCCCTTGAGGTCTTCAGGCGTGGAGCCGAATTTCTGGTCCTTCGGTCCGATGATCGCCGTCGGCGTGTTGTAATACTTGTCCGAGAAATCGATCGTCTTCTCGCGCTCCGCGGTGATCGACATCGAAGAGACGATGAGGTCGATCTTCTTGGTGGTCAGCGCCGGGATGATGCCGTCCCAGGCAACAGGCGTGATGACGCAGTCGAGCTTCTCCTCGGCGCATACGGCGTCGATGAACTCGATCTCCCAGCCGACCCATTTGCCCGAGGCGTCCGGCGAGGTGAAGGGCGGATAGGGCTCGGCGGCGACGCCGATCTTGACCGGATCGGCCTTGGCGACGCCCATGGCGGCGACGCCGAGCAGCAGCGCCGCGGCGAATGTCTTCAGAACAGTCTTCATTTTCAAACTCCCAGTTTGTTGTTGGTTCCCGGTTTTCTTCCGTCCCGGCCTGTCCCTAGCCGATGTTGCGGATGAACTGCTTGAGCCTTTCGGATTTCGGTGCGCCGAAGATCTGCTCCGGCGGCCCTTCCTCCTCGACCAGCCCGTTGTAGAGATAGACGACGTGGGTCGCGACCTCGCGGGCGAACTTCATCTCGTGGGTGACCAGCACCATGGTGCGGCCTTCGCGCGCCAGGTCGCCGATCACCTTCAGCACTTCGCCGACCAACTCGGGGTCGAGCGCCGAGGTCGGCTCGTCGAACAGCATGACGCGCGGATTGATGGCAAGCGCGCGAGCGATCGCGGCGCGCTGCTGCTGGCCGCCTGAAAGATAGGCCGGATAGACATCGCGCTTTTCGGCAAGCCCGACGCGCGCCAGCAATTTCTCGGCCTGGGCGATAGCCTCGTCGCGCTTGACGCCGAGCACATGCACCGGAACCTCGATGACGTTCTCGATCAGCGTCATGTGGCTCCACAGGTTGAAATTCTGGAACACCATGCCGAGCTTGGAGCGGATGCGCTCGATCTGCTTGCGGTCCGCCGGAACGGTGTGGCCATAGCTGTCGGCCCTGAGCTTGATCTCCTCGCCGTTGACGCGGATGATGCCGCTGGTCGGGTTTTCCAGGCAGTTGATGCAGCGCAGCAGTGTCGATTTGCCCGAGCCCGAGCCGCCGATAATGGCGATCACCTCGCCGTCGCGCGCCGACAGCGACACGCCCTTCAGCACGTGCAGTTCGCCGAATTTCTTGTGCAGGTTCTCGACGTGGATGGCTTCGGCGGCGCCGTCCTGCACCTTGCCGGATTGGACTGTGGCAGCTTCCACCACGGTCACTGGGCGACCTCTGTAGGGTCGGCGGTTCGTCGAACGTCTATCCGGCTAATCAACATATACGCTGTACTGCCCACTCCAGACTTCAGCATGGACCCAACGGCGAGAGCCCGTCAATCCTGCTCATTACGGCACTTGCGAGCTTGTTGTGCAAGTGTATAAATAGCCTTCCATGAAATTTTTTCGATTTTTTTCAGCAGAAAAAGGGCCTCTATGAGCGCTTTCGGATCACAGTCCATGGCGGCGCCGCTGCGACGCGTGCTGATGCGGTCGGCGGCCAACGCCATGCGCAATGCCGACAGGGATGCCTGGCACTATGGCCCGGGTTTCAATCCGGCGAAAGCGGCATCGCAGCACGCGCTCCTTGCTGAACTGGTGACGGCTTCCGGTGCCGAGATCGAATGGATCGAGGACACCGCGGATGGACTTTCGGACTCGGTGTTCACGCACGACCCGTCGCTGATGACCGACCGCGGCGCGTTGATCCTGTCCATGGGCAAGCCCTTGCGCGCCAGGGAACCTTCGCTGCATGAGGAAACCTACCGAAGGCTGGGCATTCCAATCCTCGGCCGGGTCGAGGCTCCCGGCCAGGTCGAAGGTGGTGATTGTGTATGGCTTGATGCCCGCACGCTGGTGATCGGGCGCGGTGTCCGCTCCAACCAGGAAGGCATCCAGCAGGTTTCCAACCTGCTGACGCCGCTCGGCGTTTCCGTCTACGGCTTTGACCTGCCGCTGTGGCAGGGCCAGGAGGCGTGCCTGCATCTGATGTCGGTGATCAGCCCGCTGGCCGACGACCTCGCACTGGTCTATTCACCGCTTTTGCCGGCCCCGTTCTATCAGATGCTGAAGGCGCGCAACATCCGGCTGGTCGAAGGCGACGCCGAAGAGTTCGCGGCTTCCAATGGCCTTAGCCTGAACGTGTTGCCGACCAGCCCACTCAAGGTCATTGCCGTTGCAGGCTTTCCAAAGACCAAAGCCGCGATGGAAGCCGCCGGCTGCACGGTCGAAATCTTCGAGGCGGATGCGCTCTGCATCGCCTGCGAGGGCGGGCCGACATGCCTGACACGGCCGATCCTGCGCCAATGAATACGCCGTCCCGCCGCAGCTTCCGTCGCGAGGGCGAGGAGCGGCGGCGGCAGGATCTGATCGAGGCCACCCTGGACAGCGTGGCGGAACATGGCCTGCAGGGCGCCACCTTGCGCACCATCGCATTGCGTGCCGGCGTCACCGCCGGGCTGATCCGGCACTATTTTCCCAGCAAGGAAGAATTGCTGCAGGAAGCCTATGCGGCGCTGATGGGCCGCATGACCGAGCAGGCGAAAGCGGCGTTGGTCATGGAAGACGCCTCGCCTCGTCAGCGTCTTGCGGCTTTCATCACCGCCAACCTCGATGCGCCGATCATCGACGCGCGGGTGTTTTCGCTCTGGGCAACCTTCATCGGCCGCGCCAGCGCGGATCCGACCCTGGCCCATGCCCACCGCGAAGGCTACCTTGGTTTTCGCAATGAGGTGGAAGCGGTCGTGGCCGAGGTGCTCGCCGCCGAACGGCGCAATCCGGACACAAGCCAATTGCGCCACCATGCCATCGCGATCAATGCGATTATCGACGGACTCTGGATCGAAGGCTGCCTGGCCGGCGAGATGTTCTCGCCCGGCGAACTGGCGGCGATTGGCATCAAGACCGTCGAGGCCGAACTAGGCCTTGCGCCGGAAGGGAAGAAAAACCAATGACGACACTCGGCGAGGCCCTTATCACGCTGCTTGAAGCGCATGGCGTCGATACCGTCTTCGGCATCCCAGGCGTCCACACGGTCGAGCTTTACCGCGGCCTGGCGCGCTCGAAGATCCGTCACGTCACGCCGCGCCATGAGCAGGGCGCCGGCTTCATGGCCGACGGCTATGCCCGCGCCAGCGGTAGGCCGGGCGTCGCTTTCGTCATCACCGGACCGGGGCTGACCAACACCATCACCGCCATGGGCCAGGCGCGCGCCGATTCGGTGCCGATGCTGGTCATCTCGGGCGTCAACGCCATGCCGACCCTGGGCAAGGGGCTGGGCTTTCTGCATGAGCTGCCGGATCAGCGCGGCATGATGGAAACGGTGGCCCTGTTTTCGCAACGCATTACCGAAGCCGATGAATTGCCCGGCGCGCTGGCACGGGCCTTCGCGCTGTTTTCGTCTTCCCGCCCCGGCCCGGTGCATATCGAGATCCCGACCGATGTCATGGTCAAGACGGCGGACGGCATCGCTGCCCTGTTGAGCAACGCCGCGCCGCCCGCGCCCGACGGCGCGGCAATTGCGGATGCGGCCAAACTCATCGCCGCCGCGCGCCGTCCGCTGATCCTTGCCGGCGGCGGCGCCAAGCGTGCCGACATGGCGCTGCGTCGCCTGGCTGAGAAGATGGGCGCACCGGTCGTCGAGACCACCAATGCGCGCGGCCTGCTGCACCGCCATCCGCTCTGCGTTCCGGCAAGCCCGAGCCTGAAGGCGGTTCGCGCCCTGATGGCGGACGCCGATCTGGTGATTGCCGCCGGCACGGAATTCGGGCCGACCGACTATGACGGCTATGGCGACGGCGGCTTCGTCCTGCCTTCCAATCTGATCCGCATCGACATCGGCGCCGACCAGCTTGCGCGACGTCCGGTGACAGTCGCCATCCAGGCCGATTGCACCGAGGCGATCGAGGCCCTGCTTGCCGCGATCGGCGCCGCTCATCCGGCCGCGCCGGACGGCCAGGTACGCGCCGCCGCTGCACGCGAGGCCGGCTTTGCCGAGCTGAGCCCGGCCTATGTGGCGCAGGTGCATGCGGTGGAAATGATACGCGACACCTTGCCGGGCGCGATTATCGTTGGTGATTCGACACAACCGATCTATGCCGCCAACCTCTACTATGATCACGACCGGCCAGGCGGCTGGTTCAACGCCTCCACCGGCTTCGGCGCGCTCGGCTACGGCCCGCCGGCGGCGATCGGCGCAGCGCTTGCCATGCCCGATGCGCCGGTCATTTGCCTGACTGGCGACGGCGGGTTCCAGTTCACGTTGCCTGAGCTCGGCGCGGCGCTCGATGCCGCGGCCCCTGTCATCTTCGTCGTCTGGAACAATCGCGGCTATCGCGAGATCGAAACCTCGATGCTCGATGTCGGCGTGGAACCTGTCGGCGTATCGCCGGCGCCGCCGGATTTCTGCAAGCTGGCCGAGGCCTATGGCATCGGCGCCGAACGGCTGGCCGATGTCGGCGCCTTGCCGCGGGCCCTGAAGCGCGCCCGGGCGACGGGACTGCCGTGCGTCATCGAAATCACGATCGATTGAAGCCTTCAGGACAGCGTTGATTTTCCATCCAGCATCGTATCCTTCGCCGGCTTGGCTTTTGCGCGGGTATGAGCAGCGGCCCGCGGCTCTGCCTGTCGCACGGCTGCCTGACGCATGCAAAGACGTGACGGCTGCCATGTCGAGATATCAATTGAGTGATCGCCCGAAAGGCGCGACGCTTCGCGTCGGGCGGCAACAAGCGACAAAATCATAAAAAACGACAGGAGCGGTCCAGGATGACGGAAACACTCAAGGGCAGGCATATCGTTGTGACCGGCGGAACCGGAGCGCTCGGTGGCGCGGTGGTTGGCAGGCTGCTGGAACAGGGCGCGATCTGCCACGTCCCGAACGCGCACGCCGCCGCACCCCAGCATTTTCCTTTCGCCGCGCACGAGAACGTCAAGCTGGCGCACAATGTCGACCTGTCGGACTCCGCCAAGGTCGAGGCCTTCTATGCTCAAGTTCCCGCCTTGTGGGGGTCCGTCCATCTGGCCGGCGGCTTTGCCGCGGCGCCGGTGGAAAAGATCGAATCGGCGTCCTTTGCCGAGATGATGGACACCAATGCCCGCACCACCTTCCTGTGCAGCCGCGCGGCCATCCGCTCGATGCTGGAGTCAGGCATTGCCGGCCGCATCGTCAATGTCACCGCGCGTGCCGGGCTCGACCTCAGGCGCGGTGCCGGCATGGTTGCCTACGCGGCCAGCAAGGCAGCCGTCGCGGCGATGACGGTGGCGATGGCGGAAGAACTCAAGGCCGAGGGTATCCTGGTCAATGCCGTGGCGCCGTCGACGCTCGACACGCCGGCGAACCGTGCCGATATGCCGGACGCCGATTTCACCAGATGGGTCAGCCTCGAAGCCGCGGCCGAGGCCATCGCCTACCTGGCCTCACCCGCCAATCAGGCGATGAGCGGAACGCTGGTGCCGCTCTACGGCCGGGCCTGAACCGCGAGCGTCGAAGCCGGGCACACGGCATCCGATCCATCGGCATTGCGATAGCTGTAGATCCGCAGCGGCGATGAAGCGGCTGTGGGGCACTCGCGCAACCATGCCGGCGGCCGGCCTTCAATCAACCCCGCCGCGAATGGATAGGCGGCTTCCAGCGCCGGCAAAGGCGGGCCTCGCCAGGCGCAAATCGCGACATGCGTTGCCTTGGTGGCATCGAGTATCGCGCGTGGGTCGGTGGTCGCCGGATCAAGAAAACGGTAGCTTCGTTCGATTCCCTTGGCCGACGGATGATTGGCGATCGTCACCACCTTGGGACCGTCGGCAAGGGCAACGAAACGCGAGCCGACCAGCGGTGGGGAAAGGACAATGGCGCCTGCCGGCCAACCCTGTTCAGGCTCAAAAGGGCTGGAATAGCAGTTATCGGCGAGCTCGCCCGCAGGAACCGCCGCTTCGGACGGTTTTACCGACAGGTTGTACAGCGCCATTGCGACGGACAAAACGAGACCCGGCAGGATCAACGTATATCTGCGCGATGCCGCCGGCACCGGAGATTTCAAATAGCGTCCCAACCTCGCATCCGGCGACAGCAGGCTCGCCAGGACGAAAACGAGGCCTATGCCGGCAAAGATCGGAAGGTAGCGGTAGTAGCGGACATAACCGACCGCAAGCACCAGCGCGAGCAGCGAGAACAGGGCCAATATCACGAGAGGCCGGCTTCGACCGTGCCGCCCGGCGCAGATGACGGCTGGCGCAAGCGCGCCGATAAACAGCAGCGCCATGCTGGGAAAGCCTGTCGACAGGACGACATCAGGGCGCCGGAACAGGCTCATTTCCTGAAGAATTCTGTTGATCATGTTGTCGCGGACATAGGCGTCGAGCGAAGCGTAGGGGCTGGCCAGGCATTGCGGAAATAGCTTGGCAAGCGCCGCGGCACTTGCCGCCGCGAACACCAGCAGGATTGCCGTGCGCATGGGCCATCCTCCACGCCGGCCGGCAAGCAAAGGCACGACGGCAAATGAAAGCCCGGCCGCGACCAGAGCCGTCACGTGCGGCGTCGAATAGGTGTCGCATCTGACCGCGGTATAGGCGGAAGGCGGCACGATCGCCGCGAACAGGCCGATCGCCCCGGCAGCCAAGGCGATGCCGAAACCGACGATCCGGCTTTCACCGCCCTCGCGGTCAAAAATCCAGTCGAAGGCGTAGACCGCGATCACCAGCGCATAGAACGGCGCGAACTCGGCGCTGACGGCGATTGACAGGGCCGTCAGCAGCCCGTTGACGAAGGCGGAAAAGCGATTTCGCGACATCATCAACACCAGCGCTGCCAGAAGCAGCATGATTTGCAGATTGTGATAGTCGATCCGTCCCGGGGCGAATTCGAAAAAGGTGCGCGCGGCAAAGATCAATGCCAACGGGAATGCAACGGCCGGATAAGCAAAGCCGGTGGCGATCACCAGCCGGTTGTAGAAATAGAGCGCCGGCGCAAGCAGCAGCAGCGGGACGGCGAAGCTTGCCAGCATCAGAGCCGGCTCGAAGCCGGCGAACGGGGTGACCAGCCGCGCGAAGGCGGCATAGGGCAAGTCCACGATCCATGGCCAGTGCGAGACATAGGGCTCGGGCTGGACGATACCGGGCAGCGTCCGATCGAAGATATTGCCCGTCTCAAGCAAGGTACGGATTTCGTGGAGCTTGAGCAGATCGTCCGCGTCATTGTTGAGCCTGAAGCCCAGGCACCAAAGGGCGGTCATCAGGATCGCCATTGCGCAAAAGCAGAACAGGACAGGCGCGTTGGTGTAAAGACGCAGCAACCAGGAAGGTCGCGCGGCGGCATTGTTGGCGCCATTGCTCATGGAAGGTATTCCCTTGGACCACTGGCAAATACGCGACGAAGTTTATGTTCCCGTAAAGAAAAGACCCGCCGGATCGCTCCGGCGGGTCTTTTTGTAAGGTCGCACGCGAGGCGTGCCGTCGATGGCTGACGCCTTAGTTGCCCTGCTTCTTCAGCGCGGCACCCAGGATGTCGCCCAGCGAAGCGCCGGAGTCGGTCGAGCCGTACTGAGCGACGGCTTCCTTCTCTTCGGCGATTTCCAGCGCCTTGATCGAGACCTGCAGCTTGCGGGTCTTCTTGTCGAAGGCGATGACGCGGGCATCGACCTTCTGGCCGACGGTGAAGCGCTCGGGGCGCTGCTCGTCGCGGTCGCGGCTGAGGTCGGAACGCTTGATGAAGGTCTCGATGCCGCTTTCGACAAGCCGCACTTCCAGACCGCCATCCTTGACGCCGATGACTTCGCAGGTGACGACCGCGTTCTTGCGCAGTTCGCCGCTGTTGGCCGCTTCGCCGACCGTATCCTTGGCCAGCTGCTTGATGCCGAGCGAGATGCGCTCCTTGTCGATGTCGACGTCGAGCACCTGCGCCTTGACCATGTCGCCGCGATTGTACTCTTCGATGACCTGCTCGCCCGGACGAGTCCAGTCGAGATCGGACAGGTGCACCATGCCGTCCACGTCGCCTTCGAGGCCGATGAACAGGCCGAATTCGGTCTTGTTCTTGACCTCGCCCTCGACCTGGCTGCCGACCGGATGGCTGGAGGCGAACGCCTGCCACGGATTCTCAAGCGTCTGCTTGAGGCCGAGCGAGATGCGGCGCTTGGCCGGATCGACCTCGAGCACCACGACGTCGACTTCCTGCGTCGTCGACAGGATCTTGCCGGGGTGCACGTTCTTCTTGGTCCACGACATTTCCGAAACGTGGATGAGGCCTTCGATGCCCGGCTCCAGCTCGACGAACGCGCCGTAGTCGGTGATGTTGGTGACGGTACCCTTGATCTTCTTGCCGATCGGGAACTTGGTGCCGATCTCGGACCACGGATCGCTCTCGAGCTGCTTCATGCCGAGCGAGATGCGGTGGGTTTCCTGGTTGATGCGGATGATCTGCACCTTGACCGTCTGACCGATGTTGAGGATTTCGGTCGGATGGTTGACGCGGCGCCATGCCATGTCGGTGACATGCAGCAGGCCATCGATGCCGCCGAGGTCGACGAACGCACCGTAATCGGTGATGTTCTTGACGACGCCTTCGACAACCTGGCCTTCTTCGAGGTTCTGCACGATTTCCGAACGCTGTTCGGCGCGGCTTTCCTCGAGCACGGTGCGGCGCGAGACCACGATGTTGCCTCGGCGGCGATCCATCTTGAGGATCTCGAAGGGCTGCGGGTTGTGCATCAGCGGGGAGACGTCGCGGATCGGGCGGATATCGACCTGGCTGCGCGGCAGGAAGGCCACGGCGCCGTCGAGGTCGACGGTGAAGCCGCCCTTGACCTGGTTGAAGATGACGCCTTCGACGCGCTCACCCTTGGTGAACTTCTCTTCGAGACGGACCCAGCTCTCTTCGCGGCGGGCCTTCTCACGCGAAAGCATCGCTTCGCCAAGCGCGTTCTCGATGCGCTCGACATAGACTTCGACGGTGTCACCGACCTTGAGGGTGGTGTCCTTGCCCTTGACGCCGAATTCCTTCAGCGGCACGCGGCCTTCGACCTTGAGGCCGACGTCGATGATGGCCATGTCCTTTTCGATCGCGGTGATCGTGCCCTTGACGACTTGGCCTTCGCCGGAATGGCCGGCGGTAAATGATTCTTCGAGCAGGCTCGCGAAATCATCGCGAGTGGGATTTGCAGCTGACATATTTTCTCCTGGAGTGCCCCGCATCTGAAGCGGGACGGGCGCCGTGGGTTAGCGTTGCGTTGGCCTGCCGGCGTTCCGGGTTGAAAAACCCTGGGCCGCTTTTCAAGCGGCAATTCCGGCGCATGAAGAATGCTGGCAGGCTGGTTCGTGCCCGATATGGGTATTTTCTGCGCTTCCGGCAACGGAAAACGAGGGAAAACCCGGATCAGGCTTTATTTCGCTTGGCCAGCACGTCGTCGATGACAGTCATGGCCGCGAGAAACGCGGCTTCTATAGCCATTTCGCTGGTATCAAGCAAGTGCGCGTCGGCGGCCGGCTTCAAGGGCGAGTCGGCGCGGCCCATGTCGCGCTGGTCGCGGCGCTCGATGTCGGCGAGGATTTCGGCGAAATCGGCGGTGCCGCCGATGCTCTCGATCTCCGCCAGCCGGCGCCTCGCGCGCACTTCGGCGCTCGCCGTGACATAGAGTTTGATGTCGGCGTCGGGACACACGACAGTGCCGATGTCACGCCCGTCGAGCACCGCGCCCGGCGGCGTCTTGGCGAACTCGCGCTGCTTTTCCACCAGAATGCGCCGCACGGTCGGGTAAACCGCGACTTTCGAGGCAGCCTCGCCGACCGCATGCGCCGACAAGACCGCGCGGTCGAGCGTCGCCAGATCGACCTGGCGCGCGGCGGTTTCGGCCGCCGATACGTTGTCGAGCGGCAGGCCGAGCCGCAGTAGCGCATGGGCCACCGCACGGTAGGTGAGGCCGGTGTCGAGCAGGTTCAGCCGGTAATGGTCGGCGAGACGCCGGGCGAGGGTGCCTTTGCCTGCACCGGCTGGACCGTCGATGGCGATGGTGAAGACGTGTGTCATCGGCGGGCCAACGCGATCGGAAGATGCGGTGGATAAAACAAGCGTCGCGATCCTTCACACCCCCCTCTGTCCTGCCGGACATCTCCCCCGCAAGGGGGGAGATTGGCGGCTTTGGCGCTCCGCACAATCCTGCAACGTCGGCTATTGGCGAAAGCCGCAATGACGGCCAATCTCCCCCCTTGCGGGGGAGATGTCCGGCAGGACAGAGGGGGGTGCTGTCCCGCCGACATCTCTGCTTGCTTCGCGCTTGCCATCAACCTTACCCGATCTCCGCGCCCAGTCCCTTCATCAGCCCCATGAATTCCGGGAAACTCGTCGAGATCATCGCCTGGTCGTCGATCGTCACCGGCTTTTCCGTCGCCAGCCCCATGACCAGGAAACTCATGGCGATGCGGTGGTCGAGATGGGTCTGCACCGTCGTATCCAACCCGTTGGGATGGCCGCCCAGCCCCTTTCCGCCCGGCTTGCCGCGCACGGCAAGCGAAGCCTCGCCCTCGGTGCAGTCGACGCCGTTGAGCTTCAGCCCGTTGGCCACCGCCGACAGCCGGTCGGATTCCTTCACCCGCAGTTCCTCCAGCCCCTGCATCAGCGTCTCGCCCTCGGCGAAGCTCGCCGCGACCGCCAGCACCGGATACTCGTCGATCATCGACGGCGCCCGCTCGGGCGGCACGGTGACGCCCTTGAGCTCGGAATAACGCACCCGCAGGTCGGCGACATCCTCGCCGCCGGCATTGCGCGGGTTGAGGATTTCGATGTTGCCGCCCATCTCCTGCAGCGTCAGCAGAAGGCCGGTGCGGGTCGGGTTCATCAGCACGTTTTCGATTGTGATGTCGGAACCCGGCACGATCAGTGCCGCCACCAGCGGGAATCCGGCCGAGGACGGGTCGCCCGGCACCGCGATCGTCTGGCCGTTAAGCTTGCCCTGGCCTTCGATGAAGATGTGGCGCACGCCGCGCTCGTCGGTTTCGACCGATAGATTGGCGCCAAAACCCTTCAGCATCTTTTCGGTGTGGTCGCGTGTCATCACCGGCTCGATCACCGTGGTGATGCCGGGCGTGTTGAGGCCGGCGAGCAGCACCGCCGACTTCACCTGCGCCGAGGCCATCGGCACGCGGTAGGTGATCGGGGCGGCGTGCTTGGGCCCATGCAGCGTGATCGGCATGCGATCGCCTGGCGTCGCCTTCAACACCTGCACGCCCATCTGGCGCAGCGGCTCCAGCACGCGGCCCATCGGCCGGCCCGACAGCGAGGCGTCGCCGATAAAGGTGGTTTCCATGTCATAGGTGCCGACAAGGCCCATGGTCAGGCGCGAGCCGGTGCCGGCATTGCCGAAATCGAGCGGGCCTTCCGGCTGCAGCAGCGCGCCGTTGCCGGTGCCGCGGATCACCCACTCGGTGCCGCGCTTTTCGATATGCGCGCCCATTGCCTTCATGGCCGCACCGGTGCGCATCACGTCTTCGCCTTCGAGCAGGCCGGTGATGCGGGTCTCGCCGGAGGCGAGGCCGCCGAACATGAAGGAGCGGTGCGAAATCGACTTGTCGCCCGGCACCCGTGCGGTGCCGGAAAGGGCTGACGATTTGCGGGCGGTGGCCGGCTTGGCAGCGGCGGCGTGAGACATGGAATTTCCCTGGACGGAGTGCCGGCGGGCCGGCGCTTTTCATTTGTTGCGGCGGTCTCGTATCACGGCGGGGCGAAATGGTCATCCCCATGGTCGTCACTTGGCGCGAGGCCTTTCAGGACTTGGTTTTGTGACGCCGGCTTTTCGCTTTGACAGCGCCCCAAACTGTGGTTAAGGGGACCACTCTTTTATTGACGAGGCTTGCCGTGGCAAAAAACGAACTTGGCACAAAGCGTATCGACCCTGAGACGGGTCGAAAATTCTACGACCTGAACAAGGACCCGATCGTCTCGCCCTATACGGGCAAGACCTATCCGCGTTCCTATTTCGAGGAAGGCAAGATCGCCGCCCTCGAGGAGGAAGAGGAAGTGGCCGAGAAGGAAGTGGACGCCGAGGACGAAGAGGGCGTTGAAGTCGTCTCGCTCGAAGAGGCCGACGAGGACGCCAAGGGCGACGATCTGCCCGATCTCGGCGACGACGAGGATGTCGACCTGGGCGACGACGAGGATGACACATTCCTTGCCGACGAAGAGGAAGAAGACGACGACGTCGCCGACATGATCGGCGTTGGCGACGACGACGACGAGGTCTGATCGACCCTGGAATGCAAGTGTTTGCAGGCTTTCTCGGCCTGTGAACAAAAAGCCGGTACTCAAGGCTTGATATCTGGGAAAGGCGGGGTTAGAAGCCGCCTGCACTAACGGCGCGGTGTTCCAACCCGCGCCGGATCTCTTCGCCGGCAACGGCGCCGGTTGACTCCGGAAGTGGGGCCATAGCTCAGTTGGGAGAGCGCTTGAATGGCATTCAAGAGGTCGTCGGTTCGATTCCGATTGGCTCCACCAGTCACCTTCTAGGCCGCTGATTTTCCTATCGGTTTTCGATACGGCCAGGATCCTCCCGCGTCGAAATCGATCGCAAATCCAGCGCCGATCGCGCTCCGCGCAATGAGATCGTCAAGTTCCCAATCGGTAAGTTCGCAAAGCGGAAACACGCGCCTCACGGCGCAGTTCACCTCGGATATCGAAATGCTCGTGCTCTCGACATTGTCGATCAGGTGTCGGACGATCGCCAGTCGGACGTCCGACAAGGTAGGCGTCTCCACGGGCGCGGACATCTACGGGCCTACGAATGGAGCCGTGGTGCTTTGGCCGGTCTTGCGTCGAAGGCGACGGGCACGCCATGAACGAAGGATGCGGCCGCCACCAGTTCCTCCAACTCGCGGTCGGTGGCCTTGCATGCCGGCATCAGTGTTCGGATGGCGCGGATCGCCTGCGCGATGGAGAGGAACCGGGCCCTTCCCCTGGAAAGGACATAGGCTTCGGCGGCTTTTTCAACAGTGATGGTGCGAAACGAATTGGTCATGAAGAATTCCTCCCTGAAACCCTGACCAATCCGATTTATGGCACGAATTCGACCGCCTTCAAGCCTATGTCCGATAGCGGACAGTCGCTGCGAGCCGCTCAAAACCGCTGATGCTTTTCGGGCGACCTGCCGAGGGGCTAGGGCACGTCGGCTGAACCCGTTTCAACCGGCATGCTTCAGGCCGCGGCCAGGCCGAAATAACGCTGCTCCTCCTCGCCGTAAGCGCCATGTGTGAGCTTTATCAACCCAGCGCGGTCGACGATCGTGATCTCGCCGCGCTTGGCGTGAACCAATCCTCGATATTCAAGCATTTGCAGGGCCGTGGTGACCCCGGGGCGGTGGGCGCCGAGCATGGTCGCCAGAAACTCATGCGTCAGGTAGATCTTGTCTCCTTCGGCGCGGTCATGGACCATCAGCAGCCAGCGGGCCAGGCGTTCCTCGATTTTCGAATGACCATTGACCAGCGCCGTCCGCGACGATTGGACAAGGAACGCGTGGGCATAGTCCAGGAGTGATGCGCGAAGGGACGGGCTTTCCGCAATCGCGGAGCGAAGGGTTTCAACCGGCAGGCGCCACCCATTGCCCGCGACCTGGATATAGGTCTCGGTGGCGGTGCTTTCCTGTCCGAGAATGACGGCAATTCCTGTCATCCCGTCATAGCCGATAATGCCGACTTCACTTTGCCGCCCGCCAGTCATGGTGGCGACCACCGACGCGATGCCCCTCTCGGGAAAATATACGTCCTTGATCGGCTGATGCGCGACCTCCAACTGGTCCTTGATGTCCAGTTCGACATGATGCAGCGATGGCCGCAAAAGCGCGAAGTCCTGCGAGGAGAGGGCCTTCAGCACCTGGTTGCGAAAGAGGGATTGGGGCAAAGCTCTCTCCCATACGGGCAAGAGCACGCACCTCTCACTGTCGGACGCATCCGAAGAACTGGCGGCCGATGGCGAAGCATAGGCCTTAAATGCGCGATTGCAAAGAAATAGCTGACCTGCCGAGACCGGCGATCTATCTCTTCACCACTCGGCGAAGGAGCCGTCCTTATGGCGCCAAATCGGATTGCGCCAGCGATGGCCTTCCTTGGCGCGCTCCCTGACATACTCTTCGTCGATCTCGACGCCCAGGCCCGGCCCGTCGGGAATGGCGACATAGCCGTCCTCGTAGCAGAAGACGTCCTTGTTGGCGGCATAGTCGAGCAGGTCGTTGCCGGCGTTGTAGTGGATGCCGAGGCTCTGCTCCTGGATGAAGCAATTGTAGCTGACCGCGTCGAGTTGCAGGCAGGCGGCGAGCGCGATCGGCCCCAATGGGCAGTGCGGCGCCACCGCCACGTCATAGGCCTCAGCCATCGCCGCGATCTTGCGGCATTCGGTGATGCCGCCGGCGTGCGACAGGTCTGGCTGGATGATATCGACGACGCCTTGCTCGAATACCGACTTGAAGTCCCAGCGGCTGTAGAGCCGTTCGCCGAGCGCGATCGGGGTCGAGCCGAGGGCGGCGATCTCCTTCAGCGCTTCGCGGTTTTCGCTGAGCACCGGCTCCTCGATGAACATCAGCCGGTAGGGTTCGAGTTCCTTGACCAGGATGCGCGCCATCGGCCGGTGCACGCGGCCATGGAAATCGACGGCGATGCCGATGTTCGGCCCGACCGCCTCGCGCACCATGGCGACGCGCTCGACGGCGGCATCGATCTTGTCGTGGCTGTCGACGATCTGCAGTTCCTCGGTGCCGTTCATCTTCAGCGCCAGGAAGCCGCGCGCCATCACTTCCTTGGCGCCGGCAGCCACTTCCGCCGGCCGGTCGCCGCCGATCCAGGAATAGACCTTGATCGTGTCGCGCAATTTGCCGCCGAGCAGCTCATGCACGGGCACGCCGAGCGCCTTTCCCTTGATGTCCCACAGTGCCTGGTCGATGCCGGCGATCGCGCTCATCAGGATCGGCCCGCCGCGGTAGAACCCGCCGCGATGCATCACCGTCCAATGGTCCTCGATCAGGCGAGGATCCTTGCCGATGAGATAGTCGCCAAGCTCCTTCACGGCGGCCTCGACGGTCAGCGCCCGGCCCTCGACCACCGGCTCGCCCCAGCCAGTGACGCCGGCATCGGTCTCGATCTTCAGGAACAGCCAGCGCGGCGGCACGATGTAGGTGGTGAGCGATATGATTTTCATGCTGGTCTCAGTTGTTCTTGAGTTTCTTGGCGCTGACGAGGTCGCGCGCCGCAAGGTCGAGAATCCGGTTTGCGGCACTGCGTGCCGCCTCGGCGTCGCGCATGCGCAGCGCCTCGACCACCTCGCGGTGCGCGGCCACCGCCTCCATGCGCCGATCGAGCGAAATGGTCGCCGTCGCCTCCAGCGAGAATTTGAGCCCGGTGTCGATCAGATTGCCGATCTGCCGGAAGATCGGGTTGTGGCTCGCCGCATAAAGGATCTGGTGGAAGGCGATGTCGGAGCGCGAGAAGGTACCGAGGTCCTCGCCGGCGCCGGCCATGCCGCGCCACGCGGCTTCGAGATTGGCGATTTCCTGCAGTGTCGCGCGCGTGGCGGCAAGCTCGGCGACCAGCGGTTCGATGGCGCGGCGGGTTTCGAGTATGGCGTCGAACAGCTTGTCGTCGAGCGCATGCGGCGCGTGCCAGGCCAGCACCTGCGGGTCGATGATGTTCCAATCATCCTCGGTGCAGACGACGGTGCCGACACGCGGCCGCGACAGCACCAGCCCCTTGGCGGCCAACACCTTGAGGGCCTCGCGGATGACGGTGCGGCTGACGCCGTATTCGACGCCCAGTTCGTTTTCGGTCGGCAGCGAAGAGCCGGCCGGATAGCGCCCGGAAAAGATGTCGGAGGCAATCGCCTTCGTCACGTCGGGCATGACGCGCGGTCGGCGGGTAGCCGTGTCGCCTGGCGTCTTTTTCAAAATGTCGGTCACCTCAGCCCTCCTCCAAGGCGGCGAACCTGCTGGTTCGCGCAACCGGCCCGGCCTTACCGGATGCGGATGATTTGCGCCAGCGATCCCTGGTCAGAGCATGTAGCTTAATTGTCATACCAGATCAATTGACGAGTATGATAAAAACAATTAGAGACTCCAGCACCCGGGCTGAGCGCCCGGCCTATCGCTGGGAGGTAATCATGCGACTTTTGAAGACCGCGCTCGTCGCGGGCGCGCTTGCCGTGCTGTCCGTCACGACTATCGCTGCGTATGCTCAGGACACCAAGATCGGCTTTATCGTCAAACAGCCCGAGGAGCCTTGGTTCCAGGACGAATGGAAGTTCGCCGACCAGGCCGCCAAGGAAAAGGGTTTCACCCTGGTCAAGATCGGCGCCGAGGATGGTGAGAAGCTGATGTCGGCGATCGACAATCTCGGCGCCCAGGGTGCGCAGGGCTTCATCGTCTGCACCCCGGACGTCAAACTCGGCCCCGGCATCGTCGCCAAGGCCGCCGCCAACAATCTCAAGCTGATGACCGTCGACGACCGCCTCGTCGGTGCCGACGGCAAGGCGCTCGAAGACGTGCCGCATATGGGCATTTCGGCTACCAAGATCGGCGAGGCCGTTGGCCAGGCGATCGTCGACGAGATGAAGGCGCGCGGCTGGAAGGCCGACGAGGTCGGCGCCATCCGCGTCTCCTATGATCAGTTGCCGACCGCCGTCGATCGTGTCGAAGGTGCTATCTCGGTGCTGAAGGCGAACGGCTTCAAGGCCGAGAACATCTTTGACGCCCCGCAGGCCAAGACCGACACCGAGGCCGCGCTTAATGCCGCGACGGTAGTGCTCAATGCTCACGCCGACATCAAGAAATGGGTCTCCTTCGGTCTCAACGACGAGGCCGTGCTTGGCGCCGTGCGTGCCTCCGAAAGCGTCGGCATTCCCGCCGACGGCATGATCGGCGTCGGCATCGGCGGCGCGGATTCGGCGATCAACGAGTTCAAGAAACCGACCGCCACCGGCTTCGTCGGCACGGTGATCATCTCGCCGAAGCGCCACGGCTACGAGACGGCACTCAACATGTACGACTGGGTCGCCAACAACAAGGAACCGGAAAAGCTGATCCTGACCTCCGGTGCGCTGGCCAAGCGCGACGACTACCAGAAGGTCCGCCAGGGCCTCGGCATCGAATAATCCTCACTGTACAAACAGGCGGCGGCGCAACCCGCCGCCTGTTTGCCGTGGTTCAAAAGGATCGACGCCAGTGTCCTTTCTCGACTTCTCGCGCATCACCAAGACCTATCCGGGCGTCAAGGCGCTGTCGGACGTCTCGTTCGGCGTCGACAAGGGCGCCGTGCATGGCCTGATGGGCGAGAATGGCGCCGGTAAATCCACGCTGATCAAGATCCTGTCGGGCGACCAACATGCCGACGAGGGCGAGATCAGCATCGACGGCAAGGCCCAGGCCTACGCCTCGACAAGGGACGCCTTCGACAATGGCGTCATCGTCATCCACCAGGAACTGCAGCTCGTCCCCGAGCTCACCGTTGCCGAAAACCTCAGCCTCGGCCGCTTTCCCGCCAGTGCCGGCATCATCGCCGGCCGCAAGATGCTGGACGATGTCGGCGCCAAGCTGAAATCGGCCGGCATCGATATCGACATGCGCCGCAAGGTCAAGACGCTGTCCATCGGCGAACGCCAGATGGTCGAGATCGCCAAGGCGATCATGCTCGACGCGCGCGTCATCGCACTGGACGAGCCGACCTCGTCGCTGTCCTCGCGCGAAAGCGAAATCCTGTTTGCCCTGATCAACCGCCTGCGCGGCGAGGGCAAGGTCATCATCTATGTCTCGCATCGGCTGGACGAGGTGTTCCGCCTCTGCGACAGCCTGACCGTGCTGCGCGACGGCAAGCTCGCGGCGCATCATCCATCACTGAAAGGCGTCACCCGCGACCAGGTCGTCGCCGAAATGGTCGGCAGGGAAATCTCCGACATCTGGGGTTTTCGGCCGCGCGGATCGGGAGATGTCCGCCTGAAGGTCGAGGGGCTCTCCGGGGCCAAGCTCAAGACGCCGGCCAGCTTCGAGGCCCGTGCCGGCGAGATCGTCGGCTTCTTCGGCCTGATCGGCGCCGGGCGCTCGGAACTGATGCGGCTGGTCTTCGGCGCCGACCCGCGCTCGAGCGGTACTATCAGTGTCGACGGCAAGCTCGTCCGCGCCACCGATCCCCACGGCTCGATCCGGGCCGGCATCGTGCTGTGCTCCGAGGACCGCAAGCATGACGGCATTATCCAGGGTCGGTCGATCGAAGAGAACATCAACATCTCGTCGCGGCGCCATCACACGCGCTTCGGCGTGCTCGACCGCGCCAGCGAGATCGCCACCGCCGAGACCTTCATCAAGAAGCTCAAGGTGCGCACGCCCTCGCGCAGGCAGGACATCATCAACCTCTCCGGCGGCAACCAGCAAAAGGTCATCCTCGGCCGCTGGCTGTCGGAGCAGGGCGTGCGCGTCCTCATCGTCGACGAGCCGACACGCGGCATCGATGTCGGCGCCAAATCGGAAATCTACGAACTGCTCTACCAGCTTGCCGAGGACGGCATGGCGATCATCGTCATCTCGTCCGAACTGCCGGAAGTGATGGGCATTTGCGACCGCATCCTGGTGATGTGCGGCGGACGCATCAGCGCCGAACTTACGCGGGACCAGTTCGCCGAGAGGGCGATCCTGGCCGCGGCACTCCCCGACAAGAAAACCCCCGACGCGATCGCATCCTGAGGACTTTTGCCATGACCGGCCAGTTGAAAAAAATCCTGCTCGGCGAACAGGGCCTCGTCGTCATCTTCGTCGTCGCCTTCGCGTTGGTGTCGCTGCTGGTGCCGAACTTCCTCACCGACCGCAACATGCTCGGCCTTTTGCAGTCGGTAGTCACCGTCGGCATCGTCGCCTGCACTATGATGTTCTGCCTGGCGGCGCGCGACTTCGACCTGTCGGTGGGCTCGATCGTCGCCTTCGCCGGCATGGTCGCGGTGATGGCATCGAACTACACCGGCTCGATCCTGCTTGGCCTGCTGGCGGCAATCGCCTGCGGCGCCTTCGTCGGCTTCATCAATGGCGTCGTCATCGCCAAATTCCGCATCAACGCACTGATCACGACACTTGCCACCATGCAGATCGTGCGCGGCCTTGCGCTGATTGCGTCCGACGGCCGCGCCGTCGGCATCAACAGCCCGGATTTCTACCAGCTCGCGCTGTCGAAACTGCTCGGCATACCGACGCCGATCTGGGTGCTGGCCGTGCTCTTCGGCATCTTCGGCTTCGTCTTGAACCGCACTGTTTTCGGGAAGAACACGCTGGCCATCGGCGGCAATCCGGAGGCGTCACGGCTGGCCGGCGTCAATGTCGACCGGACACGCATCTGGATCTTCGCGCTGCAGGGCGTCGTCTGCGGCATCGCCGGCATCCTCTTGGCCTCGCGCATCACTTCGGGTCAGCCCAATGCGGCGGTCGGCCTGGAGCTTTCGGTCATCTCCGCCTGCGTGCTCGGCGGCGTCTCGCTTGCCGGCGGCCGCGCCACCATGTCGGGCGTCATCGTCGGCGTGCTGATCATGGGCATTGCCGAGAACGCCATGAATCTGCTCAACATCCCGGCCTTCTACCAGTACATCGTGCGCGGCGTGATCCTGCTGCTCGCCGTGCTGCTCGACAATCTGCGCTCGTCGGCACTCGGCCGGCGTTGACCGACTTCACGTGGAGTGACAGCGATGGCTGAGCGCCTGTCCGGCAAACGCATCTTCCTCACCGGTGCCGCGCAAGGCATCGGGCTTGCCATCGCCGAGGCCTGCCTTGCGGAGGGCGCAAGACTGTTCCTGGTCGATCGCGACGGCGCGCTGCTCGACAAGACCGTCGCCGGGCTCGCCGCTTCGCAGGGCCATGTCGGTCATCAAGCTGCCGACATCAGCGACGGGGCGGCGATCGCCGCCGCGGTCGGACAAGCAGGCGACGAGATTGGCCCGATCAACGCGCTGATCAACAATGCCGGGATGAATGTATTCTCCACCCCGCTCGATGCGACCGAGGAAGAGTGGAACCGCAATTTCGATGTCAACGTCAAGGGCGCCTGGAACTGCAGCAAGGCGGTGCTGCCGGGAATGATCGCGAGCGGCGGTGGCGCCATCCTCAACATCGCCTCGACCCACGGCTTCACCATCATTCCGCACACCTTCCCCTATCCCGTCGCCAAGCACGCGCTGCTCGGCCTGACCAAATCGCTGGCGCTGGAATACGCGGCGCAAGGCGTGCGCGTGAACGCGCTGGCGCCCGGCTACGTCGAGACGCAGAAGGCGATCGACTACTGGAACAGTTTTGCAGACCCGGTGGCGGCGCGCGCCAAGACGCTCGCGCTGCATCCCGGTGGCCGCATCGCGTCGGTGCGCGAGATCGCGCTGGCCGCGGTGTTCATGATCTCCGACGAGTGCCCGTTCATGAACGCGGCAACCCTCGTCGTCGATGGCGGGCTCAGCCAGTTGCAGCACCCCGCCTGAACGTCGGGAAAAGCCATGACCAAGAGAAGATCGCAGCACTGGTTCGGCGGTAATGGCAAGGATGCCTTCATCCACCGCAGCTGGATGAAGAACAATGGCCTGCCCGACGACGCTTTCGACGGCCGCCCGGTGATCGGCATCTGCAACACTTTTTCTGAATTCACCCCGTGCCATGTCCATTTCCGCAGCCTGATCGAGCACATCAAGGCCGGCGTTCTGGAGGCCGGGGGCCTGCCGCTGGAATTTCCCGTCTTCTCCTGCGGCGAATCCAATCTGCGGCCGACGGCGATGCTGTTTCGCAACCTCGCCTCGATGGATGTCGAGGAGGCGATTCGCGGCAATCCGATGGATGGCGTCGTGCTGATGGCCGGCTGCGACAAGACCACGCCGTCGCTGGTGATGGGTGCTGCATCCTGCGACCTGCCGTCGATCGTCATTTCCGGAGGGCCGATGCTCAACGGCCGCTTCCAGGGCCGCGAGATCGGTTCGGGCACGGATGTGTGGAAGTTCTCCGAGGATGTCCGCGCCGGGGTGATGAGCGAACAGGATTTCGCCAATGCCGAAAGCGCCATGTCGCGCTCGCCCGGCCACTGCATGACCATGGGCACGGCCTCGACGATGGCCTCGATGGTCGAGGCGCTCGGCCTGGCGCTGCCCGGCAATACCGCCTATCCCGCCGTCGACGCGCGCCGCAGCCGCATCGCCCGCATGACCGGGCGGCGCATCGTCGAGATGGTCAATGAGGATCTGCGGCCATCGGCCATCCTGACGAGGCAAGCCTTCGCCAATGCGATCCGCGTCAATGGCGCGATCGGTGGCTCGACCAATGCGGTCGTCCACCTGCTCGCCATCGCCGGCCGCGTCGGTACTGAGCTGACGCTCGACGATTGGGACGCCCTTGGCCGCGACGTGCCGACCATCCTCGACCTGATGCCGTCTGGCCGCTTCCTGATGGAGGATTTCTGCTACGCCGGCGGCATTCCGGCGGTGATGAAAGAGATCGCGGACATGCTCGATCTCGACGCGCTGACAGTCACCGGCAGACGACTGCGCGACAACATCGCCGACGCTCAAAACTACAATCCGGAGGTCATCCGCCCGCGTGACAAGGCGCTGACGCAGCACGGCGGCATCGCCGTGCTGCGCGGCAATCTGGCTCCCGACGGTGCCATCATCAAACCGTCGGCCGCATCGCCGGCCCTGATGAAGCATCGCGGCCGCGCCGTCGTGTTCGAGGACATCGACGACTACAAGGCGCGCGTCGACGATCCCGCACTCGATATCGACGAGACCTCGATCATGGTGCTCAGGAATTGCGGCCCCAAGGGCTATCCCGGCATGGCCGAGGTCGGCAACATGGCGCTGCCCCAAAAACTCCTGAAGCAGGGCGTCCGCGACATGATCCGCATCTCCGACGCCCGTATGTCCGGCACCGCCTTTGGCACGGTGGTCCTGCATGCGGCGCCCGAGGCCGCCGTCGGTGGCCCGCTGGCGCTGGTCAGGAGCGGCGACATCATCGAGCTCGATGTCGAGGCGCGGCGGTTGCACCTCGACGTGTCGGAACAGGAGCTGGCGAGACGACGAATAGGCTGGGCTCCTCCGGAGCCGGTGATGCGCGGCGGCTACCAGGGCCTCTATGTCGACCATGTGCTGCAGGCGGACCGTGGTGCCGATCTCGATTTCCTGGTCGGCAGCCGCGGCCACGCCATTCCCCGCGAAAGCCATTGAGGTCGACGAGGATGGCGAATTTCCAGCCGGATGATCTCCATGGCATTCATGCCATCCTCTATGCACTGTTCGACGAGAACGAACGGCTGGACCGCGCCGCGATGCGCAGCCAGGTCGAGATCTGCCTGGCGACCGGCGTGCATGGCATGGCGGCACTCGGCCTCGCCACCGAAGTCGCCAAGCTGACCGAGGCCGAGCGCCGGACGGTCATGGACTGGACGGCGCAGGACACCGCGGGAAAAGTGCCGCTCGCCTTCACCATCCTCGGCGCTTCGGTGGCCGAGCAGATATCCCAGGTTCGCCATGCCGAAAGCGTCGGCGCCGACTGGGTGATCCTGCAGCCCCCGCCTGGCGGATCTTACGGGGCGCTGGAGTATATCCGCTTCTTTGGCCGTGTCGCCGAGGCGACCGACCTGCCGGTGGCGATCCAGAACGCGCCCGCCTTCTTCGGCCGTGGTCTGACATCGGATGAAATCCGCGACCTCGTCACGCTGCATCCCAACATCAGGCTGATCAAGGGCGAGGGGCCGGTCACCGACATTGCCGGCCTGATCGAGCGCACCGAGGGCCGGATTCCCGTTTTCAACGGGCGTGGCGGGCTGGAACTGATCGACAATTTCCGCATCGGCTGCCGTGGCATGATCCTGGCGCCGGATTGCGTGGATTATGCCGTACGCGCCTGGAAGGCGTTCCGCGCCGGAAACGAAGCGATAGCCGAGGCTGAGTATGCTAAAATGCTGCCGGCGGCGGTTTTCGTCATGCAGGGCATCGAGAACTTGATCTGCTACGGCAAGCGGCTGTTTGGCGCCCGCACCGGCATCCCGATACATGATCGCGCGCCGGCGATGCGGCCCAATGAGACTGGTCTCGCCATCGTCGAGCGCTTCGCGGCAGGGCTTGGCCGATTGCCGGGCTAGAACCGCAGCCATCGGCAGCGGGGTCGCTGCCGTGATGCTTCGAATAGGCGAAGACCGGGTACATCAGCCCGGGTGCGAGCTGGCGGAGAGAATTCTAATAATCCCGTCGGAATTGGAATAAACTAACTCTACAGAATTTATAGAATAAGCAATCTGTACTGGCGATCTGGCTTTCCCGGACAGGACCACGCCATGCCCACTTCCTTGCGCCCGTTCTCAGCCTGCTGCCGTCGCCCGCGCGTGGGAGGCAGGCCATGACCGCTGATGTCCCCGACCGCATCAAGGTGCTCTGGTTCCTGCCGACGCATGGCGACAGCCGCTATCTCGGCACGACGGAAGGCGGCAGGGCCGTCGACCTGCCCTATCTGACGCAAGTGGCCAAGGCCGCCGACACGCTGGGCTATTACGGCGTGCTGTTGCCGACCGGCCGGGCCTGCGAGGATTCCTGGGTGATCGCCTCGGCGCTGGCGCCGCTCACCGAGCGGCTGCGTTTTCTCGTTGCCGTGCGGCCCGGCCTGCAGTCGCCGACGCTCGCCGCGCGCATGACCGCCACGCTCGACCGCATCTCCAACGGCCGCCTGCTGATCAACGTCGTCACCGGCGGCGATCCGCTGGAGAACAAGGGCGACGGCATCTTTCTCTCGCATGCCGAACGCTATGAGGTGACACAGGAATTCCTGCGCATCTACAAGCGCGTGCTGAGCGGCGAGACGGTCGAACATCAGGGTAAGCATTTCCGCATCGAGGATGGCCGGCTGCTGTTCCCGCCGGTGCAGACGCCATATCCGCCGCTCTATTTCGGCGGCTCGTCCGATGCCGGCTCCGTGGTGGCGGCGCAGGAGATCGACAAATATCTGACCTGGGGCGAACCGCCGGCCGATGTCGAGAGCAAGCTGGACGCCGTGCGCGAACTGGCCGAAAAGGCCGGCCGCAAGCTCTCCTTCGGCATTCGCCTGCATGTCATTGCCCGCGAGACGACCGAGCAGGCCTGGGCCGCGGCGGACAGCCTGATCAGCCGGCTCGACGACGCCACGATCGCTTCGGCGCAGAAGGTGTTTGCCCGCATGGATTCGGTCGGCCAGGCGCGCATGAGCGCGCTGCATGGCGGCAGCCGCGACAGGCTGGAGATCGCGCCCAATCTCTGGGCCGGCGTCGGCCTGGTGCGCGGCGGCGCCGGAACCGCCCTTGTCGGCGACCCGGACACGATTGCCGAGCGGATCGACGAATATCGGCGCCTCGGCATCGACACCTTCATCCTGTCCGGCTACCCGCATCTTGAAGAAGCCTATCGTTTCGGCGAACTGGTGCTGCCGAAACTGCCGACCGATCACCCGGTCAAATCGGCCGGCTCATCCGTCAACACCGGGCCATTCGGCGAAACCATTGCCGGCGACCACCGCCCGAAGTCGCTCGCCAGCGCCTCGTGAACGCGCTGCCCCAATCCCGCCGGCTGCGCGTCGCCATCATCGGCGGCGGCTTTTCCGGCGCTGCGGTCGCCTGGCATCTGGCGCAACTGCCCTGGTTCGAGCGTCTGTCGATTTCGGTGATCGAGCCGCGACCGGCGCTTGGCGGAGGCCTTGCCTATTCCAGCGCGGAGCCTGCGCATCGGGTCAATGTCCCGGCGATCAGGATGAGCATGGCTCCCGACGATCCTCAGCACTTTGCGCGCTGGTTGGCCGGCAGTGGCGAACTCGAGCGCGATACCGACGCCATCTGGAAGAACGGCGAGGCCTATCCGCGCCGGCGCGTGTTCGGCCGCTACGTCGCCGAGCATCTGGTGCCCTGGCTCGCTTCGGGCGTGGTTCGTCATGTCCAAGGTCTCGCCACGCGCGTGACCCGTGACGCGGATGGCGCTGGCTGGGCCGTGCACACTTCCGGCGGCCCGGTCGCAGCCGACATTGTCGTCCTGGCGGCGACGCACCTGCCGCCTGGAATTCCGGACGCGCTGGCCTCCCTGGCCGAAGCGCCGGGTTTCGTTGCCGACCCGTACGCCGCTTCCGCTCTTGCCCATATCGGACAGGAAGCGTCGGTGCTGATTGTCGGTTCCGGATTGAGCTCGGCCGACATGGTGGCCGAACTCGATCGCCGCGGCCATCGCGGCCGCATCCTGGCGTTGTCGCGCCGCGGGTTGCGCTCGCGCGGCCACCCTGACGTCAGGGGCGAGCCCTTCGGCGATTTTGCGTCATCGCCGGCCGCAACAGCGCTTGGCCTGCTGAAGAATATTCGCGCCACGCTGGCGGCGGCGCGAGCCGCCAATGTCAACTGGCAGTCGGTCTTCGACCAATTGCGGCTGCAGGGACCGGTGCTGTGGGCAGCACTTGCACCGCGCGAGCGGGCAAGGCTGGTCCGCCAGTTGCGCGTGTTCTGGGACGTGCATCGCTTCAGGATCGCACCGCAGGTGGCGGCGGTGCTGGATCGCCGTCAGGCCGCCGGCACCTACGAAACCGTTGCCGCCAGGCTTGTCGCGTCGAACCATGAGGATGACGGCCCGGCGGTCAGCTTCCAGCGGCGCGGACGGACGCGGATCGAAACGGTGCGCTTCGATGCCGTCATCAACACGACTGGCCCGGCGCATGGGCAAGCCCTTCGGCTCAACCCGGCGCTGCGCTCCTTGGCCGAAGCCGGGCTGATCAGGGCTGACGCATACGGGCTGGGTATCGAGACCAGCCTCGATAGCCGCGCCATCGGCCGGGACGGCAAGGCGGTCGCCACGCTTTTCGTAGCCGGCCCGCTGGCTCGGGGCACGTTTGGCGAGCTCATGGGCCTGCCGGAGGTGGCCCGTCACGCCCAGACGGTTGCCAGGGAGATCGCAAGGCTGCTGGACACGGTCCCGTCAGCCGAGACGATCGGCGTCGATGCGGACAGCGTTGCCGCGGCCCACTGACGGCCGGAAGCCGGTTTGACCGGGAAAATTGGTATTTCCGTCCCAGGAAGGCTCCAAAAACGGAAAATCCTTCTTTGTATATAAATTCCATAAACATAATAAATATTGGGGAAAGCCGGCGCCGACCGGACCGATCAACGACACCGCCTGAATGGGAGACAGTTCATGGCACACGCAGACACCGACGCGCTCAAATTCGCCTATTGGGTGCCCAATGTTTCGGGCGGCCTGGTGATCTCCAACATCGAGCAGCGCACCAACCATTCGGCCGAATACAACCGCAAGCTGGCGCAGATCGCCGAGAAGGCCGGCTTCGACTATGCGCTCAGCCAGATCCGTTTCACCGCCGGCTACGGCGCCGACGAGCAGCATGAATCGGTAGCCTTCAGCCATGACCTGCTCGCCGCCACCACGACGCTGAAGGTCATCGCCGCGATCCTGCCCGGCCCGTGGAATCCAGCGCTGGCAGCAAAGCAGATCGCCACCATCAGCTATCTGACCAATGGCCGTGTCGCCATCAACCTCGTCTCCGGCTGGTTCCGTGGCGAGTTTCACGCCATTGGCGAGCACTGGCTTGACCATGACGAGCGCTACCGCCGCTCGGAGGAGTTCATCCGCGCGCTGCGCGGAATATGGACCGAAGACAGTTTCACCTTCCGCGGCGATTTCTATCGCTTCAACGAATATTCGCTGAAGCCGAAACCGCCGCGGCCGCTGCCCGAAATCTTCCAGGGCGGTTCATCGCGTGCCGCGCGCGACATGGCATCGCGTGTCTCGGACTGGTACTTCACCAACGGCAACACACCGGCCGAGATCGCCAAGCAGGTCGAAGACCTCAGGACCAAGGCGAAGGCCAACAGCCATTCGGTCAAGGTCGGCGTCAACGCCTTCGCCGTCGTCCGCGAAACCGAGGACGAGGCCAAGGCGGTGCTTGCCGAAATCATTGCCAAGGCCAACCCCGAAGCGGTCAATGCCTTTGGCCACGAGGTCAAGAATGCCGGCAAGGCCTCGCCGGAAGGCGAGGGCAATTGGGCGAAATCCTCCTTCGACGATCTGGTCCAGTACAATGACGGCTTCCGCTCGAACCTGATCGGCACGCCGAGACAGGTCGCGGAGCGCATCGTCGACCTGAAGCGCGCCGGCGCCGATCTCATCCTGCTCGGCTTCCTGCACTTCCAGGAGGAGGTCGAGTATTTCGGCAAGCATGTCATTCCGCTCGTCCGCGAGCTGGAAGACGCCGAACAGGCAGCGTCACTGGCGGCAGCAGAATAGTCATCCCGCAAGCTGGCCGGTCAAGCTCCGGCCAGCACACGAATGAAGGTGTTTCAGGTGCGCTCGATCTCCTCGGGCGGCATCGAGAATTCGCGCGCCTAAAGGCGCAATCGAGGACCTTGGAAATGCCATTGGCCAGCTATTCCCTTGGAATGATGGAGGCTTCGGTCTACGCGCCGGAAATCTTCGCGCGCGGCTTGCCGTCGGCGCCCCAGCCGGCGCTGCCTTCCGCGGGCCGTATCGAGCCGGCGGGGTCCGTTTCGGGTACAGCCGCTCCGCTGCTTTCACTGCAAGCTATCGGCCTGTCGTTCGGCGGCGTCGTGGCATTGGCCGATATCGACCTGTCGGTGCAACCCGGCGAGATCCGCGCCATCATCGGGCCGAACGGCGCCGGCAAGAGCTCGCTGATCAACGTCATCAGCGGCGTCTACCGGCCGGATCGCGGCCATGTCCTGCTCGACGGCGTCAGCCATGCCCAGGTGCCGACGCAGCGGCTGGCGCATCTCGGCGTTGCCAGGACCTTCCAGAACCTTGCTTTGTTCAAAGGCCTCAGCGTCCTCGACAATGTCGCGTCCGGCCTTGCCTACAAGGTCCGCTCCAATTTTGCCGACCAGGTGCTCGGCATTGGCCGCTCGCGCGGCGAGCAGCGTGAAACACGCGGCCGCGCCGACCAGATTCTAGAATTCCTCGACCTCACCGCCGTTCGCGAACGCCTTGTCGGCACGCTGCCCTACGGGCTGCAGAAGCGCGTCGAATTGGCCCGCGCACTGGTCGCGCAACCGCGCCTGCTTCTGCTCGACGAGCCGATGGCCGGCATGACATCAGGCGAGAAGAGCGAGATGGCGGGTTTCGTCCGCGCCGCGCGCGATCGCTTCGCCACCACCGTGGTGCTGATCGAGCATGATGTCGGCGTCGTCATGGGCCTGTCCGACCGCCTCGCCGTTCTCGACTACGGCCGCAAGATCGCCGACGGCACGCCTGACGAAGTCAGGAACGACCAGCGCGTCATCGATGCCTATCTCGGCGTCGCCTCCGACAATGAGGACGGGGCAGGCATATGATCGCCGACTTCGATTATCAGTTCTGCATCGAAGTGCTCGTCGGCGGCCTGCTCTCCGGCGTCATGTATTCGCTGGTCGCGATCGGCTTCGTGCTGATCTACAAGACTTCGGGCGTGCTCAATTTCGCGCAGGGCGCGCTGCTCCTGTTCGCGGCACTCACCTTCGTCAGCCTCGTCGAACGCGGCGTCCCGTTCGCGCTGGCCCTGGTCGCCACCTTCGCCATCATGGTGGCGATCGGCGTCGCCATCGAACGCACGGTGCTCAGGCCGCTCACCAACAAGCCGCCGATCACTTTGTTCATGGCCACGCTCGGCCTGTCCTACATCATCGAGGGTGCCGCCCAACTGATCTGGGGCACGCAGGTCCACGGCCTCGATCTCGGCATCGAGGACGTGCCGCTGGAAGTCGGCGGCGTGCTGATCAGCCAGTTCGATATCTTCGCCGCGGTGGTTGCCGCCGGCATGGTTCTGCTGTTGTCGCTGTTCTTCCGCTACACCCGCATCGGCCTCTCCTTTCGCGCCGTCGCCGATGACCAGTTCGCCGCGCTCGCTGTTGGTCTGCGGCTGCCGCTGATCTGGGCGACCGTCTGGGCGGCCGCCGGCCTAGTCGCATTGGTGGCGGGACTGCTCTGGGGCGCCCGCCTCGGCGTGCAGTTCTCGCTGTCGCTGGTGGTGCTCAAGGCGCTGCCTGTGCTGGTGCTCGGCGGCTTCGATTCCATCCTCGGCGCCATCGTCGGCGGGCTGTTGATCGGCGCCAGTGAGAAGCTCGCCGAGGTCTATATCGGCGACTATTTCGGCGGCGGCATCGAGAGCTGGTTCGCCTATGTCGTTGCGCTCGTCTTCCTCCTGATCCGCCCTTCCGGCCTGTTCGGCCAGAAGCTCGTCGAAAGGATCTGAGCGATGACCGCGATAGCAAGCGATTTCTCGTCCACGCCGGCGCTGCCGAAATGGCTCGCGCCTGTCCTCCTGCTCGCCTTCGCCTATGGCGTCGTGCCGCTGATCGGCTCGAGCTACCTGTTCGAGGCAATCCTGCTGCCGTTCCTGGCGCTCAGCCTCGCCGGCGTCGGCTTGAACATCCTCACCGGCTATGCCGGCCAGGTGTCGCTTGGCAGTGCTGCCTTCATGGCGGCCGGTGCCTTCGCCGCCTACAATTTCAATTTGCGCGTCGAAGGCCTGCCGTTGATCGGCAGCATTGTTCTGGCCGGCCTCGTCGCGGCCGCGATCGGCATCGTCTTCGGCCTGCCGAGCCTGCGGCTGAAGGGCTTCTATCTCGCCGTCTCGACGCTTGCCGCGCAGTTCTTCGTGCAATGGGCGCTGACCAAGTTCAGCTGGTTCTCCAACAATTCGGCATCGGGCGTCATCGACGCGCCAAGGCTTTTGATTTCAGGCTTCGCACTCGACGGCGCCGTCGGCCGCTATCTCTTTGCGCTGACCATCGTCACCGTGCTGACCTTCCTTGCCCACCGGCTGGTCTCGTCGCAGACCGGGCGCAACTTCATCGCCATCCGCGACAATGAAACCGCCGCCCGCATCATCGGCATCCCGGTGCTGAAGACCAAGCTTCTGGCCTTCGCCATCTCGTCCTTCATCATCGGCGTCGCCGGCGTCATCTGGGCCTTCGCCTATCTCAGAACGGTCGAGCCGGACGGCTTCGATCTCGACCGATCCTTCCAGATCCTGTTCATCATCATCATCGGCGGGCTGGCATCGATCCGTGGCGCGTTCTTCGGCGCCGCCCTCATCGTGGTCTTCCCGCTCGGCTTATCGCGCCTCGGCGGCTTCCTGCTTGGCGATGTCTTCGATTCCGGCGTGCTCGACATGAGCCAGCGCATCGTGCTGGGCGCGCTCATCATCCTGTTTCTGATCCTTGAACCCGACGGACTGGTGGCCCTGTGGGACAGGCTCCGAAGACGGCTCCTGTTCGCCTGGCAGACGAGCTGAGCTCCATCATTCGACATCAATCGCATTTGGAAATGAACCAGAGGCCGAACCAAGGACGGCCCATACCGGGAGTACCCAACCCATGAACTTTCTCAGCACAATCAAGGCGGCGGCGCTGTCCGCAGCGATGATCGTGTCGGTGGCCTTGCCATCAGCTCACGCCGACGAACAATATTTCCCGCTGCAGAGCTATCGCGTCGGCCCTTACGCGGCTGGCGGCACCGGTTTCTTCGGCGGCTTCATCGACTATCTCAACCTCATCAACATTCGCGACGGCGGCGTCAACGGCGTCAAGCTGACCTGGGACGAATGCGAAACCCAGTACGAGGTCGAGCGCGGCGTCGAATGCTACGAGCGGCAGAAGAGCCATGCCGGTGCCGCCGCCTGGAACCCGCTCTCGGTCGGCATCGCCTACGCCATGATCGACCGTATCACCGCCGACAAGGTGCCGCTGATCACCGTCAACCACGGCCGCACCGATTCCACCGACGGGCGTGTGTTTCCTTATGTCTTCCCGCTGCTGCTCAACCCCTACAGCGAGACGTCCGGCATCGTGAACTACATCGCTTCCAAGGAAGGCGGCATCGACAAGCTGAAGGGCAAGAAGATCGTTGTGCTCTATCACGGCTCGCCCTACGGCAAGGAGACCATCCCGATCTATGAACTGCTGGCGCAGAAATACGGCTTCACCGTCCAGCAGATCGAGGTGCCGCATCCCGGCAACGAGCAGCAGTCGCAATGGCTGACCATCCGCCGCGCCAAGCCGGACTTCGTCGTCCTGCGCGGCTGGGGCGTGATGAACCCGGTGGCGCTGAAGACGGCGGTCAAGGTCGGCTATCCCGTCGACCACATCGTCGGCAATGTCTGGTCGAATTCGGAAGAGGATGTCATCCCCGCCGGCGACGCCGCCAAGGGCTACACCGCCATCACCACCCAGGCCTCCGGCAACAGCTACCCGGTGGTGCAGGAGATCGTGAAGACGGTCTACGGCGCCGGCAAGGGCAATCTGGAAGACAAGTCGCGCATCGGCTCCGTCTACCACAATCTCGGCATCGTCAACGGCATCCTGAATGTCGAGGCGATCCGCGTCGCGCAGGAGAAGTTCGGCCACCGCACGCTGACCGGCGACGAGGTCCGCTGGGGCTTCGAACATCTCAAGCTCGATCCGGCCAAGGTCGAGGCGCTCGGCGCCAAGGATCTGTTCCACTCGATCAATGTCAGCTGGGACAACCACGAAGGCGAGGGCTATGTGACCTTCCAGCAGTGGGACGGCAAGAAGTGGAACGTCGTCTCCGACTGGATCGCGCCGGACTGGGCGCTGCTGCGGCCCATCATCGAGAAGTCGGCCGAGGCCTATGCCGCCGAGAAGGGCATCAAGCTGCGCAGCGCCGATGATGCCAATGCCGTGACCACCAACTGATCAGCCAGTGCCGGCGCCGCGGACAGGTTCCGTGGCGCCGGCCGCTTTCGTTCCGCGGACCAGGGAAGAAGAGCCCATGCCGGACAATGACGTCATTCTTGCCGTGAATGCGGTCCACGCGACCTACAACCACGCCATCACGGCGCTGCACGGCGTCAGCTTCGAGATCAGGCGCGGCGAGATACTGGCGCTGCTCGGTGCCAATGGTGCAGGCAAGACCACCACGCTGAAGGCGGTCTCGAACCTGCTGCCGGCCGAGCGCGGCCAAGTCAATGCCGGCACTATCCGCTATGACGGTTCGGATGTCGCGCGCCGCAAGCCGGGCGATCTGGTGCGCGCCGGCCTGGTGCCGGTGCTGGAAGGCCGCCACTGCTTCAAGAGCCTCACCGTCGAGGAAAACCTGGTCGCCGGCGGCATCGGCCGCAGCGGTCGTCGCGCCGAAATCAACGTCGACCTCGAACGCATCTACGGCTATTTCCCCCGCCTCAGGGAAAAGCGCCGGACACTGTCCGGACTGACCTCCGGCGGGGAGCAGCAGATGACCGCGATTGGCCGGGCGCTGATGTCGCGGCCGCGCCTGCTCGTCCTCGACGAACCGTCGATGGGGCTTGCCCCGCTCATCGTCCAGGACATCTTCCAGACGCTGAGAAAACTCAATCGCGAGACCGGCCTGTCGATCCTGGTGGCCGAGCAGAATTCCGCGGTCGCGCTCAGATATGCCGACCATGCCACGGTGCTCGAAAACGGTGTCTCCGTCCTCTCTGGCCCGGCTGCAGAGCTTCGCCAGCGCGAGGATGTGCGCGCCTTCTATCTCGGTCAATCGACCTCCGGGCAACAGCCGTCAGCGGCTACCAAAACAGCCCATCTCCATGCCGTCGCCTGAAACGAAATTCGAAGGAGCAGTGAAATGACCGTCTCGACCGTCAAGACAGACCATGCCTCCGCCGCCGTGCCGCCCGTTGCAAGGCCATCGGGGCCAGCCCACATCATCAAGGATGACGCCGAAGCGATCGCCATCGCCCACGCACTCGCCGCCGAATTCGCCAAGGACTCCTCCAGGCGCGACCGCGAGCGGATCTGGCCGGTTGCCGAACTCGACGCCTTTTCGCAGAGCGGCCTCTGGTCGATCAATGTGCCCAGGGCATTCGGCGGGCCGGAAGTGTCCTACGCGACGCTGGCCAAGGTGATCGAAATCATCTCGGCGGCGGATTCCTCCATCGGCCAGGTGGCTCAGAACCATCTCGGTGTCATTGCCGCCATCCGCACCGTGTCGGACGCCGAACAGCAGAAACTGCTCTTTGGTGAGGCGTTGAAAGGCACGCGGTTCGGCAACGCCTTCTCCGAGTTCGGTTCCAAACGTGCCGCCGATTTCGAGACCCGCTTCACCGATGCCGGCGACCATGTGGTCGTCAATGGCCGCAAATTCTATTCCTCCGGCGCGCTGCTTGCCCATCTGGTGCCGATCGTGGCGCTCGATGACGAGGGCCGCGCCTGGTATGCGATTGCCGACCGTGGCGCGCCCGGCCTGACGGTCATCGACGACTGGTCGAGCTTCGGCCAGCGCACGACGCTCTCCGGCACCGTGATCATCGACAACGTCAAGGTGCCGAAGACTTTTCTGGTGCCCGGCTACAAGGGCTACGACAGGCCGACCGCCGACGGCGCCATCTTCCAGATCATCCAGGTGGCGGTGGACACCGGCATCGCCCAGGCGGCGATCGACGAGACGGTTCACTTCGTCAGGACCAGAAGCCGCGCCTGGATCGACAGCGGCGTCGACAATGCCTGGGACGATCCCTACACCATCCAGGCGATCGGCGACCTGACGCTGCGCCTGCACGCGGCACAGGCGCTGCTCGAAAAGGCCGGCCATGCGATCGACCGCGCCGTGATCGAGCCGACCGCCGAGACGGTCGCGCATGCGCAGATCGTCACCGCCGAGGCCAAGATCCTGTCGACCGAGATCGCCATTGCCGCGACGAACAAGCTGTTCGAACTCGCCGGCACGCGCTCGACGCTGGCCGAGCACAATCTCGACCGCCATTGGCGCAACGCCCGCACGCACACGCTGCACGATCCGGTGCGCTGGAAATATTCGATCCTCGGCAAATATTTTCTCAACGGTGAAAATCCGCCGCTGCACGCCTGGAGCTGATTTCCATCGGCAGGCGAAAGCCCGCTTTAGTAAAAACTTCGACCATCAAGAGGCCCACCGCCATGTCAAATCCAACAGTCGTCGGCTTTTCCGGCAACATCACCCGGCCGTCAAAGACACGCGCCTTCGTCGATTTCGTCGCAAGGGACATTGCCGCGCGCCACGGCCTGTCGGCCAGCACCTATGACATCGAGGATGTCGGCCCATCGCTGGGCACGGCAAGGTGGGCACGCGACCTCGACAGCCAGGCGCAACCGATCCTGGCCCAGATCCTCTCCGCGGATGTGCTGGTGGTCGGTTCGCCGACCTACAAGGGCAGCTACACCGGCCTGTTCAAGCACTTCTTCGACCTCATCGATCCAGCCGCGTTGCGCGGCAAGCCCATCCTTCTGACCGCGACCGGCGGCGGCGAGCGCCACGCCTTGATCGTCGAGCATCAGCTTCGGCCGCTGTTCGGCTTCTTCGAGGCCTTCACCCTGCCGACCGCCGTCTACGCCACCGACAAGGATTTCACCGACGGCGTGCTGCGCTCCGAGGCGATCCTGAAGCGCGCCGCGCAGGCCGTGGACGAGGTCGGCTTCGTGCTGGCGAACCGCTCGGCGGGCAGGGTCGCCGCCGAATAGCCTCTCGTCATCGGCTTGCACCGAGGTCGAAATCGGCGTCCGGGGTAAGCTCGCTTACCCGCAGTTTACGACCGCCGGCTACAACGTTCCTGTCTGATTCGTCTGGGACAGGAACATCATGAGCAAAGCCCTCATATCCTTCGCGCTGGTCGCGGTGCTGACCGCCTTGCTCATGGCGTTGAGCCTGGCGGTGGCCAGGCACGGCTATCCCTATGGGGCGATCGGCGTCAGGCGCCTCGACGGCATTGCCGATGCCGGAACGTTCATTCCGCTGGCCGCCGTCTACTTCTTCAGCGCGCTGCTGATGATGATCCTGCCGATCCGTGCGGCCAGCATCGTGCTGACCCATGCCGCCGACGCGATCTTCTGGACGGTGATCGTGCTGCTTGCCACCATTGTCGGCGGCCTTCTTGCCAGATGGGCCTTCGGGCAGGGCAGCGCCCTGCTGGCATTATTGAACTGGCGGTTCCTGTTTGCCGTCGCCGTCGTCGGCTGTCACTTCGTCATGAACGAGCTGCGCCGCAATGTGCTGCTGCGCAGCCTGTTCTTCGTGGTCTTCGCCGCCGCGATGCTGGCCTGCCTGTTCTGGTCGTTCACGCTCTGAGCGTGATCATGGCTGGCTAGCTTCCGCGATATGGCTCGCGGCTTGCTCCATCCACGTCCAGAGATAGCAGGCAAGACCGCGGTCGACATGGATGCGCAGCTTGCTTCCATGGCGATAGACGATGGCGCTGATGCCGGCGAAGGAAAGTGCTGCACTGGCACTTGGCTGCCTGGGGTCGAGCGTCGTGCCGCGTGCGATGAAAGCATCGAGCCCCACGCCTTCGATTTCGAACAGTTGCAGGCCGGTGCTGATCTCCGTCACCGCGAACCCTTCCTTGTGCCAGCCCGCCGCGATGGCAAGCGGTGCGTTCGACACCACGAGCAGCCGGTCGCGGGCCAGCCGCGCGGCATAGCGCTCGCCCTGCGCCGCGCCAAAGACACCCACGCCATCCGCCTTCACGCCGGATAGACGCGCCCAGGCATCGAGGTCGCCGCTGACCAGCGTCTGGTCGAGGCCCGTGACCGTGCGCACCGCCAGGCCAGGTGTCGTAATCATTGCCGCCGGCCAGTCCGGCACGCTGGACCATTTCTCCGCGAGATCACGCATTGAGCCGCTCTCCTGCCGGATCGAAGGCGCAAGGGGCGGCGATCGTCGCCGTCCTGATCTTGCCGAGATGCTGGATTTCGATCGTCTCGCCATGACGCGTTGCGCCACGCTCGATCAGGCCAAGCGCGATGGGGTGGCCAAGCGTCGGACTCTGATAACTTGACGTGACAAAGCCCAGGCTTTTCAGCTTGCCGTCGCGACGGTCGATGCCGTGCGCGCCTGTGGGCAATGGCGCTTCACCAGACGGCACCGACAAGCCGACAAGCTGCAAACGGTTACCGCGCGACGCCTCCTCGGTGAACAGCGAGCGGCGGCCGACATATTCGGTCTTGCGCTTGGCGCGGGGGCCTTCGCTGCCGAGATCATGCGGCAGCGTGGTGCCGTCAGTGTCCTTGCCGATGACGATAAAGCCTTTCTCGGCCCGCAGGATCATCAACGCTTCGAGGCCGATGACGACGGCGTCGAGCGCCTGGCCGGCCTGACGCAGATGCGCCCATAGCGGTTCGGCACGATCGGCTCGGATCGAGATTTCGTAGCTTCTGTCGCCGGTGAAGCTGACACGGGAGATGCGAACCTGGTCGCCGCCATAGCGGCCATGGCCGACCGCCATATGCGGCAGGTCGGCATCGTCGAGCGAGAGGCCGAGATCCAGCTTTTCCAGCAGCTTTCGTGCGTTCGGACCCGAAACGGTCAGCGTCGCCATTTCCGATGTGGCGTTGTGGATGTAGACGGCGTCGCGGCCGAAACGGTCCTGGCGCCATTCCTCCAGCCGGGCGTGCACGGCGGCAACATGCGAGGACGAGCACGAGACGACGAATCGATGCTCGTCCAGCCGCACCAGCACGCCGTCATCGAAGACCACGCCGTTCTCCGACAGCATGAAGCCGTAGCGGCAGCGGCCGGGCTTCAGCGTCGACATGGTGTTGTAATAGAGGAAGTCGACGAACGCGGCCGCCTGCGGTCCGATCACCTCGATCTTGCCGAGCGTCGAACCGTCGAACAATGCCACCGACTGGCGGGCACGCCGCGCCTCATCCTGGATGGCGCGATCTGCATCGGCGTCGCGGCCGCCATAATGGGCCGGGCGCAGCCAGCCGCCATATTCCTGGAAGACGGCGCCGCTGGCACGGTGGACGTTTTCCAGCGGAAGCCGGCGCACCGGCGCCATCAGCTCGCCAACGCGCGCGCCAGCAAAGCTTGCCAGCGGCACCGGCGTGAACGGCGGGCGATACGTGGTGGTGCCGACCTCCGGCACCGTGCGACCGGTAATGCCTGCCATCAGCGCCAGCCCGGGCAGGTTGGAGGTCTTGCCCTGGTCCGTCGCCATGCCGAGCGTGGTGTAGCGCTTGAGGTGTTCTACCGAAACGAAGTTTTCGCGTGCCGCCAGCTCGACGTCCTTCGCCGTCACGTCGTTCTGGTAGTCGATCCAGATGCGCCCTTTCGAGCCCGGCATCGGCCATGCCGCTACTATGCCGCCAGTCGCCTCTGGTCCGGTGCTGAGCGGTGTTGCAGCACTTCCCTTGCCCGGGAAGGCGTCCGCGACGCCGGCGAACACATCCGACAGGCAAACCGCGCCAGCGGCTGCCCCGACGACGGAAATGCCGTCGACCGGGTCGCCCGGCAGGAAGGCGGCGCGCGCCTCGCTCCAGGCGAGCTTGCCCCTGGCCTGACCGAACAGATGAATGGTCGGCGTCCAGCCGCCCGAGACCAGCACGCAATCGGCATCGAGCCTGCTGCCGTCGTCCAGCGTCACGCCTTCGACGCGAAGCTTGCCGCTTGCCGAGGCAAGCGCCCGCCCTTTGAGCACCCGCACACTGGCAGGCGTGGCGGGCATGCCGTCGCGCCTGATGTCGACAAGCGTGACGTCGGCGCCGGCCTCCGCGACTGCCTCGGCAACCTCGTAGGCGCTATCATTGTTGGTCGCGACAACGATGCGCCGGCCGACCAGCACCGCATGGCGCCTGAGATAGGCGAGCGCCGCATCGGCCGACAGGATACCCGGCAGATCATTGTTGGCGAAGGGCAGCGGCCGCTCGATGGCGCCCGTCGCCAGCACGACCCGGCGTGGCCTTACCCGCCACAGCGTGTCCGGCTGGCCGTCGAGATGGCGCTGGTTCAGCCCGACCAGATTGTGGTCGTAGATGCCGAAGGCGGTGGTCCAGGGCAGGATCAGGTGGCCGTTGGCAGCTAGGTCCGCAACCGTCTCATCGACCCACTCGGTCGCCGATTTCCCGTCGATCTCTCCGGCGCGATGGCCGAGCGATCCGCCAGCCCGGAGTTGGTCATCGACAAGCACCACGGATTGGCCCGAACCGGCGGCCAGCCTGGCCGCCGCCAGGCCTGCCGGTCCGGCACCGACCACCAGCACGTCGCAATGGTGGTTGATCTGGTCCGCCATGCCGGGCGAGGCCCAGCTCGCGTCGACCTTGCCCAATCCGGCCATGGCACGGATGCGCGGCTCGAACATGTGCCAGTCCGGCCACATGAAGGTCTTGTAGTAGAACGCGGCCGGAATGAAGCGCGAAAAGCGGTCGAGAAAGGCGTTGCGGTCGGCCAGCGCATTGGGCGTCGCGTTGACGCTTTTCGCCACCAGCCCGTCGCGCGCCGGCTCGGTCGTGGCCCGCGTGTTCGGCGTCGCGCCGCCGACATCGACCAGCGCGTTCGGCTCTTCGACGCCCGCACCCCAGATGCCGCGTGGCCTATGATACTTGAAGCTGCGGCCGACCACCGCGACATCGCCGGCCAGCAGCGCCGAGGCGATGGTGTCGCCGGCAAAGCCCTGCACGGTCGTGCCGTCGAAGCTGAAGCGGATCGGGCGCGAGCGGTCGATGGCGCTGCCGCCGGTGGCAAGACGCGAGGCGGTCACGCCCTGTGCTCCCCGCCAAGCGCGGCCGAGGACAGCACCTTGTGCGAGACGGTGTCACGTTCCATGACGAAGAACTCGCCGCAACTCACGTGAACCCAGATCTCGCGCGCCGTGCCCTTCGGATTGCTGCGCAAATAGAGGTAATCGGCCCAGCGCTCGATCGGCACCTCGGCATCATCCGGCCGGACATTGCCGGCATCGCCGCCATAGTGGAATTCGGTCTCTTCGCGCGGGCCGCAGAACGGGCAAGGGAAAAGCTGCATGATTGCCTCTAATGCGCGATGCCGGAGCCGGCCGCCTCGTCGATCAGTCGTCCGCTGGCGAAGCGGTCGAGGTCGAACGGGCGGCTGATGTCGTTGTGCTTGCCGGTCGCCAGCAGGTTCGCCAGCAGCGTGCCGCCAGCGGGAATAGCCTTGAAGCCGCCGGTGCCCCAGCCGCAATTGAGGAACAGGCCCGGCAGCGGCGATTCCCCGATGATCGGCGACGAATCCGGCACGACGTCGACAATGCCGGCCCATTGCCGCATCAGCTTCAACTGGCCGAAGATCGGAAACATCTCCAGCAGCCCGGCGATGACGGTTTCCAGCGTCGGCAGATTGCCGCGCTGTGCATATGAAGGAATACGGTCGAGCCCGCCGCCGATGACGATCTCACCCTTGTCCGACTGGCTGACATAGACGCCGCAGCCGGGTGACAGCACCACGGTGTCGAGGATCGGCTTGACCGGCTCGGAAACGCAGGCCTGCAGCGCATAGGAATTAACAGGCAGCCGGAACCCGGCCTTGGCCGCCAGCACCGAGGAATGCCCGGCCACGGCCATGCCGATGCGCTCGGCACGGATGACGCCACGCGTCGTCTGGATACCGCGGCAGCGGCCGCCTTCGATGATGAAATCGGTGATCTCGCAGTTCTGGATGATATCGACACCGAGCCGGCTCGCGGCGCGCGCATAGCCCCAGGCAACCGCGTCATGACGCGCCGTGCCGGCCCGACCTTGCCAGATGCCGCCGAACACGGGGAAACGCGCATCGGCCGAGAAATTGTAGATCGGCGCCACGCGCCTTACATCCTGAGGCGAGAAAAGCTCGGCATCGATGCCGTTGATCTGCATGGCGTTTGCGGTGCGCGCGCCGATCTCCATCTCGGCCGTCGAGTGGCAGAGATTGACCATGCCGCGCTGCGACAGCATGACGTTGTAGTTCAAATCCTTGGATAGCCCCTCATAGAGCCGGTGCGCCAGCCCGTAGAGTTCGACGCTTTCGGGATAATAATAGTTCGAGCGCACCACTGTGGTGTTGCGGCCGGTGTTGCCGCCGCCGATCCAGCCTTTCTCCAGCACGGCCACTCGGGCGATGTTGTGGTTCTTGGCCAGGTAATAGGCCGTCGCCAGCCCGTGGCCGCCGCCGCCGATGACGATCACGTCATAGGCCGGCTTCGGCTCGGGCGAGCGCCAGGCCTGCTTCCAGCCGGTCTGGCCGGCCAGGCCTTCCTTGAAGAGCGATAATGCGGAATAGCGTCTGGTCATGGTGCGGCGGACAAGCCTGATTTCTCAGGGCAGCGTAGTGGCATTGTACATATATGTCTAGTTCGGTATCGCTTTGCGCACGACGGCTGGTGCTAACCTTTGCGTGCCATCGTCTCCACCACATAGCGCGAGAAATCCTCGACGTCTGCGGTCGTGGGTTCCTGGCCGGTAAAGCTGCGCAAGTATGAAGCGACGTGAGGCAGGCGGCTGCTCATCGGCTCGTCGAGTTCGAGCGAGTAATAGCCGATCTGCATGAAATAGAGGATGCGGGCACGAACGAATGCGTCCTCCTCGTCATAACCATGGCGCATGAACATGTCGCGGATGGCGTTGACGCGTTCCTCGTCGGCTTCGTCGAGCGCGCGCCGGATTGCTGGCGAACGACGCGCCCAGGCTCGGATCGCGAAATCCAGCCGGGGATCGAACAGCCTTTCGTCGACCCAGCACTCGAAGATGCTCATCACCCCGCGGACCACGGTGGCGGAAGGCCGCCTGGCGCGCTCGACGATGAATTTCGTGTTGGTCTGCCGCCAGTGGTCCAGCAGCTGGTCGAGAAGATCCTGCCGGCTCTTGAAATACCAGTAGAAGCTCGAGCGCGAGACGTCGAGCTGCTGGCCCAGCGTCAGCACGCGGACGCGCTCGACACCATCAGAGATCAGTGTTTCAAGCGCAAGCTTCAGCCAGTCTTCGCGAGTGGCCTTGACGTTGCCGGTGGCGCCGGTGCGTTGGATCGTCGTTTCGAGTGCTGCCATCGCACGACGCATGACACGCCGCACAGGCCAAATCAAGGTCATGGACACTACTGTACAGAGCGATTCATTCCGGTCTGAATGACGCCGCGTGGATATTAGCCGGGTTGGTTTTCGGAATGCACCGCACCATCGGCGCGGAGACAAGCTTGGGCATTTTTGTCGCGGCGTCTCGGCCAGTGCCTGCTTTCCCGCAAGGCAATTGTCTGGCAAATACCAATTCAGACGGATGCCGCCGCGCGGCCGGCAGCCAAGCCAGCAGCCAAGGCAGGGAAGGCAAGATCATGAACGTATTTCGCAAGAACCTCATCGATGGCGAGTGGGTCGGCGACGCCGGCTCCCGCAACATCAACCCCTCGGATACCGGCGATGTGGTCGGCGAATATGCCTCGGCTGGCGTCGAACAGGCCGGCCAGGCAATCGCCGCGGCCAAGGCGGCGTTTCCGGCATGGTCCCGCTCAGGTCCGCTGGCACGCCATGCGGTGCTGAAGAAGACCGCGGACGAGATCATGGCCCGCAAGGACGAGATCGGCCGCAATCTGGCGCGCGAGGAGGGCAAGACGCTGGCCGAAGGCATTGGCGAGACCATTCGCGCCGCCCAGATATTCGATTTCTTCGCCGGCGAGACATTGCGCCTGTCCGGAGAAATGGTGCCAAGCGTGCGCCCGGGCGTCGGCGTCGAGATCACCCGCGAAGCGGTCGGCGTGGTCGGCATCATCACGCCTTGGAATTTCCCGATCGCCATTCCGGCCTGGAAGATCGCGCCCGCTTTGGCCCACGGCAACACCATCGTCTTCAAGCCGGCGGAACTCGTTCCCGAAAGCGCCTGGTCCATCGTCGACATCCTGCATCGCGCCGGCCTGCCCAAGGGCGTGCTCAACCTCGTCATGGGCAAGGGCTCGGTGGTTGGCCAGGCCATGCTCGACAGCCCCGATGTCAACGCCATCACCTTCACCGGTTCGGTCGGCACGGGCAAACGCGTCGCCGCCGCCAGCGTCGAGCACATGCGCAAGTTCCAGCTCGAAATGGGCGGCAAGAACCCGCTGGTCGTGCTCGACGATGCCGATCTCGCGGTCGCCGTCGATTGCGCGCTCAACGGCGCCTTCTTCTCGACCGGCCAGCGCTGCACGGCCTCGTCCAGGCTGATCGTGACCGATGCCATCCACGATCGTTTCGTCGACGCACTCAAGGACCGCATGGGCAAGCTGGTCATCGGCGATGCGCTCGACGCGCAGACCCAGATCGGCCCCGTCGTCGACGCCACTCAGCTGAAGCAGGACGAGGATTACATCGCCATCGGTGTCAGGGAAGGCGCGACCCTCGCCTTCGGCGGCGAACGGCTCGACCGCAAGACGCCAGGCTTCTTCCTGCGCCCGGCGCTGCTGACCGAGGCCACCAATGCCATGCGCTCTTCGCGCGAGGAGATCTTTGGCCCTGTCGCCAGCGTCATCCGTGTCAAGGATTATGACGAGGCGCTTGCCGTCGCCAACGACACGCCTTTCGGGCTGACGTCGGGCATCTGCACGTCGAGCCTGAAGCACGCCACCCACTTCAAGCGCAACTCCGAAGCCGGCATGGTGATGGTCAATCTGCCGACGGCGGGCGTCGACTTCCACGTTCCCTTCGGCGGCCGCAAGGGCTCGAGTTTCGGCCCGCGCGAACAGGGCCGCTATGCCATGGAGTTCTACACCACCGTGAAGACCGCCTACACGTTTGCAGGCTGATCGGGCGCAAGGTGGTCGGCGCCGGCCGGTCGGGCCAGCGGTCACGCAGTTCAAGAAACGGATCGGCGCGTCGCCATGGCATTGCAGGACCTGACCTGGCTCAACCCGCCGCCGCACCACGCCATCGACGGCGATACCGTCCATGCACGCACCGGCAAGGAGACCGATTTCTGGCGTGAGACCTTCTACGGTTTCTGGCGCGACAACGGCCATTTCCTGCATCGGCCGGTCGAGGGCGATTTCACCGCCGAAGTCACCGTCAGGGGCGACTACAAGGTGCTCTACGACCAGGCCGGGCTGATGGTCCGGCTGAGCGAAACGCACTGGATCAAGGCCGGCATCGAATACACGGATGGCCTCGCCTATGTCTCCGTCGTCATCACCAACGACACGTCGGACTGGTCGCTGGTGGCCATTCATGCCGGCCCGGACGGCGTCAGGATCCGCCTGACCCGCCACGCCGAGGCGATCCGCGTCCAGTATCTCGATGCTTCGGACGGGCATTGGAAGCCGGTGCGGCTCGCCTATTTCCCGGTCTCGAAGACGGTCGATGTCGGCATGATGTGCTGTTCGCCGCAGCGTGAAGGTTTCGAGGTCACTTTCTCTGGCTATTCTGTCGGTCCGCCGATATCGCGGGAGTTGCATGACTGACGCCTGGCGACATCTGCGGCCATCGCCGATCTGGAACCCATAGGAAAGAAACTTCGGCGGGCTGCCGGCTCACCACGGCACGTGCAGTATTTCCAGCTTAGGCAGGCCGACCGGCCTGATGCCGAGATCGTTGGCGAGCACGCCAAAAGCTTCGGTCTCGATCAGGTCGCGGTAGGGAATTTCGGGGAAGCGAAGGCCGCCGCGATGCAAGGCGGCATCGACCAGGAGCATGGTTCCGCCGACCGCATCGAGGCCGATGATATCGAGATGCCTGACATCGCTGAGATGATACCGGTTCGGTGTTTGCGCGGGAGGCTGGTGGAGACCGCCACGGATGTCGCGGTAATAGCGATAATCCCTTGTCTGCCGCCTTACGATGAAGCTGTTGAGGTCGAAACTGCCGCCGCCGGCGATCTTCACGCAGTTGGGCACCGCGATGCGATGTCCCGTGGCGATCAGCCGGTTGAGGGCATCGCCGGGAAAGCGCCAGACGTCGATGTCGATCCACAGTGCCCAGTCGTCGTCCTTGCTCAGCCCGTGATCGATCAGGTAATTTCGCACCTTGGCGATCGCGCCCCGCCTCACGCGTTGCATCCTGGGCCTTGCCCGTTTTGCCCGGTCGAGGCTGGTGCCGACCCGCCTTTGCAGCAGGACGATGTCACGATATTTGCCGGTTAATCCCGCCGTCGCGGCCTGCAGCCGCTCCCAGCTCCCATCCAGGCTGTCACCCTCGCAGAAAACCAGCTTGATCCTCTCCTTGGGATAGTCGAGCCCCTCCAGCGCATCGAGAAATGGCTGGATGAGGTCGGCGGCGTCGCGAAGCGGCACCAGTACGGCGACATTTTTGCCTGAAGGCGGCGGCGCCGACAGGACCGCTTTGTCGACGCCCGCTTTCGCCACGGCCTCATCGAGATACGCGCCACGCGTCAGCTGATACCAAAGCCGGTAGGCTCGATTGCGAAGCTTGGTGGTCCATTTCGGCGGCGGCTCAGGGATCCACCAGGTGCCGGCCCAGTGATGGATCGAAAGCGCTGTCGTGTCGTCGTCGGCCTCGCGCTCGGCGCTGCCGGCCGACGTCACCGGCGTGAACAGGTCGGAAGGATGAATGGCGAAGGCCGCCTGATCGCCGTAATTGCGCTGGGCGGAGGTCAGCAGGCAAGGACCGGTGGCGTCGAGCACATCCTTGGCCCCGGCGAGCCCGGGCATCATCGACAGGACATGCAGCCAGAAAGGATGACCGGGCGGGCTCGCCATCGTCCCGTTGAACAGGAGGTAGGGCAGGCCACGAAATTCCAGCTGGACGGCCGAATGCGAAGCCGGCTCCTTGCACAGCACGATCCGGGTCTCGTTCATGACCGGATCGAAGGGCGCGACGCATTCGCAGTCGATGTCGGCGTAGACCCCGCCAAAATGATGCAGAAGCATGTAGCGGGCTGCATCCGACCGCTCCACGCCGTTCGGGTACGTGCAGAACACCGGCAGGAAATCCGGGTAGTGCTCGGCAACGAAGTCGAGCAGCATCCGGTCGCTCCAGAACATCACCGTCCAGTGTGGATTGTGCCGCTTCCAGCTGTCGGCATACGCCTGGAAGCGCGCGGGGACACGGTCGGTCTTCCACGTCTGGTGCAGGATTGCTGGAATCATGCGGCGGGGCCGTTTGGTCCAAGCCCATCACGAACGGCGTCGCGGATCGCTTGCAGGCCGAACCTTGCCCATGCCGCGTGATGCGCGCGAAGGCGTTGCCGCGCCCGGCGTTCGGGGTCGAGACAGAGTTCGATGGCCATCTCGGCAAGCGTCTCGTCGGTGTCAGCCAGCAGCACCTCGTCATTCTCGACCAGGTCCAGGCCCTCGGCCGCGATCGGCGTGGCGATCACCGGCACGCCCGCGGCCATTGCTTCCAGGATCTTGATGCGTGTGCCGCCACCCGCCGTCAGCGGGACGACGGTGAGATGCGCGCTGGACAAGAGTGGCGCCACGTCGGCGGGATCTTCGATGAGCTCCACACCAGGCAATCCGGCCAGTGCCTGCACGGCCGGTCTCGGCGTGCGTCCAGCCAGGACAAGCCTGGCATCCGGCAGGGCGTTTCGGATACGGGGCAATATGACACTGGCCAATCGCTGTGCGGCATCGACGTTTGGCGGATAGGCGAGATGGCCGATGAACACGATCACCGGAAAGCCGTTGCCGGTCGACGGCTCGGCAGGCATGTCCGTGGGAACATCGCCGGCTTGCGGAATTCCGTTCGGAACCACGTGGATCGGAATCTTGTGCCGGGAAAGCCTCATCAGCTTCTGGCGATCCAGGTTCGAGCAGACCCATACCCTGTCGACAAGGGACAGCGCTTTTCTTTCAAGGAACCTGACGCCGAATGCCGCCGCGGTTCGCTTGGCACTGAGACGCCGGATCTGTGCGGCAAGGTCGGACTCGACATTGTGCATGTCGAGAATGACCTGCGCCGCCAGCGGCCGCAGCGGCCGCAGCAGCTTGAACAGGCCGAGGCCCTCGACAATGATGGTGTCAGGGCGGAATTCACGGGCGAGCGCCTCAAGCCGCGTCAGGGCGGAACGCGGTATGCGATTCTCCGCCCTGGTGCGCCACCACCCGACCGAGGCCGTGCGGGGCTCTCCCTGGATCGAAAGGCCCTCGACGCGGATCAATGGATCAGGCGCATTCCCTGCTATCTTCGGCTTCACCGAAACCAGGCACACCGGTCCGAACCTGGCGGCTGCGTCGGCATTGCGGAAGTTTCTCAGATCCGAACCTGAAGTTGGCGGAGAAGCCGGGTCGTACGACACGATCAGCGTGCGTCTTTCCCTGTCCCTCCTGGCATCCAACCGATGACCAGGCCGCTCGACAATGGCCCCGGCATGAATTCGGGTATGATATTGCAATGTCTTCCAACTCCCGCCCAGGGTCTTGTGGGCGCGAACGGCACGCATCATGCGCTTCGCAGCCCTGTATTGCTTGTGCTTGAGGAGCTGCCTGGAAATCCGCTGCGCGATCCAGGCTTTCCTCCATTGCAGAATGTCCTTAGCAAGGCCTAAACCGGCAAGCTTGTCCAGTTCCAGTGCGATCGCGAGAAATGTGGCTCGGGGGGTCTGGACGAATCGCCGCGCCATTCTCGCTTCGTCGTGGTGATAGAGAAGCACCGGCGCGGGGGTCGTCGCCACGTCGGAGCGTGCCAGCAGGGCCGCCCAATAGCAAGTATCCTCATCGAGACCGGTGGTTTCGGGAAAGCTGATGGCGGCCGTCGCCGCGGCTGCGACCAATGCGCTTCCCACGGCGATCGGCCACGCTTCATTGAGAAGGTAGCGTCGGGCGTTCAGGGCCCGATCGCTTGTATATCCATGTGGAGCCTTGAGCTTATCCGGCCGGCCCGCGGTGCGTCGAATGCTGGATCCGATCGACAGGCCGGCTCCGGGATTGCTCACAAGCGCCTCACGCAACAGCCCCAAGCCTCCCGCGATCACCTCGTCGTCGGCGTCGAGGAAGAACAGGAACTCGCCCTTGGCACGCGCCATACCGGCGTTGCGGGCGGCGCCGGCGCTGCCAAGCCGCATGCTGAGGACCTGCAGCGGCAATTCATATTTGCGGGCGCTTTGGATCGAGATAGCCGCGGTCTGATCGTTGGATCCATCGTCGACCAGAAGGATCTCACCGATGAGGTTTCTGTCCGGCACAAGGCTGCGCAGGGTCGCGTCGATCGTCGCGGCCGCATTCCTTGCGGGGATGACGATGCTGATGTCCGGTCGCGCGCCGTCCGGGATACTCATGCGGGCTCGAAGAAGCCACGGTTCAGCATGCGGTCATAGTGGTATTTGAACGGCGAGACCGCGCGAAGCGAGAGACTAGCGAGGCCCTCGATGGGCGACGGATCGACATCGAATGGTGAATGGTCCTTCAGCCAGCTGTAGGACGAGCCATCCTTGAGCATGGAGGGGCTGCCAACGACATAGCCCCCAAGCGCCTTCACGTGGCCGATCCGGCGCATACCGGCATAGAGGCTCGACGAAGCCGTCGGGTCGCGCGTCCTGAGATAGACATGGAACCCGTTCGGCGATCTTGCAATCGGCGTGCGACTTAAAAGGGCCTGGTGCTTGCTCGACCAGCTCAGATAGGTCGCGGCATCATCGAAATCCAAGATAAGAAGGTTGGAGAACCCTCCAAGGATTCCGACATTTCCGGCAAACTTACGGAACCAGCGCCGGATGTCATCACCGGTTGGCGGCTTCTGCGACAGATGAAAGGCAACCGATTGGAACGCCAACTCTTTCAGGTCCTTTCGACGGGCCTGCAAATGTAGGGGGTGATACTCCATTGCCTGGAGATCGAGATGCTTGCCCCCAGCACACAACGGCACGCAGATGTAGCCCTTGGCCAAGAGCCGGATCGCATATTCCGTTTCAGTTGCAGGCTGCATCCCCGAGTGTTCCGCGGTCGCACGGTGCGTCCAATCTTCCTTAGTCGTACTGGGTGCCGTCAAGCGCCGGGCGGGATACTTGGTCGTGTATTTGCAGACATTCAGCGAAAAAGCTGGTCCATACGCTGTCATCGCCTCGACCAGGCCAGCCAGCGCGCCGCCAGACGCCTGCGCAAGGTGGTGAACCGCGTTCGCCGGTAGGCGTCGCCCGCCATCTTGATGCCTTGGGCCTGCGTCGGGAAGGGGTGGATCACGTCGGCCAGGGCATGCAATCCCATGCCTGACCGGATGGCGAGCGTCACCGCATTGATCATCTCGCCGGCGTGGGCGGCGACCACCGTCGCGCCGAGGATGCGGTCGGATCCCTCCCTGACATGGATCTTGACGAACCCCTCTTCCTCGCCGTCCATAACGGCACGGGCGACGTCGTGCATCAGCACCGTATAGGTCTTGACCGGAATGCCGTTCCGGCGTGCCTCCACCGGATAGAGACCGACATGGGCGATCTCCGGATCGGTATAGGTGCACCAGGGAACGACAAGGTCGCTGAGCCTTTCGCGGCCGCGAAACAGCGCATTGCGCACGACAATGCGGGCGGTCGCTTCCGCCGTATGGGTGAACTTGTATTCCAGGCACACATCGCCCGCCGCGTAGATGTGCGGATTTGTCGTTCTCAGGTAATCGTCCACCTTGATGCCGTTGACGTCATACACCACGCCGGCATTTTCCAGGTCGAGATCGTCGACATTGGGCGAACGGCCGACGCCGGTGATGATCTCGTCGACGGAAATGGTCGTCACGTCGCCGTCCCGCATCAGGTCGGCGAGCTTCTTGCCGCCCTTTGTCCGCACCGCCACCACTTCGGTGTTCAGCCGGACCTCGACCCCCTCGCGCGCCAGCGCATCCGAAAGGATTTGCGCGGCGTCGCGTTCCTCGCCCGGCAGGAACATCGGATCGCTCTGCGCCAGGATGACCTTGGCACCGAGCAGGCAGAAGGCCTGCGCCGTCTCGCAGCCGAGCGGCCCGCCGCCGATGACCAGGAGCCGTGGCGGGCACTTCGTGAGATCGAACATGGTTTCGTTGTCGAGATAGCCGGCCTCGGCAAGCCCCGGAATCGCCGGCCCGCTTGGATGCGCACCTGTCGCGATCAAAGCCTTTCTGAACCGCAGCGTCTTGCCGGCGACCACCACCGTGTCCGTGCCGGCGAAGCGTGCCTCACCGAAATAGAGGTCGATGCCTTGCGAAGCGATGGCAGCGGCCGAATCGGCGCGGCTGATCCGCTCCCGGATCTGCCGCATCCGCATCATGGCGCGTTCGAAGTCGACGTGCAGACGCTCCGGCGTGTCGCCGCCGAAATTCTCGGCGTCGCGCATGTCGGCATAGAGCCTGGCCGTGCGGATGATCGACTTCGACGGCACCCCGCCGACATTGACGCACGCACCGCCGATCAGCCTGCGCTCGATCAGCGCGACCTTGGCGCCAAGGCTTGCGGCGTCGCGCGCGGCGGTCAGTCCGGCAGGCCCGGCGCCGATGACGACGAGATTGTAGGAACCGTCCGGCTCCGGGTTCTTCCAGCGCGGCGGATGCGCGCCCTGGATCAGCTCGACATCGTTGCGGTCGACCGGGAAGGCGGCGGCTTTTGTCCGTTCACGCGACATCGCGGCCCCCAGGCTCGGGGCTTGCGAGCTGCGACAGCCATCCGCCGGTGAAGCCGGCCTTGTCCAGGCCGCGGCGGATGTGAGGATTGGACCGCATCAACTCCCAGATCAGGCGCGAACGGTGGTTCTCGATCATCATCGCCACGATGCCCTGGTCCAGCCCATAATGGCCTTCCGAGATCCAACCGTTGCGGCCGAATTTTCGCCGGCTGGCCAATGTCGGATTGAAGCCGCTCGGCAACCGGAAATTGTCGATCACCTGCGGATAGCGGTCGCCGAGATGGCGCAAGGCCGCCAGGCAAATGTCAGGCGCGAAGGGCAGCGACGCCGGATAGGACCATGGCGCGATCGTCCCGTCATCCGGCCCGAAAGGCGCCCCGCGCGCGGCATATCCGGAAAACCGGTGACGCCGTCGCTCCACGCTGGCGCGGAAGCCGCCCGGTCCGTCCCCGGCCGATAGTCCCCAGAGGTTCTCGCCATAGCCGTCAAAGCCATAGGGATTGTGTTGGGCATAGTCGCGGTGAAGGTAGGTCGAACGGCGGCTGTTCTCGAAATAGTCGGAATTCTTCTCGCGCATGAAGGCGTCGCGGATGCCGGCGAAATCGATCCAGGCATGCGAGAACTGGTGCATGAACAGCGGCCCGCCATAGAGCACGTCGTGGCCGTAGATGTTTTCCCACTGGTAGGTCGCCGTCCAGCCTTCGTAGCAGTCGTCCGACGTCGGGCTGTCCGGCGAGGCCATCGACAGCACATAGAGGATCGTCGCCTCGTTGTAGCCTTCCCAGCCATAGTGCAGAAAGCCGCTCCTGGGCTTCCAGCCTTGCCGCAATGTCGGACTGCTGCCTTGCGCCCAGCGCCAGTCGACGCGCCGGTAGAGCGCCTCGGCCAGCTCGCGGATTTCGGCTTCCTTCTCATCCCTGCCGGCGAAATAGGCGCTCGCCACCAGGAAGCCGGCGATCAGCAAGGCAGTATCGACCATCGACAGCTCGCAGCGCCAGACGCGCAGCCCGGTCCGCATATCGAGGAAGTGGTAGTAAAAACCCCGGTGGCCGGTGACCTCGTCGCCGCCGCCTTGCGGGCTGGCCGAGAAGAAACGCAGCGCGGCAAGGGTAAGCTCCACCGCCGTCTCGCGCGTCATCCAGCCGCGCTCGACGCCGATCGGATAGCAGGACAACGCGAAACCGACGACCGCGATGCTGGCCGGCGAATTCGGCCGTGACGTGTCGGCGACCAGCCCGTTGTCGGGGTTCACATTCTCCAGGAAATAGCCGAAGGCGGCGCGCTGATAGCGATCCAGAAGCTCGTCATCGGACAGCGTGGCGGGATATGCTTCAGGCAAACGATGCAAACTCCGGCCAGATGGTCGCGGCTCCCGCCGATCGCGCGGCATCGGCACGGCGGCCATGGGTCATCGCCCCTGCCAGGCTGTCTCGTCGCGTCATGGCTTTCCCGCAAACCCTGTTATGTCATTACCATCCATCCGGACGTCAGCCACTATACGCCTGTCCAGCTCCGTTCGTTGCTCCGTCACGCGGAATTGTAGTTGGATCTGGCAGAGGCGCGAGTCCCCGCCTGGTCAATAGGTAGCGCGGCCGCCGGAGACGTCGAACACCGCGGCCGTCGTGAACGAGCATTCTTCCGAGGCGATCCAGCAGATCAGTGCCGCCACTTCCTCGACCTCGCCGAAGCGCGCCATCGGTATCTTGGACAGCATGAAATCGATGTGCTCCTGGCTCATCTGCTTGAAGATCGCGGTGCGCACGGCCGCCGGCGTCACGCAATTGACCGTTATCTTGGTCTTGGCCAATTCCTTGCCGAGCGACTTGGTCAGGCCGATTACCGCCGCTTTCGAGGTGCTGTAGGCGGAGGCGTTGGGATTGCCTTCCTTGCCGGCGATCGAGGCGATGTTGACGATGCGGCCATAGTCGCGTTCGAGCATGTGCGCAACGAGCGCCTTGTTGCAGTAGAAGACGCCGTTGATGTTGATGTCGATGACCTTCTGCCAATCCTCCGTCGAATAGGACCAGGTCGTCATGTTGGGTCCGGTAATGGCCGCACTGGTGACCAGGATGTCGACGCCGCCAAGGGCTTCGATCGTCCGCGCTGTGGCGGCTTCAACACCCTTCGCATCGGCAACGTCCAACGTCACGCCATGCAGGCCGGAGACAACGGCTTTGGCCTGTTCGATCTGGGCCGGGTCGCGATCCCAGACGCTGACGCGCCCGCCCTCGCCGACGATCCTTTGCGCCACCGCCAGGCCGATGCCCGAGGCCCCGCCGGTGATGACCGCCGATCGGCCGGCGAAGCGTCCCGCAAAATGCATAGGCATCTGATTTTCCTCTGTCGTGACCGGTGCAACGGCCGCCTCGCCCCAGGTGGACTGTGAAGTCGCCGGCAGGCAAGTTCAAGCCGGCATGTGGGACGATCGTCTGGGCCAATCCCGAAGCAGCGCCGTGCCGCTCCATTTGTCGCCTGATCCCAGGTGGCTGTTGCCGGACAGGCGACCCATCGATCTCTCGGCAATTGCCCGGCTGTAAGACAAGGTGACCGGATTTGCCCCGGATTTGCCATTGAGCAAGGGGTGCGATAGGTTATATTGCACTGCACAATGGAGACGCTGTTTATTGTACGCCCCTGTTTGCGGATATGCCGGCCGGCTTTCGGCCTGCCGGCCTTGGTGGTCTCTGGCTTGCCGGGCTTGGGTCGCGTCGACGGGACTCTGAGATGAAGATTCCCAAGTCCCTGCTGGTCGATCCCGAAAAGAACTCTGCCTATGGCGCCTTTGCCGTTGCCGTCTCAATCTGGGCGTTCTCCTATTCCGTCATATTCGGCCAGGTGCTGATCCTGGCCTACTACGCCGTCTGGCTTCCGCTCATCCTGGTCGACTACCGGCGCTTCCTGCGTCAGCTGTCCAGCGCCTGGCTGCCACTGCTGTTCGCGGCCTATGTCTGCTTCTCCGTCTTCTGGTCGCAGGCGCCCGGCACCACCGCAAGGACGGCGATCCAGTACCTTTCCCATATTGCCTGTGCCTATGTCGCGGCGCGCACCGTCAGCGCGCGCACCCTGACGCTGGGCGCCCTGATCGGGATATTCTTCGTCCTGCTCTACTCACTCAAGGTCGGGGGCTATTCCGAGGATGTCCTCGACGGCACCTACAATTTCGTCGGCGCCTTCGCGTCCAAGAACCAGATCGGTTTTGTCGGCTCGCTCGGCATCTATTTCTCGGTTGTGTTCCTCGCCTTCCTGCGGCGTGGCCGGCTCAGCTTCATCCTGACGGTGCCCGTTGTGCTGTTATCGGCCTATGTGCTGGTCGTCTCGCATTCCGCCACCTCGATGGCCTCGATACCGGCGGTCCTGGCGCTGATTGCACTGCTTGCCATGAGCAAGCTCTTGTCGCGGCGCTATCGCCGCGTGATCTTCCTGGTCGGTGCCGGCATGATCGTCGTGGTGGCTGTTGTAGCGCTCAATCTTGGGCTCATGGACTTCGTGCTTGGCATCTTCGGCAAGGATTCGACGCTCACCGGGCGGACCTATCTCTGGGAACAGGGCTGGGATGCCGCTCAGCGGTCGCCGATCCTCGGCGTCGGTTATGCCGCCTATTGGGTGCAGGGCTTCGCCGAGGCCGAACGGCTGTGGAACGAATTCTACATCACCACCCGCACCGGCTTCCATTTCCACAACACCTATATCGAGGCGCTTGTCGAACTCGGCTTCACCGGCGCGACGATGGTGTCGCTGATCATGCTGCGCACGCTTTACGGTCACGTTTCGATGGTGATCTTCAAGGCGTGGCAAGCCGAATCGGTAGTTCTCTTCGGCGTGATGGTGCTGCTGCTGATCCGCTCCTTCGTCGAGGTCGAGGTACTCAACCCCTACATCATGGGCTCCTTCCTGATGTATTTCAGCTATTTCAAGCTGGCACGGCTGCCCGTTACCGGCACGCGGCGGTCGCCAGCCTTCGAGCCGGCGGATGCGAACAGGGGCGAGGCCGAATGGCCGCGGCACGCCGGCCGTCCGGCGACTGCCGACCCTTCGTGAGCCAACGCAACCTTGCCCAAAAGGGCGTAGCGATTTTGGGCAACGATGCATCGAACAAAAAGACAAAAGCGCGTCGCGTGGTTTCCTTCGAAGGCGGCGCGCTTGATCGTTTCGCCGCCTGAAGATCTCACGGCCCCGAAAATCTCAAGGTCTTGAAAATCTCAAGGTCTTGAAAATCTCAAGGTCTTGAACATCGCACTATCAAAGAAAATCGCACCAACAAAAACCTCCGCCAGGCAGGCCTGACGGAGGTTGGATGTCTTTGCGATTGGGGATCGAAGGCGCCGGATCGCGCCAAAGGCGGCGTGCCTATTGGCTGGCCAGCGGCGCCAGCTTGACCTTGATCACATCGCCGGGCAGCACTTGCGTTTCTTCCTTCGCCGCGATCTCGCTGGGCTTGCCGTCCACATTGCGCACCAGTGAATAAAGCAGGGTGGGCTGCTGGTCGTTGGTGATGGCGGCCGTCGTCGCGGGATCGGTGGCCTGGGCTATCAGGCCTTTCTGCATATTCACCTTCAGCGCGGCCTCGTTCAGATCGGCTTCGGTCTGCTGCCGGTCGGCGGCGAGGCTGGAACTCAACGTGTTCTGGGCATCGATGGCGTCCTGCGTCGCCTTGCTGATCGCCTGCTTGGCGGTGAGGATGGCTGTCTCGTAGTCGAGGATCTTGCCCTGCAGGTCGGTGACGGACTGCTGCGAATCCAGAAGTCTCGCATTGGCGACCAGGCCCTTCTGGGCCAATGGACCGATGCTGGCGAGCTGCTGCTGCGCAAGGTCGACCTGCTTCTGCTGGTTGACGATCTTCTTCTGCAGCGATTCGATTTCGGCCTGCAGGACGCCCTTGAGGTCGTCGAGCGCCTCGAGCTTCAGCTTCAGCGCCTTTTGGTCGGCCGTCAGGATCGTCATCTCGTCGGCGACGATGGTCGGCAGCCGTGGATCGCCCTCGACCTCCTTCGGTGCCTCGAAGCTCGTCTTGCCCGCAAGGTCGGCATCGATGCGGGCACGCCTGACGATCAGCCGGACACGCTGGTCGTCGGAAATGTCGAAATTGCCCTTGGCGGTGACCAGGTCCTTGCCGAGCTGCGGGCCGTAGTCGGCGTTGCGCCGGATGCCGCCGGCGACGCTGATCGCTTTCAGCACCGTCAGATCGGGCACGTAGGGAAACTGGCCGGGGTTCTGCACTTCGCCCGAAATGTAGAACGGCCGGAACTGCGCCATTTCGACCGAGGCTTCGGGCTTGTCCGACAGAGCGAGCTTACGCTGCAGCGCCTCGCCGATAGCCGCCGCTACTTCCGCCGTGGTCTTGCCTGCCGCCGGCAACTCGCCGACGAAAGGCACCGACAGCGTGCCGCTAGGGCCGACCGTGTATTGGCCATTGACCGCCGTCCAGTCCCTGAACGTGCCTTCGACGGTCTGCCACTCCGCGATGCGGATGGTGAGCTTGTCCTGCGAGCCGAGATGGTATTCGTCGGCGGTTGCGAGTTGGGGAAAAGCGAGCGACAACGCAAGGCATGTGGCCATGAGCCGCGAGCGGCCGGAGAGTGGGCCGCTGCCAAAGGCTTCGAACATGTCTGTCTTCAAGTGAACGTTCCGATCCGTTTTAGCCCCATCGCCCGATGAGCTTGCCGCCGGATGCTTGGTATCGGCCGGCCGGTCAGTAAGAACCGCGTGACATCCACACGGCCGGCACGGTCCTGATGATGATGCGAACGTCTTCGAACAGCGACCAGTTTTCGACATAGTGGCGATCGAACGCGACGCGGCTGTCATAGGAGACGTCGTTGCGGCCGCTGACCTGCCACAGGCCGGTCAGGCCGGGCCGCGACTTCAGATAATAAACCGCGGCGCTGCCGTAGATTTCCAGCTCGTCGCGCACAACGGGGCGAGGCCCGACAAGGCTCATGTCGCCCTGCAGGATGTTGATGATCTGCGGCAATTCATCGAGGCTGAGTTTCCTCAACACCGCTCCGACGCGGGTGACGCGCGGATCGTTCTTCAGCTTGCGGGTCGCAATCCACTCCGCGTTGGCTTCCGGATTGGTGGCCAGATAGGCGGCCAGCACCTTGTCGCCATCCGGAACCATGGTGCGGAACTTCAGGCACGGGAAAACCCGGCCGCCGCGGCCGATTCGCCGGTGGCCGTAGAAAACCGATCCGCCGTCGGAGAATTTGACGAGCAGCGCTATCATCACGAACAGCGGGCTGAGAGCGATTAGTCCCGCCAGCGAACCGACAATATCGAAACTTCGCTTCATGAGTCCGCCGATCGGCGGCGGAAAATCGGTGTCAGCCTGCGAAAAGTCCGCCGTGGCCGACTTGGCAATATCCCTCATGCCGTAACTCCATGCGTTGAACGAATGGTTCACCACACGATACCAAAAAAATGTTGCAGCGCAACACACAATTTCCCAGCCCATTGAAATAGTCACGTCATGAATTGACTAAATAATAAGCTCGCAATGCACATTTTTCAGGATACGTAGCACATTTGTGACAATAAATGGGCAAATGGAAAAAATGCGGACCTTTTTGGGGCGAATTTTGGGCGGGACGTTCTCTGTGGCCCAGAGGGATGCATATTAGTGCTTTAGAAAGGTGCGAAGTTCACGACTATTAACATAAAATACTACTCAATATTACAGATTGTACTGAAAAATGCCAGCCGCTTCAGGTTGAGTGAAGTGCGGTCGTGTGCATTGCAGCATGGCAGAGTCGAACGCGAAAGCTCAATCAAAAATATATGCGGTTGCCCTTGCCGCCTTCTGCTCGCCTTAATAGAATTGCAAATTATACCTGTCAGAGTGGCGACAGGTTGAAAGGCCGGAAGCAACCGGTCGACGGCGGGTGGTTTAACAAGCCCGCATAACAAGGGACGGCGCTCGGGTGGGGCAATCGTTGGATATAACCCGAGCCGGTTTATGGGCTGTTGGGTATGTCGCTTCCAAAATTCATCGTTGGGATGATTTTCGCTCTTGCGATCGTCGTCGGCTGGTCCTGGATTGACGGCGTTTCGCTGGGCACGACCCTGCTACGCGTCATCATTTGCGCCGTGGTCATCCAGGCCGGGTATTTCGCCATCATTTATGTCATGGTTGCCAGGAGCGCGCCGACGCCGGCCGACAGGCTACGCGAAGCCGAAAGAAAGCTGAACTCGCCCGAAGTAGAAGGCGAGAAGCTGGGCAGTGCCCGGCGAGGCCTGCACTAATTCCAACGCGCGGCATCGCCCGGCCTCAGGCCACATGGGCCGGTTCGGTCTCCGACTGCTCTCCCGAGAGCATCCTGGACAAACGGCTCGCCGGCTTCGCCTTCAGGCGCTGATACTGCCCGACTTCCACGACACGGCCGTCTTCCATCGCCACCACCCAGTCGGCGAAGGCGATCATCGACGGACGGTGGGCGATGGTCAGGATCGTCATCGCGCCGCGCAACCCTTCGATCGACCTGGCGATCAGCGACTGGTTCTGCCAGTCGAGCGCGCTGGTCGCCTCGTCGAGGATGAGCAATGACGGCTTGCGCAGCAGCGCCCGCGCCAGTGCGATGCGCTGGCGCTCGCCGCCCGAAAGCCGCACGCCCCGGTCGCCGACCACCGTATCGAGCCGGTGGTCGAGCCGTTCGACGAACTCGCCGGCATGCGCGGCGCGCAGCGCGGTCCACAGATCGTCGTCGCTGGCCTCCGGCGCGGCAAGACGCAGGTTCGCCGCGATCGTATCATGCAGCAGGAACACGTCCTGCGGCACATAGGCCACCTGATCGCGCCATCGGCGTCGATTGGCGGCGTCGATCTCGACGCCGTCGACCAGGATCTTGCCGGCGGTCGGTTCGAGCAGGCCGAGCAGCATGTCGGCGATCGTGCTCTTGCCCGATCCGGAGGGCCCGATCAGGGCGGTGACCTTGCCGGCCGGAAGGCCGAAGGTGATGTCGCTTACCACCGCCTTGCCGGCGCCGTCGTCATAGGCGAAGGAGACGCCACGGATGTTCAGCCCCGTATCGAGTGCCAGCTTGCTTGCATCTTCGACCTCCGAATGGCCCGGTTCGCGCTCGGCGTCGAAACGTGCCTGCAGGCTGCGCATTGCCGTGTAGGCGGGCAGGTTGATCAGCACCTGCTGGGCCTGCGTCTGCATGTCCATGAAGCGTGGCGCGATGCGCATGAAAACCAGGAGCAGCACGACGATCTCGGCGAGCGAGAGGTTGAAGCGGACCAGCGCCACGTAGATGAACAGGCTCAAGCCGACGACGCTCGCGACCTGGAACACGGCGGTGCCGATCGAGCTGTTGCGGACATAGTCGATGTTGTCGGCCTTCATCTTCTCGAGCGTTGCCTGCAGCTGCGCGAAATAGCTGGCTTCGACGTTCAAGCTCTTGGCCACCTTGATGCCGCCGAGGAATTCCGAGACCGTCCGGTACTGATCCTGGCGATTGCTTGTCAGCACGCGACCAAAGGCGGTGGCGCGTGAGCGAAAGGGCTGCAACGCCACGAACATCACGATGCCGATAACGATTGCAAACGCCGTCATGACCGGCGAGATGAACATGGAGATCACGAGGTAGCCCACCAGCAGCACGGCGATCTGCACCAGCATCAGCAGCGAGAAAGCGGCCCCCTGGACACGGTCGATGTCGCCGGTCAGGGCGTGGTCGAGGTCCGAGCCGCGCATGCGCGAAAACACGCCCCAGCGCGCCTTGCCGATGCTCTCGAACAGGTTCATGCGCAAGCGGTTGATGAAATCGAACAGAAGCCTGGCCATGTAGACCGATTTGAAGCGGTTGAACGCCGCCTGCGCGGCAACAAGCCCGACCAGCGCAACCAGCACCGTCGTCAGCTGCAACGTCCCGCCTGGCACCAGCCAGCGCACGAAATCGATGTTCGGCAACCGCACCGCGAAATCCTGGTCGGCCCGCCCGACCAGATGCAGCAGCGGCACAAGCAGCAGGATGGAGATGCCTTCGGTCAGGCTGCCGAGCACCAGGAACAGCAGCGCCGTCCAGGTCCGACGTCCGCCGATCTGGGCGATCACGGCGCCGAAGGCGGCGACGTCGCGAAACAGCGACAGACTCAAGACCGATGACCTAGACATCTTCAGCCAGTTCTCTCTCAAGCAGCGCCACAGCCTCGCCGATCCTGTCGAGACCGGCCGGAACTTCCAGCCGGCACACGCCGACATGGTTAGCGATTGCTGAACATTGGCGAAGATGCATCGCCGCGAAATCGCCGGAGAGGGCCGCGCGGCCGAACCGGGTGACGTAGGAGAATTTGATGATGGCCGGCAAGGCTGCGATGGCGGGCAAGGGCGTCATCGCGGCCCTTTGGCCGCGCTCGAGGACATAGATCCGGGCCACCGGCACCACGCTGCCGGAAAAGGCGCCGTGCAGGCGATGTTGCATCTTGTCGATCGCCGGATGGACTTGCGGTCGCACCTCGGCTTGCCCAAGCGGGATGGCGGCCGCGGCGTCGGCCGCCAGCTTGATCTGCGGAAAGCCCGGCACGATCATCGGCCGGTCCGGATTGCTGAGATCGAGCGCCACGACGTCATCGGTAAGCAGTTCATGACCAGCCCGGATCAGCGCGCTTGCCGTCGTCGATTTGCCGGCGCCCTTGTCGCCCATGAAGATGGCGCCCTTGCCGGCCACCGCGATGGCGCTGGCATGCAGGACGAGCAGGCCGCGCCGATGCAGCAGCAGCGCCATCACCGGCCCGAGCAGCGGGAAGGCAAGCAGCGCGTCGTCGACGCCGGGCGCCGGTTCGACATCGATGCGGCGGCCGCCACTGATCAGGAACGCGCCGACGGCATGCCATGCCAGATATTGCCGGTCCGGCTCGAAGCGGAAGGTGGTCGCGGCCTGCGGCGAAGGCTTCGGCATATCGATTGCGCCGACGGCGATCGTTATGTCCGCCGCGGCCGGCTCCACCGGCTCCAGTTCTGGCAACGCCACGTCGGACGCGACCGTCAGCCCATAGGCCCGGTAGAAGTGGCATTGCCTCTCCGGCACTCCCGCCACAGCGGGATAGTGTGGGGCGAGGGGGAGTGGCCCATTGCGAGGCATCATGCGGCACTCCCGCCCTGTTGCACCTGCCGCAGCCACAGCGACAGCGACGCCGAGCGCCAGACATACTGGACGTCGAGCGGTGCCGCCCGATCCGGCTGGCGCAGCAGCCGCGCATAGGCGGCACTCACCTGCGGCAGGTTGACGTAGGGTGCGATGCGATCCGTGTCCGAGACCAGCAACTGCTCCAGGAGATCACGGTGGTTGCGCACCATGCCGTTGACGAGATTGGCGGTGAAATCGATCTTGTCTCGCCGCCACTGGACCGGCGGCGGCAGGATCCCTTCCATGGCGCGGCGCAGCACGGAGCGGCCAAAGCCGTGGCTGAGCTTCTCCTCGCCCGGCAGCCCCAGGCAGAACTCGACCAGTGGCTTGTCCCAGAACGGGTAGCGCGGCTCGACGCCGAAATTGGCGGCGGCTTTGTCGAGAACCTCGAAGGAATGCGGGACATAGCCGTTCGACAGGATCCAGCGGTGGCTCAAGGCGTCGCTGGCCTGGACGCCGCGCGGCATGTACCCGGCCCGGTGAAAACGGTCGATGAGTTCGGTCCGCCTGGCCAGGTCCGGATTGACCAGGTCGCGCCAGCTTCGGCCACGCGTTGGCGTGGGCCGGCGTATCTTGTTCAGGGTCCGGTTTGCCAGCTGCCTCAGTTTGGCGATCCGCCAGGCCGGCCCATAGAGGGTCAGGAACTGGAAATACAGGGCGAGCGTGCTGTCGCCATAGGTGTTGGAAGCGCTGCGGATCTCGCGCCAGAGGTCCAGCCATCTGCCGCCATTGGCCAGCTCGTGCAGGTGGCCATGGCCTTGCGAGACGACCTCGTCGCCGCCATGGCCGTCGAGCAGCACCTTGATGCCCTTGGCGCCAGCCGTCCTGTAGATCCCGCGGGTCAGCGTCAGGCCCGGCGCCAGGAAGGTGCCTTCCTGCTCCTCCAGCACCCGTTCGAATTCAGCGAAGGGCGCATAATCGCCGACCGCGATCAGCGTCGGGTCGACCTTCTGCTGGTCGAGCACGGCGTCGATGAAGGGGCGTTCGTCCATCGACGACCCTTTCTCGAAGATCAGCGAAAAGGTCGGCAGCCTTGGCTTGCGTTCGGCGGCGTTCCGCAGGCCGGCCACGCAGGCGATCGAGGAGGAATCGAGGCCGCCGCTCAGCATCGCGCCGATCGACGATGTCCCCCGCATACGGTTGCGTACCGATTGCGAGAACAGATGGGCGAATTCCTCCGCCGCATCCGACGGCGGCGGCCGCGAAGACGGCTCGATCTGCCAGTACCGCCGCAGCAGCACCTGTTGAGCGCTGACGGTGAGGCTGTGACGGGCCGGCAGGCTGAAAATATCGCTGTAGGGCGTCGATTGCGGGTCGTCGGGAAGCCCGGCCAGGAACCCCGAGATCCGGTGCTCGCTGATGCGCGCGCCGACCCCGTCCAGGCCAAGCATCGGCCCGATCTCGGAGGCGAAGGCAAAGCGCCGGTCCGCCGCGTGGTAGTAGAATGGCTTGACCCCGAAATGGTCACGCGCGCAAAACAACAGCTGCCGCTCGGCATCCCAGATGGCAAAGGCGAAGTCGCCTTGCAGATGCTCGGGGCAGGCTTCGCCCCAGCGCAGATAGGCCCGCATCAGCAACACCGCGTCGGCGACCGAGCTGTCCCGTATGCCGAGCCTGGCGAGCAGTTCGTCGCGGTTGTCCAGCCGGCAATCGGCGGTGATGGCCAGCTTGCCGCCGGCCATGGTCAGCGGGCCGGGGCCGGCCTCATCCAATGTGTTGAGCCAGGCGTGGCCAAGGGCGATGCCGGCGTCCAGCCACCATGAGCTGCCGTCGGGGCCGCGATGGCGCATGCGTGCCAGCATCTGCTGGATATCGGTTGCCGCGTCTGCCGGCGCGGGCCCCTGTCGCAGCACAATTCCGGCCACGCCGCTCATCGGCTGCCGTGGTCGACCAGATGGGCGAAACCATCGACGGATCCGCCGAGCACGATATGGTTGTCGCTGATCAGCCAGGCATGCGCTTTCAACTGCTCGCCCGTGCCGCGTTCGACGCCGATGCGGATATTCGAGGCATTGCCTTGGCGCGCGAGCAAATATTGGCCCGAAAGTGCCTGGGTGAGGCACGTGGCGCGCGGCACGAACCGTGCCGCCGCGGCAACCCCCCAGGCGACAAGCCGCAACTCGCCCATGCTGGCGCACTGGTGCGCGTTGAGCCGGGTCACCATGGCGCGAACACGGTTGTACGAGAACAATGTCAGCCCCAGCCGGACAACCGCGACCACCACCAGGCATTGGCAAAGGAAAAGCGCTTCCGAGCCGCTCAGCGAGAGGATTCCGGTTAGGCTCCGCCTGCCTGGCCGACTTTTCGCCTGCCTGGGGCTCTTTTCCGTCGCAGGTCTTTGCCGCGAAACCATGGCCTTTTGCGAAACCTGCCTAGACGAGTGCCTCATGCTGCAGCCTCGCAAGCCCGTTTTCGGCCAGCCCCTTCAGCAATGCGTCGATGTCGGCCTTGCAGCGCTCGGCGTCGACATTATAGGACGCAAGCACGGCGCTACGGATATCGGCGATCGACTTCGGCTCCTGGATCAACTCCCAGATGAACGCGCCGACGCCGTTGAGGCTGTAATAAATATTGGATCTCAGATTGAGAAGCGCGAGGCCGTCGCCGAATTCGCAAGCCACGGCATCTTTGGTGGCACTTATGCAATCGTGGTCCGATGGGTTCCAGTTCATCCTAAAACCTCGTTTGCAACACACGGTCTACACATCGTCGCTCAAGAGCGGACAGGCTTCAAAAGCGGAAAGTCGGGGATTTTCATCCCCGGCTCCATTTATGGTCTTGAATCCCAGAGGCCCAACGTAACTCCTCCAGGATCAGGCTAGTCTCACGAGAACGTCAGGTCGCCGATCGGGGTGTGCGCGGGAAACGACGCGTCGATCGCCGTGTTGCCCCCGCCGCCCTGAGTGATGGTTTCAATCGAACCATGCACCGTCAAGCTTGGCGTTTCGTACTCATGCTTTTCAACATTCTGTTCCATTTTACTCTCCAATGAGGACTGGAAACGGCCTGTCGAGTGCCGTCAGCACTTGCATGCTGCGATGCAATAGCTGCATAGCAACATTTATGAGTCAAGCCTGATTTACCTCTGGTTAATCAATTACGGGTTGCGGACGTCACCATGTGTGTGTGGGATGCTCAAAATCTCGCCGCATTCGGGGTAAAATCTAGTACGGTCTGGGTTTGTCGCTGACGGTTCTTTAAGCAATTGATTTTGCTTGCATAAAACATCTACGCCGCCGCTGCTTTTTTAGGCAATGCTAAAAGATGAATCTAATTTCGCCGATCCAGGTTGATGTCCGGCTGGAACGCTTCGGCATGATCGGAATTTCGACCGAGTATTTCCACCGCTTTCGCGGCGCGCCGGCAAACGTTCTGGTTGCAAAATTCCGCACTGCGAAAGGAAAGGCTTTACGGCGCCGAGGTTTTTGAGGATGCTTTGCTTCGCACCTGCAGCATACCTACCCGCGCGAACCGCTTTTTGGAGACTGTGCGCTCAATGGCCTTGCCGGAAAGCTCTTATGAACGACTGCGCGCCGCCGATTGCGCCGACGAGGTCGCCTATGTGCAGGCCTGCCTGCGGTTGTATTTCGCGGGGCCGGCCGCCGGCAAAGTCTCGACGCCCGGTCTTTCCAACGACGCCGTCGCCGACATCGCCAGGCTGAACAAGGTTGCCATCTTCGTCCTGAAGGCGCTGTCGCGTGCCCCGGTCGGCGAAAGGCCGGCTGATCTCTTCCAGTGGCTCGACACCTATCGCAGGCGCACGGTCTCGATGAACGCCGCCTGCCTGATGGACTCGATGACGATCCATGAGGCGCTGCGCGACAGGCAGATCGATTTCGTCTTTCTGAAGGGGCCGTTCCAGCAGCATCTGCTCTACGACGACCACTTCATGAAGCCTTCGGGCGATGTCGACATCCTGGTTTCTCCCGCCGGCTTTTCCAGGGCGCGCGACGCACTGCGCTCGATCGGTTACGAGGTGTCGGGGAAGTCCCGCTCGGTCTGGTGGGTTCGTTTCCTCGGCGAACAGCACATGATCCGCGGCAACGGGCCGAAATCGTCCACGGTCGATCTTCACTATCGCCTCCAGCAGCCCGGTTCACCCAGTCCGCGCGACGCCGACGGGTTCCTGCGGCGCAAACGGCTGGTCGAGATTGCCGGCACTGAGGTGCCGTTCACATCGGTCGCCGACACGCTGATGCTGTCCTGCATCAGCGTCGCCAAGGCCCTGTTCAACCGCGAACCCTGCGCTGGTTACGTCTGCGATATCAGGGCCAGCGCCAATCGTCTCGACGAGGCCGATCAGCAGCGTCTGCTCGATGCGGCGGTGAGCCAGGGGCTGGACGATACGCTGCTGCTCGGCCTGCGCGCCGCCGACGTTCTGCTGGGTGGTACCGGCACGCTTTTGTCGGAGCGGGCCAAGCCGATCCTGTCGCGCATCGGCAATGAGGATCTGCTCAGCATGGTCATCGCGCCTTGGCTGTCGTCGCTGCGATGGCCGCAACGGCGAACGGTGTTGTGGGAATTATGCGGCCGTGCTCCCGTCCGCTACCTGGCCGAGGCAGGCTGGGCGGCGTCGGCGGATATCAGCCGCCGCATCTTCGAACGGCCGGCCAGTCCGTGATGGTGGTGCTGTCGGAGATTGAATGCGTACAGGGCGAGGGCAGATCGGAACCTGTGCAAGAGGCTAAACCCATGTCGATGACGAAATCCGAGGTTTGCGTGATCATCGCGGCCAAAAACGCGGCACGCACGATCGCGGTCGCCATCGCGTCCGCGTTGCGCGAACCGGAAGTGGTGGAGGTCGTCGTCGTCGACGACGGCTCCACCGACAACACGGCCGAGGTCGCCGTTTCCGCCGACGACGGCAGCGGCCGGCTCATGGTGATGCGCCTCGACGTCAATCGGGGGCCCTCCTTTGCCCGCAACGCTGCGATCGCCGGCTCGAAAGCGCCGTTCATCAGCATTCTGGACGCCGACGACTTCTTCCTGGAGGGTCGGTTCCGCAACCTGTTTGCCGGCGCCGACTGGGATTTCGCGGCCGACAACATCATGCTGATCAGGGATGACGCGACGAAGGATGCGACGACAATTGTCGCGCCGGATTTCGCGGCGGAGCCGGAATTCCTCGATTTCGAGCGCTTCGTCGAGGGCAACATCTCCAGGCGCCGCGTCCAAAGAGGTGAACTGGGCTTCCTCAAGCCGGTGATCAGCCGTGCCTTCCTCGACCGCCACGGGTTGCGCTATGACGAGACCCTGCGCCTGGGCGAGGACTATGAGCTCTACGCGCGCGCGGTCGCCCACGGCGCACGGTTCAAGGTCATCCGCTCCTGCGGCTACGGCGCCATCGTGCGCGCCGATTCGCTCAGCGGCCGCCACAAGACGCAGGATCTGAAGCGGCTGGCCGACGCCGATCTGGCGTTGCTGGCTATCGACAGTCTGCCGGAAGGCTCCAAAGCGGTGCTGCGGCGGCATGAGCGGCACGTGCGCGACAAATACCGGCTGCGCAATTTCCTCGACGTGAAGGCCGAGCGTGGGCTGGCTTCGGCTGCGGCCTATGCCTTCGCAAGTCAATCCAACCTCGTTCCCATCGTCCAGGGCGTGGCGTCCGACAAGCTCGAGGCGCTGTTTCGCCGCGTCGGCCTCATGTCCGGCCAAAGGCATATGCCGCCGCTGCGTTTCCTGATGGCCGGAACCAGCACCGGCAAGGCGCGGTAAGGCCCGGGAAATGTCCGGATTATCCATGAACAGCGGTCTCGTCACGCGAACCATTTCCTTCGGATTTATGAGTTTACGAATTGGGTGGTTGCCTCGCGGCTCCGGGGATGGCAGTCTATGTTGCGCTGCAGCAAATTGGACGACCAGCCGAACTGGCCCCCGATCGGATTGGTCTGAAGTCTCTCCCCTCAGAGGAGCAGGACGATACGATACGAGTTTTTTTCAGCCCCGGCGCGGGGATCGGCCAGGAGCCCGACCCGAAAGCCGGCGATGACAGGAATTTAGTTCATGGCCTCGATATTCGGCTTCAGATCAAGGGATCCGGCCCGAGACCGGCAGACCGACATCGCGCGCTTCGACCGTCTGGCGAAACTGTTCGAGCAGATCGCCGCCGAGATCGAGGCCGAGAGGACCGGCCTGGAGAGCCGCTATCGCAAGACATCGACCAATGCGGCCTTCCTTGTTGAAGCCATGGAAAACGATCCCGCTTCCGATCGTCGCTCCTCCGAAGTCAGCGCGCTGACGACGTCGATCCTGAATTGCGAGCGCCGCATCGCGGCGCTGTCGCGCCAGGACGGCATGATGAAGGATCTCCGCCATGCGCTGGATATGGTCTTCGACGAAAATGGCGCGCCCGATCCGGCCGCCACGGTCGAATTCACCAAGCCGGCGGGCGCCGGCCGAGGGTGAAAGTGAAGGTGCGGGACTGTTGCGGAAGGTGTGATTCGAGACGGCAAAAGGAGTTGGAGAGGGTCAGGAAGGCCGAGGTTGGCCCGTTTGGAAGTGGTTCGAACGTCAACTTTGGGTTGGGGACGCACAGCACAAAGGTGAGTTTGGTATGAATTCGGATCCGAAGACTACGTCCAAGGCGGCAGTCGGCGCGCATCAAGCCGGGCAAGCCGGCTGGCGGCGATTGGCTTGGCTCGGTGCTTCTTTGCTGCTGGTCGCTCTTGGCAGCCTGTCGACAATCCCTTCCCACGCGCAGGACATCCAGTCCTCGCCGTCATTCGTCGACGATTTCAAGAGCTTAGATCGGTCGCGCTGGTACGTGTCCGACGGCTGGACGAACGGCAGCCACCAGAATTGTACCTGGTCGAAGGGGCAGGTCAGCCTGTCGGAGGGAACGCTGTCGCTGGGCTTCGAGAAGCAGAAGACCAAGGATCGCGAATTCGCCTGCGGCGAGATCCAGACCAAGCAGCGCTTCGGCTATGGCACCTATGAGGCGCGCATGAAGACCGATGCCGGTCCCGGCCTAAACGCTGCTTTCTTTTCCTATATCGGCCCGTCCGACAAGCAGCCCTGGGACGAGATCGATTTCGAGATCCTGACCAAGGACACCTCCAAGGTGCAGGTCAACGCCTATATCGCCGGCAAGGGCAAGAACGAGAAGCTGGTCGAGGTGCCCGGCGGCACCGACAAGGCTTTCAACGATTACGCCTTCGTCTGGGAGAAGGACAGTTTGCGCTGGTACGTCAACGGCCAGCTGGTGAACACCATCACCGATCCGGCGAAACTGCCCTCCCACGCGCAGAAGATCTTCTTCAGCCTTTGGGGCAGCGACACCATGAAGGGATGGATGGGCGCGTTCGCGGATCCTGGCCGCAAACTTTCGCTGCAGATCGAGCGGGTTGCCTTCACCGCGCTCGGCGAACCCTGCCAGTTTCCGGAATCGCTCGTATGCAGCGTAAAAGAGTTGGGAAAGACGAATTGAACCGGCCGGATCGAAAACAGCCCGCCGCCATGGACAGGAATGAAACCGAATGAATTTGACGGTGTTTGGAATTGGCTATGTCGGCCTGGTGCAGGCGGCGGTGCTTGCTGAGGTCGGGCACCAGGTGGTTTGCGTCGACGTCGACGCAAACAAGGTCGAGCGGCTCAATCAGGGCCTGGTCCCGATCTTCGAGCCGGGCCTCGAAAGCATCGTCAAGGAAAACCACGCCGCCGGCCGCATCAAATTCACCACCGATGCCGCCGCCGCCGTCAGGCATGGTGAAATCCAGATGATCGCGGTCGGCACGCCGCCCGGCGAGGATGGCTCGGCCGACCTCAAATATGTGCTGGCAGTCGCGGAGACCATCGGTCGTGAAATGGAGACGCCCAAGATCGTCGTCGGCAAATCGACGGTGCCAGTCGGCACCTGCGAAAAGGTCAAGGCCAGGATCGCCGAGACGCTGAAGAAAAGGGGCCGCGAGGACCTGGCGTTCGACGTCGCTTCCAACCCGGAATTCCTCAAGGAAGGTTCCGCCGTCGCCGACTGCATGAAGCCCGACCGCATCATCGTCGGCACCAATAGCGAGGCTACCGAGGCGGTGATGCGCGAGCTCTATGCACCGTTCAACCGCAACCACGAGAAGATGATCGTGATGGACGTGCGCAGCGCCGAATTCACGAAATACGCCGCCAACTGCATGCTGGCGACCAAGATCAGCTTCATGAACGAGATGGCCAATCTGGCCGAGCAGCTGGGCGCAGACATCGAGGAGGTGCGCAAGGGCATCGGCAGCGATCCGCGCATCGGCTACCACTTCATCTATCCGGGCCTCGGCTATGGCGGGTCGTGTTTCCCCAAGGACGTCCGCGCCCTGATCAAGACCGCCGAAGGCGTCAAGTTCGACGCCAAGCTGCTGCGCGCGGTCGAGGAGCGCAACAACGAGCAGAAGTCCGTCCTGTTCGACAAGGTGAACCGCTACTTCAAGGGCAATCTCAAGGGCAAGACCTTCGCGTTGTGGGGCCTGGCCTTCAAGCCCAACACCGACGACATGCGCGAGGCACCGGCCCGCACGCTGATGGAAGCGCTGTGGCAGGCCGGCGCCAGAGTGCAGGCCTACGACCCGGAAGCGATGCAGGAATGCCAGGCCATCTACGGGCTGCGCGATGATTTGCTTTTGTGCGGTACCAAGGAGGCGGCATTGCGCGGCGCCGATGCGCTGTTGATCGCGACCGAATGGAAGAGCTTTCGCGCGCCGTCCTTCGACGCTGTCAAGGACGCACTGACCACGCCGGTCATCTTCGACGGCCGCAACCTCTATGACCCCAAGGTCATCGCGCGCCACGGCATCGAATATCACTCGATCGGCAGAATGGCGGCGTGAGAGCGGGCACCGGCAAGCCCGAAACGAATGGGATGGCCATGACGAACGCGCCGGGCGCGGAAAGGATGAACAGCTGATGGTGCTGGACGTAAAGCCGGAGCAAATCACCAGGGACCATTTCGATCTTGTCGCGATCGGTTCCGGCTTCGGTTCGGCCTTCTTCCTGCATGAGTTCGCCAAGCGCCGCAAGGCACGCATCCTGGTGCTGGAATGGGGCCGCCACAACACCCACGAGTGGCAGCTCAACCAGAATGCCAACACCGACATCGAAGACGAGACGACCTACAAGACCAACTCGGACAAGCCGTGGAACTACACTATCGGGCTGGGTGGCGGCACCAACTGCTGGTTCGCGCAGACGCCAAGGTTCCATCCCAACGACTTCAGGCTGAAAAGCACCTACGGCATCGGCAACGACTGGCCGATCAGCTATGACGACGTCGAGCCGTTCTATTGCGACGCCGAAGACATCATGTCGATCTCGGGCGATCCCGACATGGCGACGATGCTGCCGCGTTCGAAGCCGTTTCCGCAGCCGCCGCATCGCATGTCGACGCCGGACAAGATGATGAAGGCGGCCCAGCCCGGCCAGCACTTCGTCATGCCGACCGCCCGCGCCCGGGTGCCGACGTCGCAACGCACCTCGTGCTGCGCCAATCTGCGCTGCTGGCTATGCCCGGTCGACGCCAAGTTCACCGCCAACAATGGCCTGATGCATGTGTTCGAGCATCCCGACATTTCGGTCTGCCTCGGCTCCGAAGTGCGGCGGCTCGACCAGGTCGGCGGCACGGTTCGTTCGGTGACCTTCGTTCATGATGGCAAGGAATACCAGGTCAGCGGCGACCTCTTCATTCTCGGCGCCAATGCCATCCAGAGCGCGGCGATCATGCTGCGATCGGGCCTCGGAGACGAATTCGTCGGGCGCGGCCTGCACGAATCCTACGGCTGGAATTTCGAGGTCTATCTCGACGGCGTCGACAATTTCGACGGCAGCACCATCACCACCGGCCTGAATTTCGGTCTCTATGATGGCCCGCACCGATCCGAGCACGCGGCGGCGCTGGTCTATTTCGAGAACCGCTGGCAGCACGGGATGCGCGCCGAAAAGGGGCGGCTGCGGCAGGCGCTGCCGCTTGTCGTGGTCACCGAGAACCTGCTCGATCACGAGAATTTCGTCACTCTCGACGAGGACGACAATGCCTTCGTAAGCTTCAAGGCACCGTCGGATTATGCGGTCAAGGGCATGGCGCGGGCGTTGGAGAAATTGCCGGGGCTGCTTGCCCCGCTACCCGTCGAAGGGCTCTTCGACCGCGGCATCCGGCCGACCGAATCGCATGTCCAGGGCACGTTGAGGATGGGCACCGGCCCGGCCGATTCGGTTGTCGATAGCGGCATGATCCATCACCGGCTGCGGAACCTGGTCGTCGTCGGCACCAGCACCTATCCGAGCTGTTCCTGCGCCAACCCGAGCCTGACCGCGGCGGCGCTGTCCTTGCGGGCGGCGGGCCGGATCGCGTGAGAGGAGCGACCAGATGATTGAAGTATCACGACGTTCGGCGCTGGCAATCGTGGCCGGGGGCGTGGTGTCGACAGGTGTCGCCTATGCCGCCCTCTCCTCGTTCTCCGACGAGGACCTGGTTCGTGTCACGCTCGAGAAATACCTCGGCCGGCTGAACATGCGCATCGAGCATCTGCAGCAGTTCGCGCTGGAGTTCCGCAACCGCAACCCGTGGATATTCCCGAGTGCGAAGCTCAGCGACGCGGTCACCCTGGTCGAGGAGCTCAAATTGGGCGCCGTCCGCCGCCTGCTGCCCCAGGAGAAGCGGGAAGATCTGACACATTTCGACCGCTGGGTCATCGCCGAATTCCATATGCTGACGGACTACGCATGGCGCAGTTCGCCTGCCGATCCGATCCGGTTTACCGGCTGGCAATCCTGCACCAATCCGTTCGCGAACCTGGAGCCGCCGAAGCTTGCCTGACGTCGAATGCGAGGCGCCCTCGGTTGCCTCGGAACGAAACACGAAATGCGACAAGGAGCCGATCCCATGAAAGTCCTTTTTGCAGGCGGCAATGGCTACACCCCCGAATTCAGCGGTGGCGTCCAGTCGAGCACGCATCATCTGGCTGAACAGCTGATCGAAAACGGGCACGAGGCTTCGGTGCTTGCCGCCCTGTTCGGCGACGGCGTCTTCGGCTTCAAGGCGCGCGCCAAGATGAAGCTCTTGCGCCAGCCCGCCGTCGTCGACAGTTTTCCCGGCTACCCGGTGGTCCGGGCCTGGTTCCCCTGGGAGGCGGCAAGCTTTGCCGTCGATCGGGTGAAGCCGGATGTGGCGGTGGTCCAGTGTCACAAGTCGGTGCCGATCGGCAAGGCGCTGCAGGCCAAGGGCGTGCCGCTGGTCGTCTATCTCCGCAATGTCGAGTTCCACGAGCTGGGAGGCGACCTGCGCGAATTGCGCTCCGCACTCTACATCGCCAATTCCGAGTTCACCGCGCGCACCTACCGCAGGGAGTTCGGCATCGAGACGACGGTGATTCCACCGACCATCAATCCGACACAGTACAGCACGCCGACGACGGGCCAGTTCGTCACCCTGATCAATCCCTATGAGGAAAAGGGCTTCGAGCTTGCGGTGCGTCTTGCCGGCGCCTGCCCCGAAATCCCGTTCCTGTTCGTCGAAAGCTGGAAGCTGGACGATCACCATCGGGCGAGCATCGAAGAGACGATCGCGCCGCTCGGCAACGTCACGCTGGAGAGCCGCACCAGCGACATGAAGACGGTCTATGGCCGCACCCGGATCCTGCTGGCGCCCAGCAAATGGGAAGAGGCCTGGGGTCGCGTCGCCTCGGAGGCTCATTGCAGCGGCATCCCGGTCGTCGGCTCGCGGCGCGGCGGCCTGCCTGAGGCGATCGGACCTGGTGGCGTGGTGCTCGACTACGACTCTCCGCTCGTCGACTGGGTCGCGGCTGTCAGACGGTTGTGGAACGATAACCAGGAATATGACCGGGTCTCCAGTCTCGCGCGCAGTTTCGCGGCGCGTCCGGAACTCGATCCCGATCGCCAGTTCGTCACCTTCTTTTCGATATTGGACAAGGCGATCCAGCAGCGCGCGCTCCAGGCCGCCTGAAAAGGCCTCCGTCGCGCACCAGATGGCGATGCTGGTCAGGCCGGACGCTTGACCCGGCTCTTCAGCGTCTCGTAGCCGCGGGCGCCAAGCAGGGCGCGGGCGAGGGTCTTGGCGACGCCCTTGCGGCCTTCCTGCGAGTTGACCTGCCGCAGCCTGGCCGGCAGGTTGCGCGCCGCCTGGCCGAGCGCCGGCAGCGACAGCGCATCGGGAAAGCTCACGATGTGCGTTTCGACGCACAATACCGGCTTGCCTGACAGCTCGGTGATCTTCAGCGCCTGCGCATGCTCGCTTTCGATGAACAGCATGGCATCGGATTTGCGATAGAAATCGGCCTTGAAACTGCCATGCGCGCCAAGCCGCTGCCGCTCCGCCTTGCTCGGCAGGTCGAGCATGACCAACTGGTCATACTGGATACCGTTCTTGGCCAGCCATGCCTCGGTCAGCGCGCGGTATTTCTCCAGCCGGCTTGTGACCAGCCAGCCGATCCTGTGGGTCGGGGCATGAAGCGGCCGCGCCTCGCTGAGGAATTTCTCGTAGGCCGGCCCGTCGTCGTTTTCCGCCTCGGTCGGATCGAGGCACAGCACCCCGTCTATGTCGACGCAGCATTGCGCCAGGAATTTGTGGTGCATGAAGTTCCACTGGAACATGCGCGGGTGCGGCACCACCTCGAAGACGATATCCGTCTCCTGATGTTGTGGTTGCAAGCCGAACACGGCGGCAAAGGTGTAGTCGGCCTCGATGCCGGCGGCCTGAATGCGGGCGCGGGCGTCGCGCATGGCATTGCCGCCGGAAACGCTGTCGTCGATCACCAGCACCTTGCGCATGTCCGAGACCTTGCGGTCGAGCGCGGCGCGGCGCTTGGTGATGCCTGACGTGTAGACGCGGCCGTCCAGGAAGGAATCCAGATCGGTCATCGGAATGTTCGCCGCAAGGCTGACCAGCGTCGCCGCCAGCACGCCGCTTCTTGGAACGCCGACCACCAGGTCGATGTCGCGCGGCAGCCGGTGAAGGTTGCTGACGATGGCGTCGTTCATGTCGGAGATCGAGCGGTAGTGCATGGATCGGACCTGATGCTTGGGTGGATACGGAGATAGCGGTCGAAAGCGCCGAAATTATTGCGCCTGGCGCGGCGCCGCCGTTGGCGGCCTTGCCGGCAACATTTTCACGGCTTCGCGCAGGGCCTCGCGGCCGGCTGCGAACGCCAGCGCGACGACGATGGTGATGGCGTAGGCGAGGATGGCGCCGCCAGCCAGGGCAACGACATGCTGCTGCGGCAGCAGCGGCTTGGCCAGCCAGACCGCCGCCAGCGCCAGATGCGCGCCAAGCACGAACGGCGTTGCCGCGCGCAGCACATGGCTGGCCCGCAGCGGCCCGCTCCTGCCGACATAGAGCCACAGGAACGGCGTGCGCAGATACTCGCTGACCGCATAGGCGACGGCCACGCCGAGCGCGCCGTAGGGCAGGCCGAGCGCGAAGGCGAGCACCGACGTCACCGCCGTGATGATGCCCCAGCGCATGAAGTCGCCGGAGCGGCCTTGGCTGACGAAGAGCCATCCCGCCGGATTGTTGAGCGGCTGCAGCAGGCCGGCAAAGCCGAGCGCCAGGAAGATCGAGGCGCTCGCCCGCCACTGCTCGCCGAGCACGAAGGGGATCAGCTCGTCCGACATCGCGGTGGCGAAGGCGACGCCGGGCAGCGCCACCAAAAGGATCAGCGGCATGACGCGCAGATAGGCGCTGCGGTAGCGGTCGGGCTCGTCCTTCAGCCTGGAGAGCGCCGGCACCATGACCTTGGACAGCGGATTGGTGATCTGGCTGAGCGGGAACAAAAGCAGCTTGTAGGCGCGGTCGTAGAGGCCGAGCTGGGCCTCGCCCCAGTATTTGCCGATCAGCACGTTGTCGAGGTTGCGGGCGAAGAAATTGGCGAAGTTGAAGCCGGTGATGCCGGCGCCGAAATTAATCAGTTCGCCGATGCCGGCGACCTTGCGCGGCAGTCCGGGCCGCCAGCGTGAGCTTGCCCAATAGCACAGCGTCGGCAGCACGGCGCCGGTCAGCGTGCCGGCAAACAGCGCCCAGTAGGAGCGGTCGATAAAGGTCCAGGCGATCGATACCGCCAGACCCGCGACGGCGCTGGCGACATCGATGATCGCCAGGCGTCCGAACTGCATGCGCCGCGTCAGAAGCGCCAGATGCTGCGCGCCGAGCCCATAGGCCATGATCTGCAGGCCGAAGGCGGCCACCAGGCCGGCCACGCGCGGCTCGCTGTAAAAGGCGGCGACCAGCGGTGCGGCGCCCGCGAGCACGCAGGCCAGGATGGCGCTGACGGCGACGTTGATCCAGAAGAGGTAGTTCACCTCCTCATGCCGGATGCCCGACTTCTGGATCGTCGCCTGGGTCAGGCCGAAATCCTGGAACAGCGCGATGAAGGCCAGCACCGGCGCGCACATCGCCACGACGCCGAAATCCTGCGGCGAGAGGAGCCGCGACAGCACGATGACGGATATGATCTGTGTCGCGACCCGCACCGATTGCGACATGGCGGTCACCACCGCGCCACGGCCGACCGATTTGCGCAACGAGCCTTCTGGCGGGTCGAATGGATTGGCTTCCAAATTCAGGATTCCTGATCTTTGCGCGGATTCCGGAGCCCGAAATCCACAACCGCCGCCGACCCCAAACTACGGCAATAATTTTGCAGTGCAACAGAAAATGTCCATCTCCGCGCCAAAAATGTTGCGATGCAGCAAGAGCTGTACTAGCATTCCCCTGGGTGGGTCAAACAGCGGTCGAGTTTTCATGCTGCATGTCTTGTACCTGGTGCACGATGTTTCCGATCCGGCGGTCCGCCGACGGATCACGATGCTCCGGACAGGCGGCGCCCGGGTCACTTTGGCGGGTTTCCGCCGCACCACAACCCCGATTGCCGACATCGAAGGATTGCGGCCGATCGACCTTGGCGCGACGCGCGACGGCCGATTCGCCCAGCGCCTGGCAGCGGTGGCGAAAGCGGCGGTTTCTCTTCGGGCGAAGCTGAGGGGCACGCCGAGCCCCGATCTGATCATCGCTCGCAACCTGGAAATGCTGGCGCTTGCCGGCCGTGCCAGGTCGGCCTTCGGTGCCACGGTCCCGATCGTCTATGAATGCCTCGACATCCATCGCCTGGTGCTTCGCAACGATGTCCTCGGCAAGGCGTTGCGCGCCACGGAGCGCCATCTGGCGCGGGACGTGAAGCTGCTGGTGACCAGTTCGCCGGCGTTCATCGCCAATTACTTCAAGCCCTTCCGCCAGGTCGCCGCACCCGTCGAACTGGTCGAAAACAAGTATTTCGAGACGACGGCGATTTTGCCCGGCGCGCGCCAGCTGGCGGAAACGCCTGCCGCGCCGCCATGGCGAATCGGCTGGTTCGGAGCGCTGCGCTGCCGCCGCTCGCTCGAACTGCTGGCCGATTTCACGCGCCGCATGGACGGGCGCTTCGAGGTCGTGCTGCGCGGCCGCCCGGCTCTGTCCGAATTCCCGGATTTCCATGCCTTCGTCGAAGCCGAACCGCATCTGTCGTTTCGCGGCCCCTACCGCAATCCGGAGGACATGGCGTCGATCTACCAGGACGTCCATTTCTCCTGGGCGATCGATTTCTTCGAGGAGGGGCAGAATTCGGAATGGCTGCTCCCCAATCGCCTCTATGAAGGCTGCCGCTTCGGCGCGGTGCCCATTTCCATGGGCCATACCGAAACCGGACGGTTCCTCAGCCAGCAGGACATCGGCATCCTATTGCCGCAAGCCACGCCCGATGCGCTCGAAAGCGCGCTCGGTAAGATGGAGGAGCACCGCTTCGACAGGCTGAAAGCCCGCGTGCTGTCCCAAAATCCGAGGATGTGGAGCTACGATCGCAGCGACTGCAGGGCACTGGTCGAAAAACTGCGCCGCCTGACCATCGTGCGCGAACCCCTCGCGGCCGAAGCCCTGGCATAGGATGGACCTCGCCCGATGACGCAAGCGCTTCCTTCCAGCCTGATCGTGATCCCCTGCCTGAACGAGGCGGCCCATATCGGTGCGCTGCTCGACCAGTTGCGGCCCTCGGCCGAAAGGCTGGGCGCCAGGATTGTCGTCGCCGATGGCGGCAGCACCGACGGCACGCTGGCCATCGTCGAGGATGTCGCGGCCAGGGACGCGCGCGTCATCCTGCTGCACAACAAGCGGCGCATACAGAGCGCGGCGATCAATCTCGCCGTCGGCACATTCGGCGAGGGTGCCCAGTATCTGATCCGGATCGACGCTCATGGCGGCTATCCGGATGATTATTGCGACCGGCTGGTCGAGGAGGCACTGGCCACGGGCGCTGATTCGGTGGTGGTTTCCATGCTGACCAGCGGCAGCGGCCCGGTGCAGAAGGCGGCGGCGGCGGCGCAAAATTCAAAACTCGGAACCGGCGGTTCCAAGCACCGCCACCTCTCCGCCGGGGAGTGGATCGACCATGGCCACCATGCGCTGATGCGGATTTCGGCCTTCGGCGCTGTCGGCGGCTATGACGAGACGTTCAGTCACAATGAGGACGCCGAACTCGACTACCGGCTGCGGCAAGCCGGCTACAGGATCTGGATGAGCGGCAAGACGCAGATGGTCTACTACCCGCGCACCTCGCTCAAGGGTCTCTATTTCCAGTATCTCGGCTATGGCCGCGGCCGCGCCAAGAACGTGCTGAAGCACCGCGTCATCCCGAAGGTCCGGCAGATGGTGCCGCTGGCGGTCTTCCCGGTGGTTCTTCTCGCGGCCTTCTCCTTCGTGCACTGGATCGCGGCGGTGCCGCTGCTGGTCTGGGCGTCGGTGTGCCTGGGCTATGGCCTGGTGGCGGCCATTCGCCAACGCAAGGCCGATGTCGCGCTGGCCGGGGTCTCGGCGATGGTCATGCATCTCGGCTGGTCCGTCGGTTTCTGGCTGCAGCTTCTCGGCCTCGGCTCGCGGCGCGGGGTGGCTTGATGGCTGTTCAGGCCAAGAACCGCAGCATCGACATTGGCGTGTGCACGTTCCGGCGGCCGGAACTGGCCGACACGCTGCGCTCGCTTGCCGCCATGGATATGCCCAGGGGTTTCGATGTCGGCATCATCGTTGCCGACAATGACGACACGCCGAGCGCCAGGGAATTGGTGACGGCGCTGTCGCGGGAACTGGCGGTGCCGGTCCGCTATCGTCATTGCCCGGCGCGCAACATCTCGATCGCCCGCAACGCTTGCCTCGATGCCAGCGAGGCGGATTTTCTGGCCTTCATCGACGATGACGAGACGGCGACTGCCCGCTGGCTCGCGGAGCTGGTCACGACGGCTGAAGCGAGCGGTGCCGCCGCCGTACTCGGCCCGGTGCGGGCGCTTTACCGCCCCGATGCGCCGGACTGGATGCGGCGCGGCGATTTTCACTCCACCTTGCCCGTCTGGGTGCGGGGCGAGATCCGCACCGGCTACACCTGCAACGTGCTGCTGCGCGTGGGAGCGGACAGCCTGCGCGGCCGTCGCTTCAGCCTGGCACGCGGCCAGACCGGCGGCGAGGACACCGAGTACTTCGACCAGATGCACAAGGCAGGAGGCAGTATCGCTTTTTCCCCAGACGCCTGGGTGAACGAGGTGGTGCCGCGTACCAGGGCCGCGTTCGACTGGCTCGGCCGCCGGCGCTTCCGGGTCGGCCAGACGCATGGCCATCTCCTGGGCCACAACGCCGGTGGCATCGGCCTGGTCAAACAGGTCGGCCTGGCTTCGGTAAAGGCGCTCTATTGCTTCGCCGCAGCACTTCCCGTCGTCGCCAGCCCGGTGCGCCGGAACCGAAGCGTGCTGCGCGGCATTATGCATGTCGGGGTCGTCAGCGGTCTCGTCGGCATTCGAGAGATCCGCCTCTACGGCCAGCCCTCGCCACGGGAAGGAGGCAAGCGTGCAGCCTGACGTTTCCCCCATCCCGGATGTCTCTTTCGTCCCCGATGTCTCATTCATCATTGCCGCTTACAATGCCGAGGCAACGCTTGACCGGGCGATCGCCAGCGCCCTCGCCCAGAGGGATGTCAGCGTCGAAATCATCGTCGTCGACGACAAGTCGCGCGACGCGACGCTCGATGTGGCAAGGGCCTATCCGCAGGACATCGTGCGCGTCGTTGCGCTCGCGCAAAACAGGGGCCCCGGCGGGGCCAGGAATGCCGGGCTCGACGTCGCCCGCGGCAGGTGGGTCGCGGTGCTGGATGCCGACGACGCGGTCTTTCCCGGCCGCATGGCGGCCATGATCGGCCGCGCCGAGAAGGCGGATGCCCAGATCGCCGTCGACAACCTCCAGGTCGTCCGCGAGGACGGTGTCGTCGAGGACGCGATGTTCCCGCGGCAGTATCTGGAGCGCTTGGGCGAAATCTCGCTGGCCACCTACATCGCCGGCAACGTCGTTTTCGAATCGAAGTTCAATCTCGGCTACCTCAAGCCGATCTTCCAGCGCCGGTTCCTGGATGAAAACCGGCTTCGCTATGACGAGAAACTGAGGATCGGCGAGGATTACATCCTGTTTGCCGACGCCCTGGCCAAGGGCGGCAGATGCGTGGTCGAGCCTGATATCGGCTATGCCTACCACATTCTCAGCGGCTCCATCTCGCGTGTGCTCGAGCTTCACCATGTCGAGGCGATGCGCGAGGCGGATGCCAAATTCGCTCAAACCCATCGGATGGATGAGGCGGCCCTGGCCGCCTTCGCCCGGCGCGGCCGCAGCTTGCGCAAGGCGGCCTCCTTCCTGGCGATGGTCCAGCACATCAAGGCGCGGTCTCCGTTCAAGGCGATCCGGATGGCGCTCAGCGACCCGGCGGCGGTCAGGCATATGGGCATGCCTATCGCCGTGCGGTTGCGAAGAGTAGCGGCACAGTTTGCCGTAGGGGTGGGGAGGTGAAGATGCAGGCACATGAAGGGATTTTTCGTGGCCTGTGAATGGACTGAAGTCGATCTCCTCAGAAGGAATTTGCGATGAAGAAAATCAGGAAGGCCGTGATACCGGTGGCAGGGCTTGGAACACGGTTCCTGCCGGCGACCAAGTCGATGCCGAAGGAAATGCTGCCGGTGGTCGACAGGCCCGTCGTGCAATACGCGGTGGACGAGGCCTTCGAGGCCGGCATCGAGCACATCGTGTTCGTGACCGGCCGCAACAAGGCGGTCATTGAGGATTATTTCGACCTGCATCCGGAATTGATCGGAACCCTGGAGCAGACCGGCAAGAAGACCCAGCTGGAGGCGCTCGAAAGCATGCTTCCCGTGGCCGGCGCCACCTCCTTCATCCGCCAGCAATCGCCGCAAGGCCTCGGCCATGCCGTCTGGTGCGCGCGCGAGGTAATCGGCAACGAGCCCTTCGCCCTGCTGTTGCCCGACATGGTTTCCTTCGGCGGGCGCGGATGTCTCGCCGAAACGGTCGACCTTTATGAGCGCACCGGCGGCAACGTCATCGCCGTCGAGCGCTGCGATCCGAGCGAGACCAACAAATATGGCATCGTCGGCCGCGGTGCCGACATCGGCGGCGGTTTCGAGGTCTCGGCCATGGTCGAGAAGCCGGCCCCCGCCACCGCGCCGTCGAACTTCTACATCAACGGCCGCTACATCCTGCAGCCCGAGATCTTCGCGCTTCTGGGCAATCAGCAGCGCGGCGCCGGCAACGAGATCCAGCTGACGGACGCCATGGTCCGGCTGTCGAAGGATCAGCCGTTCTTCGCCCAGCCTTTCCTCGGCCGCATGTTCGATTGCGGTTCCAAGGAAGGCTTCATCCAGGCCAACATCGCCTTCGCGCTGGCGCGCGACGACATGAAGGGTCCGGTCTTCGAGATGCTTCAGGAGTTCGTCCAGTCGCATGAACGTCAGGAAGAAGCCGCATAATGCCCATCTTTCGGGAGTATTGCCGGATGTCCGGCGGCGAGGCCGACAGGCCCCGCCGTCTGGCATGAAGCTTGCGTTGCCTGTGGGCGATGCTTCCGATCTTCGAGGCGCCTGACAGCCAAGGCATGATCCCGGAAAGCGGTTCCGATTTTCGGAAAAGATCATGCTCAAACAGAGAGATAGAGCCCAGCCCAATGATCGGGATGGAACAGGCTCTGGAATTGGACCGACGATGAATTATGCCAACTTTCCTCTCGACAAGAGGATGCCATTGCCGAATTCGGATGCAGGAGACGGCGAAGACTTCATCGACATCGAGCGGCTGCTTGGCATGGCCGCACGGCAGGCCAAGGTGGTCGCCGTGTGTGCCGTCATCGGCCTTTTTTTGGGCTTGCTCTATATCCAGACCACGCCGCCCAAATATGTGTCGGTCGCCAGCGTGCTGATCGACGAGGGTCTGAACAAGATCGTCGATGACATTTCGGCGGCGTCCACAACCATGCAGACCGATAGCGCCATTCTGAGCCAGATCGAGATCCTGACCTCGACACGGCTTGCCGCGGTGGTCGTCGACAAGCTCAAGCTGGACCAGAACGATGCGTTCATGAACCCGCCCCAGTCGGCGCTTGCTCAGGGCGTCGGCCTCATCCGCGGGCTGATCCAGTATGTCCGCCCCAGCCCGGTCATGCCGGGCGTCGGCGACGTCAGCCAGCTCTCCCCCGCCGCTCGCGATGCGCTGATTGCCACGTCGCGGCGCGACTATGCGATCCTCAAGCTGCAGAATGAAATCCAGGCGGACCGTGTCGGGCGAAGCTACGTCATCGCGCTTGGCTACCAGGCGACGGATCCCGGACTGGCGACCGCGATCACCAAGGCCTATGCCGACGCCTATCTTGCCGATCAGCTCGATGCCAGCTTCGACGCTACCGAGCGCGCCGCGGTCTGGCTGCAGGGCCGGCTGACGGAACTGCGCGAAAGTTCGCAACAGGCATCGCTCGCGGTCGAAAAATTCAGGGCCGAGCACGGCCTGTCGGCCAACAGCGATGGCCAGTTGATGAGCGACAAGCAGCTCGCCGACCTCAACGCCCAGCTCATCGTGGCCCAGGCCGACACGGCGCGCGCCAGCGCCCGCTACCAGCAGTACAAGTCGATCGTCGACAGCGGCTCCGAAAACGCCTTCAAGGATGCCGCCATATCGTCCGACCAGCCAAGCGGTGCGCTCATCTCTGCACTCAAGACCCGCTATCTCGCGGTCTCCAAGCGGCAGCAGGATGTCGAGGCGAATTTCGGCGCCCAGCACCCGCAAGCGGTGGCGCTCGCCAAGGAAAAGGCCGACATCTCGGCGCAGATTTTCGGCGAGCTGAAGCAGCTGACCCAAAACTATCGCAACGAGTATGAGGTGGCGCAGGCGCGTGAGACCGCGCTCAGGGCCAACGTCGCGGCAGCACAGGGCAAGAGTTCCATCGACAACCAGTCGCAGGTCAAACTGCGCGACCTCGACCAGAAGGCGACGGCGCTCTCGACGCTCTATCAGACCTTCCTTGGCCGTTACGAGGAAGCCGCGCAGCAGCAATCCTTCCCGGTCGGCAAGATCCGCATCATCTCGGACGCATCGACACCGCTCTCCGCCTCGAGCCCACGCACCATCATCGTGCTTGGACTTTCGCTCGTGCTCGGCATGCTGATGGGCGCCGGTTTCGGCGGCCTCAACGAATTCAACGAGCGGTTCTTCCGGACCGGCGAGGAAGTGCGCGACCGCGTCGGCCTCAAGTTCCTCGGCTACCTGCCGACCATCGGCAGCAAGGCCGTCACCAAGGAGGACAAGGCGGTCGACGGTCAATTGGATGCCAAGGTCGCCAGATCGCCGGCCGCCATCGAAAGGCGCGCGCGCATGCGGGTGAGCATCGACGCTCCGGCATCGATGTTCTCCGAAACGCTGCGCAGCGCCAAGATCGCCTTCGATGTCGTGATGGAAGGGCAAGGCAGCCGCGTCATCGGCGTCATCTCGGTGCTTCCCGGCGAAGGCAAGTCGACGGTCGCGGCCAATCTCGCCGGGCTGCTTGCCGCCAATGGCGCCAAGACATTGCTGATCGACGGCGACCTGCGCAATCCGGGCCTCAGCCGCAGCCTCGGCATGGAGGCCGAGCAAGGTTTGATGGAAGCGGTGGTGAATGGCCAGACCTGGCAGTCCGTCGGCAAGATCGACCGGCAGACCAAGCTGGCGATCATCCCGGCCGTATCGCGCGGGCATTTCTCGCACACCAGCGAGCTGCTCTCCTCGGCCGGAATGCGGCGCTTCATCGAGAACGCCAAGGAGACCTTCGAATATATCGTCGTCGACCTGCCCCCGCTCGGGCCGGTGGTCGACGCCAAGGCCTTCGCGCCGCTTGTCGATGGCTTCGTGCTGGTCACCGAATGGGGCCGCACGCCGCGCGCCATGGTGCGGTCGATGCTGGAATCAGAACCCTATGTCGCCAACAAGATCGTCGGAGCGGTGCTCAACAAGGTCGACCTGAAGAGGCTGGCCAAATACGGATCGTTCGGGGCGTCGGAGAAATTCTTCGACAAGTACTCGAACTACTATCTCGACAAGTCCGAAGTGCGCACCAAGGCAACGGTCTGAGATAGGCCGTTGCTTGAAGCCAGGATGTTCGCCGGGCATCGAGTATGCCAGGAATGCTTCGGTGGACAAGTGAAGGCACTCGTCGGCGGCAAGTTGATGGAGAGTGCGAGGGGCGCGACGGTAGCTCGTCGCGTTCCATCAATCGAAGATCGTTTCCATCTCGACCTCAAAACCCTGATCGTATCGATCATGATAGGGCGAGATCGACGGATGCCTGTTGTCGTATCGTCCTTCGCGGGCGGATTGTTGGCCCTTTTCAAAGGCTTTCTGGAGAGCCGCGCGCTTATTCTCAGTCATTGATTGCATCTCCATTTTAGGTTGATGATTGACTTATAACGTTCTGCAGTTGGCGGGCGCGTCGGTCTGGAGATTTTTTCCATGACCGGCTATGGAAGCGGGCTGGGTGCTGGCGAGCGTGAGCGCAAAGCTGCGTTTGGATTCGAAGCCTTTGCCAGTGACGCTACCCGACGCCATCATTGATTTCTTGAGCAGTGACGGCAGGGCCAAGGATTATGCTCAGCCGTCGTACCGGTCCTCGCCTACGCGGCCTTCAGCCGGTAGCGGAAAACAGTGTAGTCGAGCAGCAGCCGGACACGCGGTTCCGCCTCGGTCGCCACCAGCCAGCTTGCCGCGATCATGGTCGCGGCGACCGTCACCATCGATAGGAGATAGGGCAATCCGGCGCGCACCATGGCGCCAAGCATCGCCGCGCCGATGACGTCGTGGATCAGATAGAGCGGATAGGTCATCAGGCCGATGCGACGCCAGCCACTCCAGGAGAGCTGAAGCCGCAGCGACAACGCCATCAGGGCGATGGCGACGAGGAAGATCAGGATCGGTGGCGTATAGGGCATCACGGCCCCGACCTTGATGCTGTGAACGTCGACCGAACTGGCGATCTGCAGCACGCCGCCGCCAAGGAACAGCAGGCAGAAGCCAAGGCGCGACGGCGTCAGTGCCTTGAACCGCATCAGCCAGAGCAGCACGCCCACCGCGAAGAAGCAGCCATGATGCACCAGGACGAGCTGCAGCCAGCGCGTTTCGGCGAAGTCGGACCAGCCGAGCGGGTAGTAGAGGCACCAGAACAGCGTGCTGACCAGGCCGATGGCGATGGCGACCGCCTCCATAAGGTGGAAGCGGCCGAGCCGCAGCAGCACCCAGACGATGGCGTAGAAGGCGATCTCGATGCCGAGCGTCCAGTAGACGCTGTCCACCCACGGGCCATAAGGCGCGAACAGGCCGGTGCGGACCAGCCTGACCATCACATCGGTTGGCCAGCTCAGGCCGATGGCGAGCAGCAGCACGGCGGTGACCGGCGCGCAGATCCAGACCGCCGGCGCCAGCCTTTTGACCCTCGCCTCGAAGAACCGCAGCGGCGTCGAATTCTCTGCGCTGAAGGCGATGACGAAGCCGCTGATGACGAAGAATATCTCGACGCCGACCCAGCCTGACTCGACCCAGGCGCCTATTGCCGGCTGCTGGGGAACGCCGCCCGTGGCCTGCGCCGAGATGCCGTCGGGATAGGCCCACACCCAGAAGCCATAGTGGTAGACCATGACCAGCACGGCGGCGAGAAACCGCAGGATGTCGACGCCGCCAAATGTAATTTTCTGCTGAGCCATACCGAACCGCCGGATGGCCCCCCGCCTGCCACTGTAGGGACGGTTGCTGCATTGCACAATAAAAGTATTGCTTGCCGATCGGCATAGGTTCGTCGGCAAGCAAGGCTGCGCGGGATCGCTCCCGAATTGGCGGTCTCAGACCCCGATCCCGCGCTCCTTCATGGCGGCGGCGATCTCGTCGAGGATGACCGGGTCGTCGATGGTCGCCGGCATGGTCCATTCCTCCTTATCGGCGATCTTCTGCATGGTGCCGCGCAGGATCTTGCCTGACCGCGTCTTGGGCAAGCGCTTGATCGTCACCACGGTCTTGAAGGCGGCGACCGGGCCGATGCGCTCGCGTACCAGCGCGACGACCTCCTTCTCGATGGTGCCGCCGTCACGCGCGACGCCGGCATTGAGCACCACGAAGCCGAGCGGAATTTGGCCCTTCATGGCGTCGGCGATGCCGACGACAGCGCATTCGGCGACATCGGGATGGGCGGCCAGCACCTCTTCCATGGCGCCGGTCGACAGCCGGTGGCCGGCGACATTGATGATGTCGTCGGTGCGGGCCATGACATAGAGATAACCGTCCTCGTCGATCATGCCGGCATCGGCAGTCTTGTAGAAGCCGGGGAACTCGTCGAGATAGGCTTGGCGGAACCGCTGGTCGGCGTGCCACAGCGTTGGCAGGCAGCCCGCCGGCAGCGGCAGCTTGACCACCACATTGCCCAGCGTGCCGCGCGCCACCTCGTGGCCGGCATCGTCGAGCACGCGTATGTCATAGCCGGGCATCGGCACGCCGGGCGAGCCGTATTTCACCGGCAGCAGGCCGAGGCCTGCCGGGTTGATCGTCATCGGCGAGCCGGTCTCGGTCTGCCACCAATGGTCGACCACCGGCACGTTGAGCTTCTGCTCCGCCCATTTGATGGTTTCGGGGTCGGCGCGCTCGCCGGCGAGGAACAGCGTGCGGAATTTGGAGAGGTCGTATTTGGCAACGAACTCGCCCCTGGGGTCCTGGCCCTTGATCGCCCGAAAAGCGGTCGGCGCGGTGAACAGCGCCACCACGCCGTGTTCCGCGATCACCCGCCAATAGGTGCCGGCATCGGGCGTGCCGATCGGCTTGCCTTCGAACAGGATGCTGGTGCAGCCATGCAGCAGCGGTCCGTAGACGATGTAGGAATGGCCAACGACCCAGCCGACATCGGATGCCGCCCAGAACACTTCGCCCGGCTTGACGCCGAACTCGTTTTCCATCGTCCATTTCAGCGCGACCATGTGGCCGCCATTGTCGCGCACGATGCCCTTGGGCTGGCCGGTCGTGCCGGACGTGTAGATGATGTAGAGCGGGTCGGTGGCGAGCACCGGCACGCAGTCGACATTGGCGCCGGCCGCCCGCTCGCGGGCAACGGCATCGGCATAGTCGATGTCGAAATGGTCCCTCAGCTCGCAGCGCAATTGGTCGCGCTGCAGGATCAGGCAGGCGTCTGGCTTGTGGCGGGATATCTCGATCGCCTTGTCGAGCAGCGGCTTGTAGGCGACGACGCGGCCCGGCTCGAGCCCGCAAGAGGCCGATATGATCAGCTTGGGCCTGGCGTCATCGATGCGGGTGGCCAATTCATGCGAGGCAAAGCCGCCGAACACGACCGAATGCACGGCGCCGATCCGGGCGCAGGCGAGCATGGCGATGGCCGCCTCCGCCACCATCGGCATATAGATGATGACGCGGTCGCCCTTCCCGACGCCACGGTTCTTCAGCACCGAGGTCAGCGCCACCACTTCGCGCTTGAGTTCGGCATAGGTGAACTTTTTCACCGTTCCGGTGATGGCGCTGTCGTGGATCAGCGCGATCTGGTCGGCGCGCCCGCCGGCGACATGCCGGTCTATGGCGTTGTAGCAGGTGTTGCAGGTCGCACCGGTGAACCAGCGGCCGTAGACGCCTGCGGTAGCATCGAACACCTTGTCCCAGGGCGAATACCAGTCGATGGCGTCGGCCGCGTCCGCCCAGAATTTTTCCGGGTCGCGTCTCCAGCCGTCATAGACCTCGTGATAGCGTGAAGCCATCCGTACCTCCCCAGGAACGATTTGCCGTCTTTGCAAACAGCCTATGCTGTTTTTTCCGGCGCTGTCTTCCCTGATTTTCGTCGGAGACGTTCCTTGGCTTGACCGAGGAGGCACGGTGTCGTGAACTGCCGTATCGGCGGGGAGGATGCGAACGAATGCGCCATAGGTGGTCGATCGCGGCGTGGCCGCTGATTACGCTGGCGATCGGTACGGCGATCATGGTCTCGGCCGGCGTCGCCCGCGCCGGGGATGCCGCGGCACGGCGCATCATCGGCTTCTCGGCCGATGGCGCCTATTTCGCCTTCGAGCAGTATGGAACGCTCGACGCCGGCGCGTCGGACTCAGGCTACTCGGAAATCGACATCATCGACACCCGCACCGATCAGTTCGTTGGTGGCAAGCCCATTCTCGTCGTCGACGAAACCGAAGAGTCGACACTGACCTTGGAACAGGCCAGGGCGCAAGCGGCTGCCAAGGCGGCACCGATCCTGGCGAAGTACGCTATTGCATCGCGCGGCACGCAAACAGCGTCCGACCAGTTCACCTTTCCCGGCGAGATCGTCGGCTACAACGACATTTCGCGTCTTGAGCAGGTGTCGCAGAAATGGCTTTCGCCGCTCTATGACGAGACCGAAGTTTCAACCATCCGGCTCGATGAGATCCTGGCCGACAGTGCGATCGATTGCTCAGCGAGTTTCAATGACACGCAGCACGGCGACCAAGCTCTTCAAGGTGACAAAACAGGCAAGGCACTCGGTTTCCGGCTGGCCTTGCAAGGGCAAGACGGCAAGCCGTTCAAGACCCTGCACGAAGACAAGGCCGTGCCCGGGTCGAGGAACTGCCCGACCTCCTACAGCCTGTCGGAATCCTATGAATTCATCCCTGTCGGCAAACCGGCGGTGATCGTTGTGCTCGTGCAGCGCTTCAGTCAGGGCTTTGAAGGGCGCGACCGCCGTTTCATTGCCGTGACCGGGCAGCCTCGCTGAAGATCGGGGGTAGCCGCTTAACAGCCGGTATTCATTGGACAAATGCCGATAGCATTAGATCGGCAATGTCACAAGCATGAGGCCTACACCGCCGAAGATCAAAATGGCTGCCGCCAGGGCTTTTCGATGACGTTCGAAAGTCGTCGGAGCCCGCTCCCAATTGTAACGCATACGCTATCTCCCCAAAACCCCGGGAGTCCTTACCTTACTCAGGGGAAGAAAAGCAACGGTCCCGCCGGCCAACTCCCTTGCCTGCGGCGTCGCGCCGACGACTATTTCTGGGATGATTTTCGGCTGGAACAGGCGGTGGATGCATTTTGCAGCCGGCAGGGATCGCCACGGACGCAAAGCGCACGAGCCCATCCCCGCCGGCCGATAGACAGCGCTCCACCGCCGCGCTATCTCATTTCGGGGTTCTTATGGCTTGGTGGGGGTTGGTGATGGAAATTGCCTCTGGAACGGTTCTGCGGCTGGCCGAAGACGCTTCGCTCCAGCATGTCGGCGACGGTGCCGTCGTGCTTCTGGCGCGCAGCGGCCAGCTTTATACCTGCAACGGCACGACCGAAGCCTTTCTCGGCAAGGTCGACGGCACGCGCAGTCTCGATCAGATCGTCGGTCTGCTTTGCGAGGAGTTCGAGGTCGACAAGGGCACGCTGGCCGAGGACATGGCGGCGCTGGCCACCGAACTGGTCTCGGAAGGCATCCTCGCCGCCCCAGCTGCGTGATGGAGGTAGATGCGTGATGGAGCTAGGTGCGTGATGGCCGCCGGTCCGCTCCTGCGTGCCCTGTTTCGATGCCATCTCTGGGCCAGTGCGCGGCTGATGCCGATCCTCATTGCAAACCGCAGCTTCGAGCAGGTGCTGAAATGGGCGCCGTTGGCCTCGTCGACACCCTATCGCGGTCTGCCGGTCGCCTACATCGTCGCCAGGGTCAGCCGCACCGTCCGCCGTCCCTGGCTGATGCGCGACCGCAGATGCCTGCGCGAGGGGCTGCTCGGCCATCGCTTCCTGCGTCTCGCCGGCTTCGATCCAGAACTGCGCTTCGGCGTCGATCCGAAGTCGCTGCAGGCGCCGCATCTGTCGGCGCATTGCTGGGTTTGTCTTGATGGCAGGCCGGTCGTCAGCGATTGCCTTCCTGGCATGGTGGAGATTTATCGTCACAATGCTGACCCCACAAAGGTGCACGCCGCTTGACCATGCGCTCTGCCTGCTATGGCCTCAATGGCCAGATCCTCGGCATATCGGCCGAACGCCCCGACCTATGGGAGGATTTCGACAGGATGCTGGGCGTCCTGCGCATCACGGATCCCGTCGAGCCGGGCTTTCGTCTTGATATTACCGAGGCGGACGTTCTGGACGAGACCCCCGGCGGTTCGCTCGTCTTCGACGGCGAGATACCGGAGGATGGCCACTGCCGGATGATCGCGGATGGCGCAACGATCCACCTCGTCTTTCCCGGACGCCAGACCGTGGCCATCAATGACGAGGAGGCTTGGGCCAAACTCCGGGTTCGGCCCGGCACGAAAGCCGCCTGGACGCCATCGATGCTGGTTCTGGACGCCGCCCTCGACGCCGGCGGCCAGCATATGCTGCACACGGCCGGCCTGACATTGCCGGGCCGTGATACCGTCGTGCTGATCCATGCGCCGAGCGGCACCGGCAAGACCACCACGTCGCTGGCGCTGGCGACGCAAGGCTTTGGCCTCTGCTCCGACGACGCCATGATCCTGGATCTGACTTCAGGCAAGCCGGTGGCTTGGGGTCTGCCGAGGCACGTCAAGATCCACCAGATAACCGCCGAAATGATCCCGCAGGTGGCGCCATGCCTTGGCCCCTCCTGGGACCGCAATGGCGAACAGGCCGTCTCGCTGGAGCGGTTGAGCGAGATCGTGCGGATCGAAAGCCCGGTGGCCCGACCCGTGGCCGCCCTCCTGCACTTGGCGCGCTCCGCCGACAGGCAGACGCGGCTCGTCGCCATGGCCCGCACCGACGCGATGGTGGCGCTGGCGATGGACAATGTCCGCACCGGCATGACCGGCCTGCTGCCGCTGCAGAAACGCCGGCTGGCGACGATCGGCAAGCTGGTCTCGTCGGTGCCGACCTTCACGCTGGAAGTGGGTGCCCGCCCGGCCGACGCCGCGGCGCTGATAAATGCCATATTGGCCAGGCAGGACTGAGCCGGTGCTTCAGGCTGGGTATGGCCTGGCCCTGGCCAGCCGCTGGATCCAGCGGAAGGCATCACGGCGCAGGCGTGAGCCGATCTTTTCCCTGGAATTGACCCTGAGCAGCGTGTTCGTGGTGATCAGCCGTTTGGCCAGCCTTATCGAAAGGTCGGGCTTGATGCGGCCGGCGAGTTCAAGCGCACGGCGCTCGCCGAACAGCTCGCCGGTCACGTTGAGCACGATCGCCAGTTCGAGTTCGATGCCGGTCATGCGGGCGGCGTCGAGCAGGCGGTCTTCCGCATCGGGTGACTGCAGCGCCCGTACGCCCTGCAGCACATCGACACAGAGCTGCAACCGGTGGAATTTGTGGCCGCCAGCGGCATGCACGATGGCGATCGTCAACAGCGCGGCAGGGGTGTCTATCGCCTCTCCATCGATGACCTGCAATTCCCGGAAACCCAACGACAGGCGTCGCCGCATGCCGGTGTCGTGCACGAGGTCGCCATGCAGTTCGACCAGCAGGCTCGAATTCCCCTTTTCCAGCCATTTGAATTCCTGCAGATGGTAGGATTCGGCCTCGTTGCTGCCGAGCTCGAAGCCGCATGAAGCGATCACCCGGTTTGCCCGCGCAAGGTTGGCGGGCTCGACGAGGATGTCGATGTCGGTGAACGGCCTGTCGGTGACGTGGCGATAGAGCTTTCCCGCAAAGACCGGTCCCTTGACGATCCGCGCCGGAATGCCCTCGGCGGCGAGCACCTTCATGATGCGGCCGCCATGGTAATTCAGCAGCATCGATTGGCCGGTGGCGATCGGCGCTTTCTGGCGCAACTCGTGAAGTTTGCTCTGCACGTTCGCATCCAATGTCAGATGCGCGTTGCCACGTTCATGGAGCTTGCGCAGCATGATCGGCAGAACGCCATGAAACTCCGCGTTGTCGAGCAGTGCCGACAAAGCCTCTGCCGACAAATCGTCCTCGACTGCCGCGGCCTCCGGATCGGCGAAGCGCAGCAGCAGTTTTTCTTCGGCGGAGTTGAGGAATGGCAGCATCAGCCCCGGGCGCCAAGTGGATGGCCCAGGATGGTTGCAGAAAAGCGCTGTGGAAGCCAGCCCTACATGCCCCAGCGCAATGCCGCCGTATGGACAGGCGCGTCCCACCAGCCGGTCATCTCGTCATCGAGCATGGTCAGCGTGACAGAGCAGCCGGCCATGTCGAGCGAGGTGACATAGGTGCCGACCAGCGAGCGGGTAATCGTCACGCCGTGCTTCTCGAAGGTACGACGCGCGCTGTTGTACATCAGATAGAGTTCCATCAGCGGCGTGCCGCCGAAGCCGTTGACGAACAGCAACGCCGGGCCTTTTGCCTTGTCGCCGAGATCCCCGAGGATCGCGGCGCAGATTTCCTCGGCGATGGCGTCAGCGCTCTTCAACGTATCGCGCCGGCGGCCGGGTTCGCCATGGATGCCGACGCCAAACTCCATCTCGCCGTCGCCGATGTCGAAGGTCGGCTTGCCGGCCGCTGGCACCGTGCCGCTGGTCAGCGCCACGCCCATCGAGCGGGTCGCGGCGTTGACGCGCTCGCCAAGCACCTTCAACGCCGGCAACGCCATGTCATGCTCGGCCGCCGCGCCGACGATCTTTTCGACCACCAGCGTGCCGGCGACGCCGCGCCGGCCGGTGGTGTAGGATGAATTCTCGACGGCGACGTCGTCATTGGTCACCACCTGCAGGATGCCATCGGACATTTCCGCCGCCATGTCGAAGTTCATCACGTCGCCCTCATAGTTCTTGACGATGAACAGGCAACCGGCGCCGGTGTCGACGGCTTGCGCCGCCGCCAGCATCTGGTCAGGCGTCGGCGAGGTGAACACCTGGCCGGGGCAGGCGGCGTCCAGCATGCCATGGCCGACAAAGCCGCCATGCAGCGGCTCGTGGCCGGACCCGCCGCCGGAGATCAGCGCCACCTTGCCTGGCCGCAGGGTTCTGCGACGGATGAATTTGTGCTCCTCGCCAAGCGTCAGGATATCGGCATGGGCGGCGACGAAACCGTCGAGGCTCTCGGTCAGCACCGTGTCCACCGAATTCATAAATTTTTTCATGGCGTCCTCCCAAACAGTCCGGCAAGAATGGTCAGCCGCCACCCTTGCCGGTGATGCTGGTGATCTTCTGGATGAAGTCGTTGACCGCCCTGTCGAGCGCGGCATTCTGTTTGTCGTCGCCGAAATCCGGCACGACAAGCGAAACATGCCGCGTCTTGCGCATGCCAGCCGCGACCGACATTTTCCCCGGATGCGCCTGATGGTAGGCGGCGAGGAACTGATCGCGCTCGGCCGGGCTGAAATGGCAGACGGAGAAAATTGCCGGCAAATGTTTTGACGGAATCGGGATCGAATAGGTCGGGCTGGAGATTTGCGTGACGAAGCTGCGGTGCTTGCCGAGCGCGTCGGCGAGACGCTGGCGCATGCCGGACGGCCGCTGGTCGATGACATGCGACAAGATCGTCTTGTAGGCTCGGATCGCTTCTTCGGAACCGGGTTCGGGCGTCTTGTCGACCATGCCTGCCACGCCTACACCGAAATGTCCGCGATGGCCGCCTTGGCCATGGCGAGTTGCGCCGGTGCGACGGATAGATCGCGCAGGCCGGCCTCGAGCAGCGCCGGGATCAAGGTGGGATCGCCGCCGGCATCGCCGCATAGGCTGACGGGAATACCATTGTCCCGTCCGAAGGCGGTGACCGAGCCGATCAGCCGCAGCACCGCGGGATGGCGGACCGAATTGAGATGCGCGACCGCGGCATTGTCGCGCGCCGCCGCCATTACATATTGCGTCAAATCGTTGGAGCCGATCGAGAAGAAGGCCGCGCCGGCCAAAGCCTCCGGCGCGATGGCCACCGACGGCACCTCCACCATGATGCCGAGCGGCGGCAGCCGCTGCGCTGTGCCGCGCGCGGTGAGGGCTGCCTGTTCGTCAGCGAACAAGGCGGCTGCGCGCTCATACTCCTCGGCCGTGGCGATCATCGGAAACATGACCCTGAGATTGCCGTGCGGCGCGGCGCGCAGCAATGCCCTGATCTGAACACGGAAGATATCGAGCCGCGCCAGCGACAGCCTGATCCCGCGCAGGCCGAGGAATGGGTTGCCTTCCTCGACAGTAAAGCCCGGCACCGGCTTGTCGCCGCCGGCATCGACGGTGCGGATCGTCACTGGCTTGTCGCCGGCCCATTCCAGCACCTTGCGATAGGCGCGGTACTGCGTCTCCTCGTCCGGCAACGTCTTGCCGAACAGGAATTCCGTGCGCATCAGCCCGACGCCGTCACAGGTCGCGATGTCGATTGCGTCGACATCCGACGGATCGGCGATGTTGACCTGGACGCGTACCGCCGTGCCGGCTTTGGTCAGCGCCGGCCTTGCCAGAAAGGTTTGCGCCTTGCCCTGTCGCGCCGCGAAGGAAGACGACGACTGCCGGAATGAGCCGATCTCCGCCGGTGAGGGCGCCAGCACGATATTGCCGTGCTCGGCGTCGAGCAGCGCCATGCCGGCGAGACCGGCGGGTGGTTCGCGTAGGCTCACGACCATCGGCACGCCGCGTGAGCGCGCCAGCATGGCGACATGGCTGGCGGTGCTGCCCGCCTTCAGCGCGATGCCGCCGCCGCTGCTCCAATCGGTTTCGAGAAAACGCGTCGGCGCGATGTCCTCGCCATAGAGAATGGCGCCGGCCGGGGCTGCGCTGCCACCGTCGTCGGTCAGGGCATGCAGGACCTGGTCCCTGATGTCTCGCAGGTCTCCGGCGCGGGCGCGGAAATAATCCTGGTCGGAGGCTTCATAGCCGGCGATCTCGCCATCGAGTGCCTGCCGCCAGGCCGCATCGGCGGTACGTCCGGAATCGATCGACGCGAAAGCTGGTCCGCTCAGCGCATCGTCTTCCAGCATGGCGATGTGGAATTCGAGTACGCCGGCGGCGTCGCTGTCGGCGGTTTCGACCATGGCCATGAGCCGGCTCACCGCCTTGCCGATCGCCTCCCTCAGTGACGTTTTCTCTTCCTCGGGAGTGGCTTTGCTGGCGTAGACAGCCGGCGGCCGGTCGAGCTCGAACAGCGGCCCCTCGGCATAGCCGGCCGAGGCCGGTACACCCTCAATCCGCATGGCCCGCATCCCCCGCGAGCTGGCGAATGCGCCAGCCAGCGTCAAGCTGACCGGACATGACCGGTGTCCTCGTCGAAATCGCGCCGCACCAGTTCAACCAGCGCGTCGACGGCATCATTGGCGCCATCGCCGCTGGCCCTGATGTGCAGCACGGTGCCCTTCGGCGCCTTGGCCGCCATCACCTTGACGATGCTCTTGGCGTCGAACCACGGCCCGTTGGCGGCGAGCGCTATTTCCACGTCGGCGGCAAAGGTCTTGGCGAGCTTGGTGAATTTCACCGATGGACGCGCATGCAGGCCCACATCGTGGGTGATCAGGACGGTCGCTTCGGCGGCTGCGGACATGTCTTTCAAAATTCCCGTTCACTCACGACGGCGACAATTCATGCGCCGTCGCCACCACTTCCCGAAGCGAGGCGCCGCCGGACGCCTCGGTCGCGGCCATCACCGCGCCTTCGACGATCGGCGCATTGCAGACGATGATCTTCTGCGCGCGAGGTTCGCCGATCATTTCCACCGCCATTTCCGAGTTGGTCTCGGCGCCGCCGAGATCGACCAATATGGCGACGCCGGCTTCCGACCAGGCCTTGTCGATGGCGCCCATGATCGCCTCGACATTGGTGCCGAGCCCGCCATGGCCGTTTCCGCCGCACCATGCAAGCGGCACTTCGTCGCCCACCATCTGGCGCACCATGTCGGCCGTGCCCTCCGCGACCAGCGGCGAATGCGACACGATCACGATCCCGACATTGCTCATGCGCTTTCCCCGATCGCTTGTCCCACCGTGCGCACCAGCAGCGCCGTCGAGCGCGCGCCGGGATCCATATGGCCGATCGAGCGGTCGCCGAGGAAAGAGGCGCGGCCACGCTGAGCCTTCATCGGCACGGTCGCCTCGGCCGCAGCGTCGGCGATGTCGGTTATCTCGGCCGCCGTCTTTCCCCCGGCCAATGCATCATGCACCGGCTGCAGCACATCGAGCATGGTTTTTTGGCCAACTTGCGACTTGCCCCGCGCCGCCACCGCTTCGATCGCTCTGCCGAAGGCAGCCGTCAGATTGGCGCGATCGGGCTCCGCCGAAATCTCCTTGCCCAGCGCCATGAACAATGTTCCGAACAGCGGGCCGGAAGCTCCGCCCACCGTCATCACCAGCTTGGTGCCGATCGCCTTCAGGGCGTCGGGCAGCGGCTTTGCCGCGAACGCATCCGCCTCGGCCCGTACGGCCTCGAAGCCGCGCTTCATGTTCAGCCCATGGTCGCCGTCGCCGATCGCCTGGTCGAGCGCCGTCAATTCCTCGGCGTGAGCGGCGATCGTATCCGCCGCGGCCGCGACCAGCCTGGCAAGGTTCAACGTCGCCATGTCGCCCAGACTCCCGGTTTCCAGCTTGACGGCAGTAGCGAAAGAACCGTCATTCGACAACTGGTGCATGCGTCAGGCCGTGACGAACAGCGTCGCGGCGGCCGCGAACACCTCGGCCACGGCATGGGCGCCGGGATCGACCACGCCCTGCAACTGGCTGCCGACATAGGCGGACCGTCCGGCCTTCGCCTTTTCCATAGCGGCAGTCGCCTCCGCACCGCGCCGGGCGGCCATCGCCGCTTCTTCCAGCCCATTGGCGTCGAGCGCTTTCAGGGCTGGCTCCAGGGCATCGACCATCGTGCGGTCGCCAAGCTGTGCGCCGCCATAAAAAGTCATCCGCTCGAGGCCGGCAAGCAGCGCCTTGGCCAAACCAGCGCCGCCGTCAAGGGCCTGCGCCGCCGCGGTGAAGAAGATAGACAGCAGCACTCCGCTGGAGCCGCCCATCGATGCGCTCAATATGTCACCTATCGCCCGAAGGGTCGCCGCGGGGTCCGCAAGCGGCAGCGTGTCGAGACGTTCGAGGATGCTGCGCGCGCCGGTCGCGACCGTCGAGCCGGTGTCGCCGTCGCCCGCCTTAGCGTCGAGCCCGTTCAATGTGGCTTCAAGCGAAATCAGCCTTTCGCAGACCGTGACGATCACGCGCCGGGTACCGGCATCCTGGCTGGCCTTGTATGCAGCACCTTGTCCGGCTGCTTTCGCTATCGGCACGACAGCAGGCGCTGCGACCGGCTTGGCCGGCGTCCAGGCATGCGGGCCGACCGGCGCCAGCAAGGCTGTCTCACGCGCGGCATCGAGCCGGATCAGCGACAGCGAGAAGCCGTTCATGTTGAGTGCCGTCATCAGCGGGCCGGGACCGACGGTCAGTTTGACGGCTTTGCCGAGTGGCGAGGCAAGCACCGCGTTGGCGATGACAGACATTTCGAGTGGCGGCACGGAGCCGAGATTGTTGATCAGCAAGGCATAGCTTTCCTTCAGGTCGAGCCGCACCGCCAGGCGCTCCGCCATGATCGCCACCAGCCGGTCGGCGCTTTGCACCGCGATGCGCTCGACACCCGGCTCGCCGTGAATGCCGAGGCCAAGCTCGCCATCGTTTTCGCCGAACCTGTCCTCATGCGGCTGGCCGGGAATGGAGCAGGACGACAGCGACATGCCGAGAGAAATGATGTCCTTCGCAGCCGCCCGAGCGGCTGCCGCAATCGACGCCAGATCGTGGCCGGCCTCCGACAGATGGCCTGATATCTTGTGCACGAACAAGGTCCCGGCAACGCCGCGCGGCTGGGCAATGTCGGGCAGCGCGATGTCGTCGGCAACGATCACCATCTCGACGCGAAAGCCTTCGGCGCGCGCCTTCTCGGCGGCCAGGCCGAAATTGAGACGGTCGCCGGTGTAGTTCTTGACGATCAGCAGGCAGCCGGCCGGCCCGGTGACGGCGCGGATGGCCGCCAGCACCGCCTCGACGCTCGGCGAGGCGAAGATCTCGCCGGAGACCGCCGCCGTCAGCATGCCCTTGCCGACGAAGCCCGCATGCGATGGCTCGTGCCCGGCGCCGCCGCCGGAAACGACGCTGACCTTCGACTTGTCCCAGTCGGCGCGCAGCACGACTTTGATCTCGGGATAGCCGTCGAGGCGCGCAAGATCGCCTGAGCCGATGGTCCGCAACAGGCCATCCAGCGCCTCGGTGACGATCGTTTCCCTGCGGTTGAAAAAGTGCTTCATCGAATTCGTCCCGTATTCGCAATCGTCAATCGGAAACCGGCGTTATCCCTTGATGGGAAAACGCCGAAACCGTTCACATCAGTCGTTGTCCGTCGGCACCGAAATAGAGCGGCGAGCGGTAGCGGATCACCACCCTGTCGCCTTGCGCCAGATCCGTGTCTGGATCGGTCAGCGTCACCAGTTTCTTCGGCCCGACCGTCACATGAAGGTGGTTCTGGTCGCCGAGATGCTCGACCCAGTCGACGACGCCGTCGGCATGGCCATTCATGGCCTTTTCGATCGTCAGATGTTCGGTGCGCGCACCGATCGTCCTGGTGCCGGCCGGCGCGCCGCCATCGGGCAGCAGTCCGGTCGGCAAAAGGTTGATGGCCGGCTGGCCGAGCCTTGCCGCGACATGCAGGTTTGCCGGCTCGGAATAGATCGTCCGCGGCGAGCCGATCTGCACTAGCACGCCCTCAGTGAGAATGCCGATGCGGTCGGCCATCGTCATCGCCTCGATCTGGTCGTGCGTGACGTAGAGCATGGTAGCGCCGAGTTCGGACTGGATGCGCTTCAGTTCGAGTCTGAGGTCCGCCCGCAGCTTTGCATCGAGCGACGACAGCGGCTCGTCCATCAGGTAGATCGCGGGCTTGCGCACCAGCGCGCGGCCGATGGCGACGCGCTGCATTTCGCCGCCGGACAGCTTGGTCGAACGGTTGGTGAGCTTATGATGGATGCGCACCATTTTTGCCACCTCTTCGACCCGCCGGCGAATCTGGTCTTCCGGTATCTTGCGTGCCGGCGAGCGCAGCGGAAAGGCGAGATTGTCGAACACCGACAGATGCGGATAGAGCGAATATTGCTGGAACACGAAGGCGGTGTCGCGCTCAGCCGGCGACAGCGTCGTCGCATCGTGGCCGCCGATCTCGATCGTGCCCGCATCAGGCCGTTCTAGTCCGGCAATCAGCCGCAATGTCGTCGTCTTGCCGGCCCCGGTCGGCCCGAGCAGCACGACGAACTCGCCGTCCGATATGTGCAGGTCGAGACCGTCGACGGCGACATGCTCGCCAAAGCTCTTGGTCACGTTCTTGATATGCACGTCAGCCATGCTGCACTCTCCGCTCCGAGGCGGTATCGTGAACCGCAGTTCTCACAGCGCGGCCCGATCCCTTGTCGAACAGCGACAGCCGCGCGCTGTTCAATGTCAGGCCGACATGGTCGCCGGCATTGAGCCGGATCTCGGCCGGCACGCGCGCCTTGATGATGCCGTCCGCCGTTTCCACCGCGACGATCTGCGTCGTGCCGAGATATTCGGCGCCGTAGATGGCGCCGCGCAGCTTCGAGGCGTCGTCGAAGCGGATATGCTCAGGCCGGATGCCAAGCGCCATGTCGGCCGGCGCAATGTCCTCGCGCACCTCCGGCACCGCGATTTTCGCGCCCTGGACGACAATCTCCTTCGCGCCCTTGGTGAGCCCGCCACCAAAGCCGAGGAAATTCATCGGCGGCGAACCTATGAAGTCGGCGACGAACATGGTCGCCGGGCGATCATAGATTTCGCGGGGTGTTCCGAACTGTTCGATGACGCCGTGGTTCATCACAGCGATCTTGTCGGCCATCGACATCGCTTCCATCTGGTCGTGCGTGACATAGACCGTGGTGGCATGGATTCGGTTGTGCAGCTCGCGCAGCTCATGGACCATCAAATCGCGGAATTCGGTATCGAGCGTGCCGAGCGGTTCATCCATCAGGAAGCATTTCGGCCGCCGCACGATGGCGCGGCCGAGCGCCACGCGCTGGCGGTCGCCGCCGGCAAGGCCCGAGACGGATTTGCTGAGCAGATGGTCGATGCGCAGGAGTTTTGCCGTCTCCTCGACCCGCGTGCGGATTTCGGCCGCCGGCATGCCTTGCGCCAGGAGCGGAAAGCCGATGTTCTTGCGCACATTCATGTGCGGATAGAGCGCGAACAGCTGGAACACGAAAGCGATGTCGCGCTCGCGGGCCCGCAGCATGGTGACGTCGTCGCCGCCGAGCAGGATCTCGCCGCCGGTCGGCAGTTCGAGCCCGGCGATCATGCGCAAGGTCGTCGTCTTGCCGCAGCCCGACGGCCCAAGCATGACGAAGAACTCGCCATCCTCCACGACGAAGTTGGAATCCTGCACGGCGACGAAATCGCCGAAGGCCTTTCTCAAATGTTGGACGCGGATTTCGGCCATGATTATTCCGGGAATTTCGAGACGATGATGAACATCACGGTGCCGGCGAGCATGGTGATGAAGGAATAGGTGTAGAGCGACAGCGCGAAGGGCTGGAACAGCATCAGAAAGCCGATGGCGATCAGCGCCGTGGCGATGTTTTCCATCAGCCCGCGCCTGGCCCACCGGGGCCATGATGATTTCCTGGAGATGGCGAGGCGGGTCATGCGTAGCTCCCTTCCTTCTCGCCGTTCAAGCGGAGAGATGGTTGCGGGGTGGTTCCCCCACTCCGTCGCTGCTTCGCAGCGCCACCTCTCCCCCCTCCGGAGGGAGAGGAAAAGAGCCTGGCTGAATGAAGTTCGCGCCCTTCCTCTACCCCGTCGATCGGGGGAGAGGTGTCGAGCGAAGCTCGACGGAGTGGGGGTCGACCTCGCACATCACTCATTTGCGCACCGCCCCAAAAGTGATGCCGCGCAGCAATTGCTTGCGAAGCAGAATGGTGAAAACCAGGATCGGCACCAGGAAGATCGTCGTTCCGGCCGCCACCGCCGGCCAGTCCTGGCCGCCCTCGCCGATGATGGTCGGGATGAAAGGCGGCGCGGTCTGTGCCGTACCGGAGGTCAGGAGCGCGGCGAACGCATATTCGTTCCAGGCGAAGATCAGGCAGAAGATGGCGGTCGCGGCAATGCCGGTCGTCGCCTGCGGCAGCACGGTGCGCCAGAAGGCCTGCAGCCGCGTATAGCCGTCGATCATCGCCGCCTCCTCGTATTCGCGCGGGATCTCGTCGATGAAGCCTTTCAGGAGCCACACCGCCAGCGAGACATTGACTGCCGTGTAGAGCAGGATCATGCCGAGCGCCGTGTCGGAGAGGCCAAGCTCGCGATACATCAGGTAGATCGGGATGGCGACGGCGATCGGCGGCATGAAGCGCGTCGACAGGATGAAGAACAGAAGGTCGTCGGCCAGCGGCACCTTGAAGCGCGAGAAGCCATAGGCCGACAGCGTGCCGAGGAAGACGGCACAGAAGGTCGAGCCGAAGGCGATGATCAGCGAGTTGGCGAAGCGCGGCAGGAAGTTGGACGGGCCGGCGATCACCATGTTGCGCTTGCGCACCGTCTCGTCGCAGAAGCCGGTCGCCGGTCCCAGCGAGTTGATGTACTCCGGCGTCTGCCTTGTCCTTGTCGTGAACAAATTGCAGTAGCCCTCGATGCTCGGCTGGAACAGGACCTTGGGGGGATAGGCGATCGAATCCGGCGGCGTCTTGAAGCTGGTGGCGAAGATCCACAACAGCGGCACGATCGAGATCAGCGCGTAGGCGATGATGATCGCGCCGGCGATGCGCTTCGAGTTGGCCGAGGGGGCGACGACCGAATGGGCAGTGGTCAGGCTCATCTCTGCTTCACCTTGTTGAGCGCCTTGACGTAGATGTTGGCGAGGCCGAACACCGCGACGAACAGGATGATGGCGAAGGCCGAGGAATAGCCGGTGCGCCAGCTCTCGAAAGCCTGCCGCTTCAGCGTGATCGAGGCGACTTCGGTGGTCGATCCAGGCCCGCCGCCGGTCAACAGATTGACCATGTCGAACATCTTGAAGTTCTCGATGCCGCGAAACAGCACCGCCAGCATGATGAAGGGCAGCGCCATCGGCAGCGTGATCGACCAGAATTGCCGCCAGTTGGAGGCGCGGTCGACCTCGGCCGCCTCATAGATGTATTCGGGGATCGAGCGGAGCCCGGCGAGGCAGATCAGCATCACGTAGGGCGTCCACATCCAGGTGTCGACGATGATGATCGACCACGGCGCCAGCGACACGTTGGAGAGCATCTGGATGCTCGTCGGTGGAATGCCTGACACGAACGAGATGACATAGGAGAACAGACCGATCTGCGGTTCGTAGAGGAAACGCCAGAAATTGCCGACCACCGCCGGCGACAGCATCATCGGCACCAGGATCAGCGTCGTCCAGAAGGCGTGGCCGCGGAACTTTCTGTCGATCAGCCAGGCCAGCGTGAAGCCGATCAGCGTCTGCAAAAGGATCGTCCAGAACACGAAATGCGCGGTTGTCTGCATGGCGATCCAGATATCCTTGTCGCCGAGGATGCGCTGGTAGTTGGCAAAGCCGAGATTCTTCACCACTTCGTTGGGCCGGTTGGCCCGGTAATTGGTGAAGGAGAGATAGATCGCCCAGAACAGCGGGAAGATGTTGATGGCGAGCAGCAACAGGATCGTCGGCGAAATGAACAGCCAGGCGAGGCCCTTGTCGCTGATGCCCCGGACCTTGCGGGCCAACGGCTCCGGGGTCGCCCGGGCAACGTTCTCCGCGGTCCGATTGAGCATGGTGAGTCCTGCTTCGGTCACTTTAAAAACGTCTCTGTCATGGAATTTATCTGAACCGCGTCCCGTGCCAAGGTGGCACGGGACGCTCGGCTTAGCTCGGGAGGAGCCGGTTACATCTTGCCATCGTCCTGGAACACCTGGGTCCAGTCCTTGACCAGGCCATCAAGCGCATCCTTGGCCGAACCCTGGCCGGCGACGACATAGTCGTGGAAGCGCTTCTGCGAGGCCTGCAGCAGCGGGGCGTAGCTCGGCTCGGCCCAGAAGTCCTTCACGATGGCCATCGAGTCGAGGAAGGTCTGCGCGTAGGGCTGGCTGGCCGGGAATTTCGGATCCTTCACCACGGCGTTCAGGCAGGAATAGCCGCCGAGCGACCACCACTTGGCCTGCACGTCCTTGTTGGCGAACCACTTGATGTATTTCAGCGCCGATTCCTGCTTGTCGGAATAGGACACCACCGAAATGCCCTGGCCGCCGAGCTGGGCGAACTGTTCGCCATCGGGGCCCTTGGGATTGACGAAATAGCCGATCTTGTCGCCGCCGACATTCTCGTCCTTCTGCAGGCCTGGCCAGGTGAAGGCGAAGTTCATGTGCATCGCCACCTGGCCGGATTTGAAGGCATCGACGCCTTCGCCCATGTAGCTGTTCGACGCGCCGGGCGGGGTGCAGCAATCATAGAGCGCCTTGTAGAACTCCAGCCCCTTCACCGACTTGTCGGAATTGACGAAGCCTTCCATCTCGTAGGGCTTCTTCGGGTTCTCGTACTGAAAGCCGTAGCTGTAGAGCACGTCCATGGCGCCCATGGTGATGCCTTCGGAGCCGCGCTCGGTATAGATCGAGGCGCCATAGACGGTCTTGCCGTCGATCTGCCGCTTCTGGAAGAATTCGGCGATCTGCTTCAACTGGTCGAAGGTAGCCGGCGGGCCGAGATCCCAGCCATACTTCTCCTTGAATTCCTTCTGCAGTTCCGGCTTGGAGAACCAGTCCTTGCGATAGGTCCAGCCGACGACGTCGCCCATGGCCGGCAGCGCCCAGTAGTTCGGCGTGTTCTTCGGCCATTCCGAATAGCCGACCACGGTTGCCGGCACGAAGTCGTCCATGCTGATTTTCTCCTTGTCGAAGAAGTCGTTCAGCTTGACGTAGTGGCCGTTCTCGGCGGCGCCGCCGATCCACTGGCTGTCACCGATGATCAGGTCGCAGAGCTTGCCGTGCGAATTCAGCTCGTTGAGGAAACGGTCGGCGTAATTGGTCCACGGCACGAATTCGAATTTCATGCCGATGCCGGTTTCCTTGGTAAAATCCTTGGACAGTTCGACAAGCGCGTTTGCCGGGTCCCAGGCGGCCCAGCACAGCGTCAGGTCTTCAGCGTGCGCGGCGTTCGAGACGGCTGTCGACGCTGATATCGCCGAGGTCAGTCCCAACGCCAGTTTAAAGCTCGATTTCATGCCTTCCTCCCATTTGCGAAACGCGCCCGGATGACGGTTTCAAGAGCCCTCAACCCCTCTCCTCAGGGGCCTAAACATGGCAGCGCCAGAGCGTCGCGAATGTTTAGTAATTTGTTTAGTGATGCAATTTTTACTAAACAAGGCAAGCGAATTCGTCGCTGCGCCGCAACATGACGGCGCGGGCCTCCCTCCATCGTGGCGCTGGTCGACCCCCACTCCGGCCCTTCGGGCCACCTCTCCCCCGATCGACGGGGGAGAGGAAGGGCGCCAGCTTGTGAAGGCTGGCTCCTTTCCTCTCCCTCCGGAGGGGGGAGAGGTGGCGCCGCGAAGCGGCGACGGAGTGGGGGACGACGTTGCCCGGACGCGATGGCGTCGCCCACGAAAACTCAATGTGCAGCGCTGCCGGAGTTCAGGCTCGCAGGCCGTCTCCCGGCTCAGTCGACCTTCTTGGTGCTCACCATGACTGTCCGGATCGGTGGTGCCGGCGGCAGCAGCGCGCGAATGTCGCCGAAAGGAAATATCGGCTCGAAGCGGAAGGCTTCGGCCTGCGAGGCTTGCTCACCATTGCACTGGCCGGAGCGAAAAAGGTTCTGCGTCCGGGCGGCGTCGGCGAAGCGGTCCGGGTCCTGCGATTGGTGCATGCGGATGGCCTGCGCCTTGATCTCGGCGTGGTTGGAAATATCGATATAGTGCGTCGGCGAAAATCCGGTGCCGCCCATCGTGTCGGCATGCAGCACCGGAACGCTGAACGAGGCCGCGATTCGTACGCCGTCGGACAGCGCGCGGTGATCGGCGTGATAGTCGTTGGGTGCGTGCGTGATCACCAGGTCCGGCCCGATCTCGCGAATGAGCCCTTTCAGCGCGCCGATCAGCGCGGCGTCGGCCACCAGCTCGCCGTCGGGAAAGTCGAGGAAGCGCGGCGTCGCCCCCAGCAGCGCGGCCGCGGCCGTGGCTTCCTCGCGCCGGACACGGGCGAGAATGACGGGATCGCTCTTACCGCCCCTGGCCCCATCCGTGGCCACGGCAAAAGTGAGCTCTGCGCCTTGCGCCGCATAGGCGGCCATCGTACCGAACATGAAGATCTCGATGTCGTCCGGATGCGCACCGAGAGCCAGTATTTTCAATGCTTCTCTCCCCGGAAATGGAACAACGTGACGAACGGAATCCTGCTCGCGCTAATCGCCTATGCAAGCTATTCGGGCAGCGATGCCGTTATCAAGAGCCTGGGCGGACAGTTCACCGTCTTCGAGATCGGTTTCTTCGCCACCTTGTTTGCCGGCTGTTTCCTGTTCTTCACCCGCCCGGCGGGCGAACGCTGGCGCGATTTCTGGCGCATGAAGCGGCCATGGGCCGTGCAAGCCCGGGCCTGGGCCGGCATCGCGTCCGGGGTACTCAGCGTCTATGCTTTCACCCACATTCCCCTGGCCGAAGTCTACGCCTTGATCTTCCTGGCACCCTTGCTGGTCACCATCCTGTCGACCGTCATCCTGAAGGAAAAGGTCGGCCCCTGGCGATGGCTGGCCGTGGTCGCCGGCTTTGCCGGGGTGATGCTGGTGGTGCGGCCGGGCTTTCGTGAATTGAACCTCGGCCATCTGGCCGCCTTCGTGGTTGCCTTCCTCGCCGCGACCAGCGTCATCCTGATGCGCTCGCTCGCCCAGCAGGAGAAGCGCACGTCGATGCTCGGCGTGCTTGTCGGCTACGGCTTGGTGTTCAACGGGCTCGGCGCCGCCGCCACCTCGTTCACCTTGCCGAATGCCATGCAGCTGGTCTGGCTGGCGTTGGCCGGCGCCTTCACCGCAGGCGGACAATTGCTGCAATTGCTCGCCGCCAAATACGCCCCAGCCAACCGTATAGCGCCGACGCATTATTCGCAGATCGTCTGGGCGGTCATCCTCGGCACGCTGTTCTTCAAGGAATATCCCGACTGGCTGTCGTTGGTCGGCCTCGCGGTCGTCGGCGGTTCCGGCTTGCTGACCATGGTGCGCGAGGAAGTAAGGCTGGGCACGGTGCGCTGGAACCCGTTTTCGCGGACCCGGCTCTGAGCTGGTGCCAGTTGCACGGCGACCGTGACCGCTGATATGCGGACGCGATGACCGCAAAACCCTTGCCGGAGCTTCCGGTATCAGCCGTGCTGCCGGCGCTGAGCGAGGCGCTTGGCTCCGATAACAGCGCCGTGCTGGTGGCGCCACCCGGCGCCGGCAAGACCACGCTGGTGCCGCTGGCGCTGCTCGACGCGCCGTGGCTAAGTGCGGGCAAGATCGTGCTGCTCGAACCGCGCCGGCTTGCCGCTCGCGCCGCCGCCCGCCGCATGGCTGAACTGCTCGACGAAGAACCCGGCGCCGCCGTCGGCTATGCCATGCGCATGGAAAACCGCACCTCGGCAAAAACCAGGATATTGGTCGTCACCGAAGGCGTGCTGGCGCGCATGATCCTCGACGATCCCGAATTGCCCGGCGTCTCGGCGGTGATCTTCGACGAATTCCACGAGCGTTCGCTCGATGGCGATTTCGGCTTGGCGCTGGCGCTCGATGTGCAAGGCGCCCTGCGGCCGGACCTGCGGCTGCTGGTGATGTCGGCGACACTCGATGGCGCGCGCGTCGCAAAACTCCTGTCGGGCGCGCCGGTTATCGAAAGCGAGGGCCGTGCCTTCCCCGTCGACATCCGCTACGACGAACGGCCTGCCGGCATCCCTATCGAGGACGCCATGGCCAAGGCGATCCGCAACGCTCTCGCGGACGAAAGCGGCAGCGTGCTTGCCTTCCTGCCCGGCCAGCGCGAGATCGAGCGCACCGCCGAGCGGCTGTCCGGCAAGATCGGCGCCGACACCGACATCGTGCCGCTCTATGGCATGCTCGACGGCAAGGCGCAGGACGCGGCGATCAAGCCGGCGCAACCAGGCCGCCGCAAGGTGGTGCTGGCGACCTCGATCGCCGAGACCTCGATCACCATCGACGGCGTGCGGGTCGTCATCGATTCCGGCCTGTCACGGCTGCCGCGCTATGAGCCAGCGAGCGGTCTCACCCGGCTGGAGACGGTGCGCGTCAGCAAGGCATCGGCCGACCAGCGCGCCGGCCGCGCCGGGCGCACGCAAGCTGGCGTCGCCATCCGGCTGTGGCGCGCCGAGCAGACGGCGGCATTGCCCGCCTTCACGCCGCCGGAAATCCTCGAAGCGGACCTTTCGGGCCTGCTGCTCGACTGCGCCGCCTTTGGCGTCGCCGATCCCGCGACGCTCGCCTTCCTCGATCCGCCGCCGGCCCCGGCGCTCAACGAGGCAAGGGTGCTGCTGCGCGCGCTCCATGCCATCGACGAGGCCGGGCGTCTGACCGAAGCGGGCGCGTCGATGCGCAAGCTCGCTCTGCCGGTGCGGCTGGCGCATATGGTCGCCGAGGCTGCGAAGAGCGGCCATGCCGGGGAGGCGGCCATGCTGGCCGTGTTGCTCACCGAACGCGGGCTGGGCGGCGACGGCGCTGATCTGGAGCGACGGCTGATGCGCTTTCGTGGGGAGAGATCGCCGCGCGCTACCGCCGCGCGGCAACTGGCTGAGAGGCTGGCAAGGCAGGTGGGCGGTACAAAACAAAGCGAAGCTGCTTCAGCCGGTCCTCTGCTCATCCACGCCTGGCCGGACCGCGTCGCCAAGGCGCGCGGTGAACGCGGGCGCTTCGTGCTGGCCAATGGCTCCGGCGCCATGCTCGATGCCGCCGATCCGCTGGCCGGCGAGCCGTTTCTGGTCGTCGCCGACCTGCAAGGCAAGGCGCAGAATGCGCGCATCGCGGCAGCGGCGGCAATCGGCGAGGACGACATCCGCGCCGCGCTGGCCGACCGGATCGAAACGCGCAGGCAAACGAGCTTCGATCGCGAGCGCCGCGCCCTGCGGGTGCGCGAAACCGTGCGCATTGGCGCCATCACGCTCGCCGAGCGCATGCTGCCGGCGCCTTCAGGCGCGGATGCGGACAGGGCGATCCTCGATGCCTTGCGCGAACACGGATTGTCGCTGCTGAGCTGGGGCAAGGAGGCCGAGACGCTGCGCCAGCGGCTCTCTTGGCTGCACCGTGGGCTTGGGCCGCCCTGGCCCGACATGTCGGATGCGGCGCTTCTCGAACATCTCGACGACTGGCTGCTGCCGTTCCTGTCCGGGGCCGCATCCTTCGCGGCCATTGATTCAGGCGCCATTTCCGCCGGGCTGGCTTCGCTCGTGCCGCACGATCTCCAGCGCAAGATCGACACGCTGGCGCCGACCCATTTCGACGCGCCTTCAGGCAGCCATTTGCCGATCCGCTATGACGGCGAATGGCCGGTGCTGGCGGTGCGGGTACAGGAACTGTTCGGCCTCGATCGCCATCCTTCGATCGCCAACGGCACGGTATCGCTGACGCTGGAACTGTTGTCTCCGGCGCACCGGCCGATCCAGACGACGCGCGACCTGCCTGGCTTCTGGCGCGGCTCCTGGGCGGATGTGCGCGCCGACATGCGCGGCCGCTATCCCAAGCATGTCTGGCCGGAAAATCCGCTGCTGGCGGCGGCTACCGCAAGAGCGAAGCCGAGAGGCACCTAGCCTCGGGAAGTTTGGGCGGACCGCTTGGATCAGGAGGGGTTCCTTGAATATTTGGCGCAAACATCAATCACTTCGTCATCCACGGGCGGAGCAAGGAGCGCAGCGACGCGGCGCAGACCCGAGGATCCATGCCGGGACTCTGAAGCGTCACTACGGCCCAGAATTCTGCACCGCTGCACTCCACGTCTAGGATCGCGGCATGGATCCCTGGGTCTCCCCGACGGAGCTTCGCTCCTGCTTCGCCCAGGGATGACGACGTCGGGGGCTTCGGCCAATCGCGGATGCAGACTGCGCACCGCCACTGGCGCTTGCCCTCCTGCAGTTGTAATCCACCATCATGATCAACGTTTTACGTTCGCCCGATTTCCAGCAGAGCCAGAGACTGCGCCTCAACACGTTGATCCGGCTGCGCTGGCTTGCCATTGTCGGCCAGAGCGTGACGGTGCTCGTCGTCGCCTATGGCCTGAAATTCCCGCTGCCGGTCAGCCTTTGCTTCGCGCTGATCGCCTGCTCGGCCTGGATGAACCTCTATCTCGCCTTCCGCTTTCCGGCGGCCCACCGGCTCACCCCGTTCGCCGCCTTCGGCATCCTGATCTTCGACAGCCTGCAGCTTGCCGGCCTGCTTTACATGACCGGTGGCCTGACCAATCCGTTCTCGCTGCTGATGACCGTACCCGTCGTCATCTCGGCGACGTCGCTGCCGTTGCGGCTGACCGCGCTGCTCGGCGGGCTGGTAATGATCGCGGCGACCTTGCTTGTGTTCATCCACCTGCCGCTGCCCTGGCACGAGGGCGCGCCGCTGGAGATGCCCTTCATCTATGTCGCCGGCATGTGGATGGCGGTGCTGTCCTCGATCGCCTTCACGGCGATGTATGCCTTCCGGGTCGCGGCCGAAGCCCGGCTTCTGGCCAACGCGCTTGCCGCCACGGAACTGGTGCTGCAGCGCGAGCAGCACCTTTCGGCGCTCGACGGCCTCGCGGCGGCGGCGGCGCACGAGCTTGGCACGCCGCTCGCCACCATCACGCTTGTCGCCAAGGAGATGGAAAAGGCGCTTGGTAAGGATCCGAAATACGGCGAGGACGTAAAACTGCTTCGCTCCCAGAGCGAACGCTGCCGTGAAATCCTCAAGCGCCTGACCAGCCTGTCGACCGAGGGCGAAGCGCATCTTTCCCGTCTGCCGCTGACCTCGCTGGTCGAGGAGGTCACCGCGCCGCATCGCGACTTCGGCATCTCGATCAAGCTTCGCCCCGGCGAGCGAACCGGGCCGGAACCGGTCGGGCGCCGCAATCCGGGCGTCATCTACGGCCTCGGCAATTTGGTCGAGAACGCCGTCGATTTCGCCCGCAAGAGCGTCACCGTGCGCTGGAGCTGGGATGAGACCATCGTCACCTTTTCGATCATCGACGACGGCCCCGGCTTTCCGCCCGAGATCATCGACCGCATCGGTGAGCCCTATATGTCGACGCGCCAGGGCAATGAAGCCGGCGGTGGCCTGGGGCTTGGCCTGTTCATCGCCAAGACGCTGCTCGAACGCTCCGGCGCCACGCTCGACTTCCGCAACTCGAGCGGACTGGGCGAGGGCGCCGTGGTGCAGATCTCGTGGCCCAGAAACGTCTTCCTGAACCCGGAATCGGCGCCCGCGACGATGTTTGACACTGCGTAAATTGGACAATAGCGACGCAAAACTATATCTGCGTAAAATTAAGGCAGCAGGATTTTCAAGACGATGACTGGCGATGAAAATATCGGTGCAATGGTTGAAGGCGAGGACACCTCCCTTCTGATCGTCGATGACGACAAGCCGTTCCTCACACGCCTGGCCCGGGCCATGGAAACCAGGGGATTCGTGGTCGAGACGGCCGAGAGCGTCGAGGAGGCGGTCGGCAAGGCGCGGGCCAATCCGCCCGCCTACGCCGTGGTCGACATGCGGCTCGGCGACGGCAACGGGCTCGACGTGGTTGCCGCCATCCGTGAGAAGCGCGAGGACTCCCGTACCATCATCCTGACCGGCTACGGCAACATCGCCACCGCGGTGACCGCGGTAAAACTCGGCGCCGTCGATTATCTGTCGAAACCCGCCGATGCCGACGACATTTTCGCCGCACTCACCCGCACCGCCGGCGAGCGCGCCGCGCCCCCGGAAAATCCGATGTCGGCCGACCGCGTCCGCTGGGAGCACATCCAGCGGGTCTACGAAATGTGCGAGCGCAACGTTTCCGAAACCGCGCGCCGGCTCAACATGCATCGCCGCACGCTGCAGCGCATACTGGCCAAGCGCGCGCCGCGATAAACAGAGCTTCGTCATCCTTGGGCGTAGCGACGCAAAGCGGAGCGAAGACCCAAGGATCCATGCCGTGACACCAGCCGCGGAGTGCAACGGAACAGAATTCGGCACCGCGGCAGCGCTCTGAAGTCACGGCATGGATCCTATGGTCTGCGCCGCGTCGCTTCGCTCCTAGCTTCGCCATGGGATGACGAAGTGATGGGCGTTCCAGCCAAACGTCGAGGCACGCCATCTGCCAATGCGAACTATACAAACTTAGGAAACCAGAAGTCTTGCGGTGCCGGCGACGCCTGCGCATCATTGTAGCGATAGGAACCCGGCCGCCAGACCAGGCAACGGAGGATACATGCACGACGAGCGGCAAAAATCCGTCTTCCGCGAATTTCTCGACAGCGAGGCGGCCGGCGGCGTCATTCTCATGGCAGCGGCGGCCATTGCCCTGATCGTCGCCAATTCGCCGCTCTCCGAGACCTATTTCTCCGTTCTCCACGCCTATCTCGGGCCGCTCAGCGTCTCGCACTGGGTCAATGACGGGCTGATGGCGGTGTTCTTCCTGCTCGTCGGTCTCGAGATCAAGCGCGAGATGCTGGACGGCCAGCTGTCCACCTGGCCAAGGCGCGTGCTGCCCGGCGTCGCGGCCGCCGGCGGCATGGTGGTGCCGGCGCTGGTCTATGTCTTCATCAACCGCGGCAATTCGGCCGCGCTCGCCGGCTGGGCCATCCCGACCGCCACCGACATCGCTTTTGCGCTCGGCGTGCTGTCGCTGCTGGGCAGCCGCGTGCCGGCATCGCTGAAGGTCTTCCTTACCGCGCTTGCCATTATCGACGATCTCGGTGCCGTCATCATCATCGCCATCTTCTACACCAGCGGCCTGTCGCTGGCGTATCTGGGAGCGGCTTTCGCCGTCATTGCCGCGCTCGTCGTGCTCAACCGCATGCGGGTGATGACGCTGGTGCCTTACCTGGTGCTCGGCGCCATATTGTGGGTGCTGGTGTTGAAGTCGGGCGTCCATGCCACGCTTGCCGGCGTGGCGCTGGCGCTGACCATTCCGCTCGAACGCTCCGCCGGGATCGGCCATGACCTCGACCATTCGCCGCTGCATCGGCTCGAACATGGCCTGCACAAGATCGTGCCGTTCATCGTCATTCCGATCTTCGGCTTTGCCAATGCCGGCGTTTCGTTCGCCGGCCTGAGCCTTGGCGCGTTGATCGAGCCGTTGACGCTGGGTGTCGCCGCCGGCCTCGTGCTAGGCAAGCTGGTCGGCGTCTTCGGCTCCTCCGCGCTCGCCATAGGGCTTGGCCTGGCTGACTTGCCGGCCCATGCCGGCTGGCGGCATATGATCGGCATTTCGCTGCTCTGCGGCATCGGCTTCACCATGAGCCTGTTCATCGGCCTGCTCGCCTTCGCCAGCGATGTCGCGCTGCAGGACGCCGTCAAGGTCGGCATCCTCGCCGGCTCCTTCATCGCCGCCATCCTCGGCGCCGCCGTGCTGTTGATGGCACCGGCGGTTGGCGAGGAGGGCGAGGAGTAGCGCGCGTCTGGAAGCTACTCGCTCTCCCCGTCGAGCGCCGGCACCGACACGCCTGCCAGCTCCGCCGCCAGCAGCCGTGAAGCCCCGGCGCGTGCGATCCGCAGCATCAGCGCCTTGCGCGTTGCCGCCGCCATCCGGTGCTCGGGCGCGTCGCGCAGGATTTCGGCGCCGTAGCCGTCGGAGAGGATGAAGCCGCACTCCTCCGGAAAAATCTCCGAAGGCACGCCGGGATGGGTGGCGAAGAAGAACCGGTCGGAATGCAGCCGGTAGTCGGGCCATTTGCGGTCGACGCGAAAATCCTCGATCGAGGATTTGATCTCGATGATCCAGATGTCGCCTTGTCGGGTCAGTGCCACGAGATCGGCGCGGCGGCCGGTCGCCAGCGACAGCTCAGGCAACACATGCGCGCCCATTTCCATGAGCAGCCGCTGCACGCCACGCCGCACCAGCATGGCACGCTCCGATTGGCGACCGTCGATCAGGGGATTGATTGCGATAGGGGAGATGATTGGCATGCAGGCACCATGCCAGATTCTGTTCACGGTTTGAACTCTTTGTGGAGACGATTATCGGTTTGAGAAACCCAAAAGCCCCCAAAAGAAGTCAGGCCTCAGCTCTTGAACGCCTAATTTGGAGGCAATACCATCGACTCGATGGGGTTGGTGAAGTGACGTTGAACGACGATAAGGGCGAACATCTTTGGGCATTTGACCTTGCCGCTTTGCGCGAGGCCTTCGGCAAGTACGTTCAGGAGCACAAGACCACGGTTCCTGAATGGGGCGAACACGCCAAGCTGTTCCTCGAAAAACAGAGAGATCACCAGGTACAGTCCCGCCTTCCGTGATCGCACCATATTTTCCTGAGTATAATCTGGTATTGATCCGGCGCGGCCTCATGCTGTGCCGATTAATTTTCATTTTTAACTATAAAGAATTGCAGGACTAAAGTCTTGCATCTCGCCAACGAAGGTCTGACGTAACCGCTTTGGTTCCGTTCTTGTCCATTGGATGTTCTATTACTTTAGTAAATTAGCATATAGCGCGATCTGCCCATTTTTTTCGATGTTCGGTTTCTAGCCGGGCTTTCTTTTAAACCTGAGGGCCGGATTTCTCTCGATGGCATCTGCGGTCATGCCGACATGGGCCGAGATGTCCTGTGCCTCGACTTCTTTTGCAGTGACTTCCCGCAGAGTGTTCAGCAGCACCATGCAAGACACCTAGCTGTCGGTTGCGGGCCTCATCCATCTTGGTCATCTCCGCTCCATGGCGAGAATGCGACTTGCCGGTTGGAGTCTGGACGAGGCTACCGGCCACAGGCAGCCAACCGGGCTCCGGGGCAACCCGAGCGCCTTCCGCGATCGCACCATAATTTGTCTGAGCGCAGTCTGGTATTGATCCGGCGCGGCCCTACGTCCTGCCGATCACCTTCCGTTCTTAACTATAAGACGGCAGGACTAAAGTCTTGCGTTGTCTGCGCAAAGGTCTGACGTAACCGCTTTGGTTCCGTTCTTGTCCATTGGACGTTCCGTACTTTAGCCAATTAGCATATTAGACTTACCTAAATCAGTTTTCGCGCGCGAGTCAGCCGAAGCACGCCTATCCGGTCCGTTCCAGACATTGAACGGATGGGTACACGAAGTCATCGCGCCGGCCGGCAAACCTCTTTTCGCTATCGCCTCGCCGAAACGGCTCCGTCGCCGGCCGCTCCCGCCATATCATCCAGGATCGGGCAGTCCGGCCTGTTGTCGCCATGGCAGGCGTGGATCAGCGTCTGCAGGGTCGAACGCATCGACTGCAGCTCGCGCACCTTGTCCTCGATCGCCTTGACATGGGCAGCGGCGATCTCGCGCACGTCGTGGCTGGCGCGGCTGCGGTCCTGGTAGAGCGCCATCAGCTGGCGGCAATCATCGATGGAAAAGCCGAGATTGCGCGCGCGGCGCAGGAAGGCCAGCCGGTGGATATCGTCGCCGGAATAGTCGCGGTAGCCGTTGGCGGCGCGCGCGGGCGCGATCAGGCCGATCTCCTCATAGTAACGGATGGTCTTGGCCGGCAGGCCTGAGCGGTTGGCGGCGTCGCCGACATTCATGGTGGTTTCCCTGATTTTGCCGGCCCGCGGTTCGGGCCCATTGAATTTGCTTCACAATCTGGTGAAGGCTGTTGCCGAAATGCCATAGTGATACGCTTACCAGCAGGTAAGGCCCTGGATATAGGCATCGGGTGCTTGGCAAGCAAAGCAAATGCCAGCATGAATGATGGCGAGAAGGCGGCCGACTCGTGCCGCTCTAAGTTTGGGCGGGGCTCCGGATCATCTCATGCGCATGAAGTCGCTTGCAATAGTTGCCGCAATGGCGCTGTCCACTGCACTCGCCGGTTGCAGCACCATTGGCGGGCAGATATTTTCCAACGACTATGGCGCGGTGACCGATGCCGGTTACCAGCTGCCGCGCATCCCGATCGAGAAGGTGCCGTCGAAGTATCACCGCCAGGAAGTGAATTACGACACCAAGGAAAAACCCGGCACGATCATCGTCGATACGCAGAACAAGTTCCTCTACTTCGTCGAGGGCGACGGCCTGGCGATCCGCTACGGCATCGGCGTCGGCCGCGAGGGCTTCGAGTGGCATGGCACCGCCCATATCGCGATCAAGCGTGAGTGGCCGACCTGGACGCCGCCGTCGCAGATGATCAAGCGCCAGCCGGAACTCGCCAAGTTCGCCAGCGGCATGGAGCCGGGCCTGAAGAACCCGCTCGGCGCTCGCGCCATGTATCTCTTCAACAAGGGCGGTGACATGGGTTACCGCCTGCACGGCAGCCCGGAATGGAACTCGATCGGCAAGGCGATGTCGTCGGGCTGCATCCGGCTGATGAATCAGGACGTCATCGACCTTTATGATCGCGCCTCGGTCGGCGCCAAGGTCATCGTCCTCTGATCGTGGTCGCAAGGACCAGGGTCAAAGCAGTTCGTACGCGGACCGTCTAGGCAACAATGGACGTCCCAAAACAGAAAACCGGGCAATTCGGCCCGGTTTTTTGTTTTTTACAGTTGGCAAATAGAGCGAAACGATCAGGCGACCTGCTCGACCTGCTGCACTTCCGGCACGAAATGGCGAAGCAGGTTCTGGATGCCGTGCTTCAGCGTCGCCGTCGATGACGGGCAACCGGCGCAGGCGCCCTTCATGTGCAGGAACACGGTGCCATTCTCGAAACCGCGGAAGGTGATGTCGCCGCCATCCTGGGCCACCGCCGGGCGCACCCGCGTGTCGAGCAGCTCCTTGATGGTGATGACGAGTTCCTCGTCCGCCTTGTCGTAGAATTCGCCGGTCTGGCTGGTTTCGGCGGCGGGACCCGCCTTGGCCATGACAGGCGCGCCGGACATGAAATGCTCCATGATGGCGCCGAGGATCGCCGGCTTCAAATGCTGCCAGTCGGGGCCGTCCTTGGTCACGGTGATGAAATCATAGCCGAAGAACACGCCGGTGACGCCGGGGATTTCGAACAGCCGGCCCGCCAGCGGCGACGCCACGGCCGCACTGTCGGCATCGCGGAAATCGGCGGTGCCTTCCAGAAGCACTTCCTTGCCGGGCAGGAATTTCAGCGTCGCCGGGTTCGGCGTCGATTCGGTCTGGATGAACATGGACGTCTCCGTGCCCGTATCGGGCAGATAGTTTGGAATAGTTCTAAATAAGCTCTATCGGCTGAACATTCAAGCGAAACGCGTCGCCGGAACGGCTGGCTGGCGGAATGTTTTTGTCACACTATGAGGTGTGTTGAGATTCAGGTCAGGCCGAGTCGAAAAGGGCGGTTTCCGAGAACCGGAGCGGAGTGTACTTGAAGTACGTGAGCACCGGAAGCGCAGGAAGCCGTCATTTGCAGGCCGGCCTCACCTGGATATCAACCAACCTCAGGCGAGACTGTCGATCTCCTCGTCGGAAAGATTCTGCGGCACCACAGTCACAGGGATCGGGAAGGCAGCACCCTTGCCGGCCACGGCGCCGACCAGCGGCCCCGGGCCTTCCTTGCCGGCGCCGGCCGCCAGCACCAGGATGGCGATATCCTGGTCTTCCTCGATCAGCCTGTGGATCTCCTCCGTCGGCTTGCCTTCGCGCACCACCATCTCCGGCTCGATGCCGAGCTTCTGGCGCACCTTGTTGGCATAGCCATCAAGCGCCGCGCGCGCCGTGGCGTTGGCCTCTTCGCGCATGATCTTCTCGACGCCCAGCCAATGCTGGAAATCATCAGGGACGATGACATAGAGCAGCACCAGCGTGCCGCTGGTGCTCTGCGCCCGCTTCGAGGCGTAGGCGACGGCACGCTCGCATTCCGGCGTATCGTCGATGATCGTCAGGAATTTCCTGCGATGACCGGCTTCACGGATGAGGCGTTTGGAGACCATGTCTATCTGCTCGATGTGTTTTCGGCCGCAATCTGCCACCGCCACCATCTGGCCGCAAGCGGCCGGCCGGCGGCGGTGTCTTGGTACAGGTCAGCCCTGCAGCAGGCCGACGATGTCGCGCACCGTCTTCATCGTCGTTTCGGCCAGCACGCCGGCGCGTTCGCCGCCATCCCTGAGCACCGCGTCGACATAGGCGCGATCGCCCTGGATGCGGCGCATCTTGCTGGCGATTGGCGCCAGCTTCTCCACCGCCAGATCGGCCAGCGCCGGCTTGAACACCGAAAACTGCTGACCGCCGAATTCCTTCAGCACCTCGGCTTTGGAAAGCTCGGCGAGACCGGCATAGATGCCGACCAGGTTTTCGGCTTCCGGCCGGGTTTCCAGCCCGTCGACTTCGCTCGGCAAGGCTTCCGGATCGGTCTTGGCCTTGCGGATCTTCTTCGAGATGGTGTCGGCGTCATCCGTCAGGTTGATGCGCGACAGGTCCGACGGGTCCGACTTCGACATCTTCTTCGACCCGTCGCGCAGGCTCATGATGCGCGCCGCCGGGCCGCCGATGACCGGTTCGGTGATCGGGAAGAAGCCGTTCACCGTCTCCTCGCCGACCTGCATCTCGACGCCGACGCCAAGGCTGGCGATGCGATCGGAGAAGTCGTTGTTGAATTTCTGCGCGATGTCGCGGGTCAGCTCCAGGTGCTGCTTCTGGTCTTCGCCGACCGGCACATGGGTGGCGCGGTAAAGCAGGATGTCGGCGGCCATCAGCGAGGGATAGGCGAGCAGGCCCAGCGAAGCGTTTTCGCGATCCTTGCCGGCCTTGTCCTTGAACTGCGTCATCTTGTTCATCCAGCCGATGCGCGCCACGCAATTGAAGATCCAGGCAAGCTCGGCATGCTGCATGACCCGCGACTGGTTGAAGACGATATGCTTCTTCGGGTCGATGCCGGAGGCGAGGAACGCCGCGGTGATCGACCGCGTCTGGTCAGCAAGGTCATCATAGACGAGCTGCGCGGTCAGCGAATGCAGGTCGACGACGCAATAGATGCAGTCGGACGTGTCCTGCAGGGCGACGAATTTCTTGATGGCGCCGAGATAGTTGCCGAGGTGCAGATTGCCGGTCGGCTGGACACCAGAGAAGACGAGTGGCTTGAAGGCGGACATGGGTTTCCTCATGGCTTGTGGAGGGCCGTATAAGCATGATTCCAAAAAGTTGCAGACTTTTTGGAGCCAATCATGCAGCTGGAAACCGCGCGCGGCGAAAGTCTTGCGACGGCGCGCTTATGGACGAAGGGGGCGGCAGGATCAAGGGGCTGGTTGGCCCTCCAAAGGCTCCTCAAGATATTGACATTTTGATGTAGGTGGCTACATTGTTTCCGCTACATTCGATTGAGTAGGCACGTTATGACGATCAACATCAACAACAAAGAAGCGGATGACTTAACGCGAACCTTCGCTAGAATTGAGGGCGTTGGCATAACCGAGGCGATCGTGATTGCCATGCGCGAAGCGCTTGAGCGCCGCCGCAATCGCGAGACGCCGTTGGAGACGGCGGCAAGGCTGCGCGCCGAATTTGGAATCGAGCTCAGCGAGCAGGCGCGCAAACCGCTGCCGCGCTCGGTCTACGACGAATTGTCCGGCGAAGACTGATGTTTGTCGACGCGGCCGCTATCGTCGCGATGCTCAGCCACGAGGCCGAAGCGCAGCGCTGCGCACGGGCCGTCTTGGAAGCGTCGGCTCCGTTCACGTCGGCAATCGCGGTGTGGGAAGCGGCAATGGCCCTTTCGCGATCCGAAAAGCTAGCGGTGCCGGTCGAAGTGAGCCTCAAGATAGTCAGTCGTTTTCTCGAAGAACGGGCTATTGCCGTGCGGGAGCTTCCGCCTGCCGCTGACGCAACGTCATTGTCCGTTGAGGCTGCGTCGCGGTTTCGCAACAACGCCATCCGACTGAATTTGGCGGATTGTTTTCACTATGCTTGCGCGCGCTACTATGCCGTCCCAATGCTTTCGACAGCCGACGAATTCCGGCTCACGGATCTGAAGACTGTTCCTTAGGCTGTGGTGTCTCCTTGCGTCCGACATTGCGCCGGATCATGCCGAAATCGGCGCCACCCGTGGCAAACGCGGTGACGAAGTAGAGCAGCGCTCCACCGGCGACGAGCGTCAGAAGCGTCGTCGCTTTGACCACCAGCGGCGAGCCGGGGCCGAGTCTGACGGCCAGCCAATGCTCGGCGAAATACAGCGCCACCGCCATGACCGCCGCCGACAGCACCAGGCGTGGAATGCGCTTCAGGAGCGGCACGTCGCGGCCCCAATGGCCGCGCCGGATAAGCACGCCAAGCAGCATCAGCGCGTTGACCCAGCCGGCCACGGCAGACGCCACCGCGATGCCGGGTGCACCCATCCTGGGAAACAGCGTCAGCGCGGTGGCGACATTCACCGCCACCGAGATGGCGGCGAAGATCATCGGCGTGCGCGTGTCTTCGCGGGCGAAATAGCCAGGGGTGAAGGCCTTGATTAGCACGAAGGCCGGCAAGCCCAGGCCGAAGATCGCCAGGATCGCCGCCACCGTCGGCGTCGAATGGTTGGCGGCGAACGCGCCGCGCTCATAGACCAGCCGCACGATCGGCTCCGACATCACCCAGAGTGCCGCCGCCGCCGGCAAGGTCATGAACAGGGTGAACTCGACGGAGCGGTTCTGCAGATTGGCCGCCTCGATCAGATTGCCTGATTTCAACGCCCGCGACAGCTCGGGCAACAGCACGATCGCCACTGCCACGCCGACGACGCCGAGCGGCAGCTGATAGACGCGGTCGGCATAGGCGAGCGAGGACACGGCGCTGTCTTGCGCCGACGCGATCGCCGTGCCGATCAGCTGGTTGATCTGGGTGATGCCGCCGGTGATCGCCGCCGGCAGCGCTAGGATCAACAGCCGCTTCACGTTCGGCGTCATCTTCGGCCGGCGGAAGCCGATAGAGATGCCGGCGTTGCGCACCGCCACCCAGACGATGGCGAGCTGCACGATGCCTGCCGCCAAAACGCCCCAGGACAGGCTGAAGCCGACAGCACGTGCATCCAGCCCATGATACCAGGCGTAGCCAAGCACGCTGATCAGGATGATGTTGAGGAACGCGGGCGCGATCGCCGCCGCGAAATAGCGGCGCAGCGAATTCAGCATGCCCGCCATCATGGCGGCAAGCGACATGCAGATGAGGTACGGGAACATGATCGTCGCCAGTGCGACGGTCGTCTCGAACTTTCCAGGCGTGTCCGCAAAGCCCGGCGCCACCAGGTAGCGCACGATCAGCGGCATCGCCAGTTCCATGACGATGGTCAGTGCCAGCAGCGCGGTGAACAGCACGCCGAACACTTCCTCGGAGAAGCGCTTGGCGCCATCGGTGCCGTGCGTTTCGATCTCCTTGGCAAACAGCGGCACGAAGGCGGCGTTGAAGGCGCCCTCGGCGAACAGCCGGCGAAAGGTGTTGGGAAACTGGAAGGCGGCATTGAACGCGTCGGCCACCGGCCCGGTGCCCAGCGCCGCCGCCATCAGCATCTCGCGGCCAAACCCCAGTGCGCGGCTCATCAGCGTGCCGGAAGCGACTGTTGCGAATTTCTTGACGAGGCTCATGCGTTCGGAGACTGCCTGTGAGCAATTCCAGGAAAAGTGTTAAACGGTTTTCCGTCCGGAATTGTGTTGAAACAAAAAGTTGGAGCTATTCGCCGTTTCCGTGAAACGGCGAATAGCTCTGGAGATTGGGACAAAGTGATGATGGCTCTCACTCGGCGGCCGCCTTGGCCCTGCCGCCGCGCTCCGGCGCGGCGCCTTCGAGCGTCGCTATCAGCCGGTTGCGGATCGTGGCAATGCGGGCCGGACTGTCGATTTTCTGGCCGGTAAGGTCGGTGACGTAGAAGGTGTCGATGACCTTTTCGCCAAAGGTGGTGATGTGGGCCGACGCAATGTCGAGCGACAGGTCGGACAGGGTTCTGGTGATCTCCGACAGCAAGCCAGGGCGGTCGAGCCCCTCGACCTCGATGACCGAAAAGCGGTTCGACAGAGCATTGCGGATTTCGGCGCGGGGCGGGATCTTGAACACCTTGGAGCCGCGCCGTGGCTTGGTGCGCTTCTCGATCATCTCCGGCAACCAACTCTTGCCGGACAGCACGTCCTCGATCAGCCGGCCGACACGCTCGGCGCGCCGCCGCTCGTCCTCGTCACGGTCGAACTCCCTCGAGATCAGGATCGTGTCGAGGGCGCGGCCGTCCGACGTGGTGAAGATCTGCGCGTCGACGATGTTGCCGCCGGCGCCGGCGCATGCCCCGGCAATGACGGAGAGAAGACGCGGATGGTCCTGCGCCAGAACGGTGATTTCGGTCACCGCTTCGAACTGGTGCGTCTTGACCATGGTGGCAAGCTTTTTGCCCGCCGCATCCGCATCGCGGATGAATTCGGCATGGCGAAGCTGGTCCGGCAGGTCGACGGTCAGGAGATAATTCTCGTAGTGCTGGCCGACATAGCGTTTGCGGGCCTTGTCGGGCCAGTCGGCGAGCGCCTCGGCCAGGCGCTCGCGCGCCGCCGCCGTCCGCTGCGCACGTGACACTTCCGAGAAGCCGCCGGTCAAAAGCAGTTCGGTTTCATAGTAGAGCGTGCGCAGCAACTGGCCCTTCCAGCCGTTCCAGACACCTGGTCCCACGCCCCGGATGTCGCAAACGGTCAGGATCAAAAGCATCTTCAGCCGCTCGACCGACTGCACGATCGCGGCGAAATCCTCGATCGTCTTGCGGTCGTTGAGATCGCGGGTCTGCGCCGTCATCGACATCACGAGATGGTTCTCGACCAGCCAGGCAACGGTTTCGGTATCGGCCGGCGACAGCCCCATATGCGGGCAGATGCGGCGTGCTATCCGGGCGCCGGCCTCCGAATGATCCTCTGGCCTGCCCTTGGCGATGTCGTGCAGCAGCACCGCGACGTAGAGCGCTTCGCGGCTCTTCTTCAGGCCAGGCATCAGCGAATGCGACAGCGGATGCACCTTCTCGCCGTCGCCGCGCTCGATCTCGGCCAGCACGCCGATACAGCGGATCAGGTGCTCGTCCACCGTGTAGTGGTGGTACATCGAGAACTGCATCATGGCGACGATCTTGCCGAAATCCGGGATCAGCCGGCCCAGCAGCCCGGCCTCGTTCATGCGGCGCAGGTTGAGCTCGGCATTGCGATCCGACGTCAAGATGTCGAGGAACAGCCGGTTGGCCTCTTCGTCGCGCCTGAGCGACTTGTTGACCAGGCCGAGCGAGCGGGTGAGCAGCTTCAGCGCATCGGGATGGAATTCCAGCCCGTGCTTGTCGGCGAACCAGAACAGTCTGAGCAGATTGACCGGGTCGCGTTCGAACACCTGGTCGTCGGCGATGTTGATGCGGTGGTTGTCGACAATGAAGTCCGACGTGCCGGCAAGCTTGCGCTTGCGGCGCTGGAAGGTGAGGAAGATGCGGTTGAAGCCAGGCACATGCTTGGCCTGCTCCTCCTCCAGTGCCGCGCAGAAGATGCGCGTGAGGTCGCCGACATCCTTGGCGACGAGGAAGTAGTGCTTCATGAAGCGCTCGACCGCCGACAGGCCGGGATGGGTGGTATAACCCAGCCGTTCGGCGATCTCGCGCTGGATGTCGAAATGCAGCCGCTCCTCGGCCTTGCCGGTGAGGAAATGCATGTGGCAGCGCACCGCCCACAGGAAGTCCTCGGCCTTCTGGAATTCGCGATACTCGGCATCGGTGAAGACGCCCTTCTCGACCAGTTCTTCTCCAGTGCGCACCCGGTAGAAATACTTGCCGATCCAAAACAGCGTCTGCAGGTCGCGCAGGCCGCCCTTGCCGTCCTTGACATTGGGCTCGACAAGATAGCGGCTTTCGCCGGCCTTGGCGTGGCGCTCGTCGCGTTCGGCGAGCTTGGCCTGGACATATTCCGGACCGGTGGTGCGCACCACCTCATGGTCGAAGCGCAGCATCAATTCGTCATAGAGCTTGCGCTCGCCCCACAGGAAGCGCGCCTCCAGGATCGAGGTGCGGATCGTGATGTCGGTGCGCGACAGCCGCAGGCACTCGTCGATGTTGCGGGTGGCATGGCCGACCTTCAGCCCGAGGTCCCACAGCATGTAGAGCATGTATTCGACTGTCTGTTCGCCCCACGGCGTCTGCTTGTAGGGCAACAGAAACAGAAGGTCGATGTCGGATCCCGGCGCCAGCGTGCCGCGCCCATAGCCGCCAACCGCAACCACGGCCATGCGCTCGGCCGACGACGGGTTCTTCACCCGGTAGACATGGGTCGCGGCGAAATCGTAAAGCGCCCGGATCAGCTGATCCATCACATGCGACAGCCGCTCGGCGCAGGCATTGCCGCCGCCATCCTCTCTCAGCATGGCCTCGGTTTTTCTGCGGCCCTCGGCGAGCCGGCCCTTGAGAAGTTGGAGAGCGGCCGTGCGGATGATAGCGCTGGAACCATCGCCGGCGCTCGCCGCGGTCAGAGCGGTCATCTCGCGGCGCAAGGCTTCGCCGTCGATCAGTTCATGGAGCTTCAGGGAGATTTTCGCCATAGGTACCGGTTGGCCTTGCCTTTTGGGCGGCGTCTATAGCGCGTTTTCGCGGCGCTGGGTATGGGGCCGGCCGACAGTCCGAAATTGGCCTAGTCGGTTGCCTCAATGGGGCCGAAGGGCACGACAATCTGCCGCCGCAGCCTGCAGAAGTCGGCGATCCACCTCACGGTTCGCCCGGCTTCCCTGCTGATTCTCACGGCTGTCGGCTTGCTCTGCCTTGCCATAAGCCCGCTCGCGGTCCGTGCGGCATCTCGTTCCTGGTCAAGCAGGCTCGGCAGCCTGTCGCCGACGAACTGGTCTTGCGCGCAGAGGGCGGGAACAAGCTGGTAGATATTCCTGCCGGCCGACATAGCGGGGTTAAAGATGAGATCGTCGACAGCTATATTGACCTGCGCCGTTGCCTCCAGAAACTCGCGCGCCATTTGCCGCGAGAGGAGATAACCCCCAGCCCCTGGATGGCCCTTGCGGAGCCGGACCGTGGAAAAACCGTGTCCGGCAGGGGCCCTTCTCCTCTGGATCACGGTTCTGGAGAAGAACGTCTCGAGCTTCACGACGTCCGCGTCCGCCGGAACCCAGCTCGTATCGCCCAGCAACGCACCGGCTCTGCCGGAAAACACCATGTCGTCCTCGAAGACGGCGCCGTACGGGGCGTCGTCCTGGGCGATGATCGTCCAGCAGGCACGATGGCTATGCAGGCAGGCGATCTCGCTGCCGGCGAGGGGCCGGATGGCATGTATCGCGTGCTGCGGCTGCTGCACCAGATTGGGATGTTCCTGGGCATCGATCCCCGCGACCCGCTCGAACCCAATGCCGATGCGGGCGAACTCCGATGTCATGTGGACAAGTCGGTCGGGAGATCGATCGAGATTGATGACCAGGCGCTTCATTTGACGAAATCGTTGTCTTCCGGGAGTGGCGGCGTTCTCTAGCACACCGGAGCCGGTGTCTGTTGACTTTTTAAGAGTATTTTGCGCCGTGATGAAATGATAGTGCCGAAATGGTCAATTTCTACTTTGCCGGCCACAGCAAGTTCGAAGCAGTGCCTGAACCAAAACTACCGGGCTTTCGGATACGGATCGGTCTTGCCCTTTGGGCGTCTAAAGCGCGTTCTCGTTGCCGCCGGCGGCCAGGCAAGACATCGGCTCTTCAGCCGCAGGGGGATCGAGCGCAATGACCGTATAATGCCGCAGCTTGCAGTGATCGACGACCCACTCGACGACCCGCCTGATTTCTACCCTTATCTTCTCGGCGAGGGGCTTTCTGCGCTTGATGGTCAGCCCGCTTGCGACCCATTCGGCTTCGCGCTCTTCGTAAAGCAGGCTTGGCAATCTGTCGCCCACGAACTGGTCCTGCGCACAGAGTGCAGGAACAAGCTGGTAGATCGTCTTGCTTGCCGACGTCGGGAACGCGGGGTTGAAGAGGAGATCGTCGGCAGCTGCGCTGGCCTGCGCGGTAGCTTCCAGGAGGTCGCGCGCCATCTGCCTGGAGACGATGTAGCCGCCGGTCCCCATATGGCTCCTGCGAAGCCTGAATAGGGAGAAGCCGTTGCCGACGGCGATCCTTTTCCTCTGGATCATGGTCTTGCTGAAGAATGTTTCGAGTTTGACGGCATCGGCGTCGGCCGGAATCCAGCCACTATCGGCCAGAATGGCACCGGCTTTCGCGGAGAACACGACGTCGTCCTCGAAGACGGCGCCATAAGGGGCATCGTCTTGCGCGATGATCGACCAGCAGGCGCGATGGCTGTGCATGCAGGCGACCTCGCTGGAGGACAGGTGCCGGACGGCGTAGATCGCAAATTGTGGCTGCAGCGCCAACTCAGGATGGTCACGGGCATCGGTCGCGACGATTCGCGCGAAGGCGATGCCGATGCGGGCAAACTCCGCCGTGATGTGGGCGAGCCGGTCGGGAGACCGATCAAGATTGATGACCAGACATTTCATTGATCTACCGGGATTTGAATTGTTGTCGGAGGGCCGAGCGTTAGCACACGCAGCGCTACGGAATGTCGACTTTTTCTGGGCGAACCGCCGGGTCGAGCCGCGAAATACGAATAATCATAATGGCCCTTGACCTTCCAGTTACTGGAAGCACTACCTCCTGCCCGAAGCAGTTTGCTAAGGGCATTTTGGAATGACGCATTCAGATCACGATCATCACACGCATGGCGGCTGCTGCGCGCCGAAAAACGGGGCTGTGGACGTGGGCGCGGTCCTGCGCGATCCGGTCTGCGGCATGACCGTGGATCCGGCCGCCGGCAAGCCGACAGCAGAACATGGCGGCCGGCTCTATCATTTCTGCAGCGAAGGCTGCCGCACGAAGTTCCAGGCCGAGCCAGAACAATATCTGACGGCCTCCGACCCCGTCTGCGGCATGAGCGTCGAGCGCGCCACGGCCAGGCACTTTGTCCGCCATGAAGGCCAGGGCTTCTATTTCTGCTCCGCCGGCTGCAAGGCGAAGTTCGAGGCGGCCCCGCAAGCCTATCTCCGCGACAGGCCGGTGCCGGCGCCGATGCCCAAGGGTACGCAGTACACCTGCCCCATGCATCCCGAGATCGTCCGCGACAAGCCCGGCTCCTGCCCGATCTGTGGCATGGCGCTGGAGCCGATGGGCGTGCCGACTGGCGATGAAGGGCCTAATCCGGAACTGGTCGACTTCACCAGGCGGTTCTGGGTCAGCGCGGCCCTGTCGATCCCGCTTCTGATCGTCGCCATGGCGCCGATGGTGGGCCTGTCGTTCGAGGGACTGGTCGGGGATCGCACAAAGGTCTGGATCGAGCTGGCCCTGGCAAGCCCGGTGGTGCTTTGGGCCGCCTTTCCCTTCTTTCATCGCGGCTGGGAATCGATCCTCAACCGCAGCCCCAACATGTGGACGCTGATTTCGCTCGGTGTCGGTGCCGCCTATCTCTACAGCGTCGTCGCCACGCTGTTCCCGGACATTTTCCCGCATCAGTTCCGCGGCCATGGCGGTGCGGTGCCGGTCTATTTTGAGGCCGCAGCCGTCATCGTCGCGCTGGTCTTCCTCGGCCAGGTGCTTGAATTGCGCGCCCGAGAAAAGACCGGCTCGGCGATCCGCGCCCTGCTCGATCTGGCGCCCAAGACAGCGCGGCGGATCGCTGAAGACGGCTCCGAGAGCGACGTCCCGCTGGACGGCGTCAAGGCCGGGGACCGCTTGCGCGTCCGTCCGGGCGAAGCCGTTCCGGTCGACGGCACCGTGCTCGAAGGTCGCTCTTCCATCGACGAATCGATGATCACGGGCGAGCCGTTGCCGGTCGAAAAGACCGAAGGCGACGCGCTGACCGGCGGCACGCTCAACAGGCAAGGCTCGCTGATCATGCGCGCCGAACGGATCGGTTCCGAGACCACGCTCGCGCGCATCGTCGAACTCGTCGCCAAGGCACAGCGCTCGCGTGCGCCGATCCAGGGGTTGGCCGACCGTGTTTCCTTCTACTTTGTTCCGGCCGTCGTCCTGGTTGCCGTCGCGGCCTTCATCGCCTGGGCGGTCCTTGGTCCCGAGCCCAGCCTGGTCTTTGCCGTCGTCTCGGCGGTCTCGGTGCTGATCATCGCCTGTCCCTGCGCGCTTGGGCTTGCCACGCCGATGTCGATCATGACCGCCACCGGTCGCGGCGCTCTTGCCGGCGTGCTGATCAAGGAGGCCGCCGCACTCGAACGCTTTGCCTCCGTCGACACGCTGATCGTCGACAAGACCGGCACGCTGACCGAAGGCCGGCCGAAGCTGACCGATATCGTGGCCGCCAGCGGCTTTGCAGAGGACGACTTGCTGGGGCTTGCGGCAAGTCTCGAGAAGGGGTCTGAACACCCCTTGGCCGAGGCCGTCGTCGAAGGTGCCGCGGCGCGCGGCGTGACCGTCGCCGACGTCGGCGATTTCGAGGCGACCACCGGCAAGGGCGTTTCAGGCACCGTGTCGGGCAAGAAGGTCGCGCTCGGCAACGCCGCGATGATGCGCGACCTCGGCGTCGATGTTTCCGCCGTTGCGGCCAGCGCCGAGGCATTGCAGGGCGACGGCAAGACGGCGATGTTCGTCGCCGTCGGCGGCAGGCTGGCCGGCATCGTCGCCGTTGCCGATCCGGTCAAGGCGACCACCGCCGAGGCGATCAAGGCCCTGCATGACAGCGGCTTGAGGATCATCATGGCCACCGGCGACAATGAACGCACGGCCAAGGCGATCGCCGGCAGCCTCGGTATCGACGAGGTGCGCGCCGGGCTGTTGCCGGAACAGAAGGCAGCGCTCGTCGACGAGTTGCGCGGCAAGGGCGCCGGCGTCGCCATGGCCGGTGACGGCGTCAACGACGCACCCGCGCTTGCCGCCGCCGATGTCGGCATCGCCATGGGTACCGGCGCCGATGTCGCGGTCGAAAGTGCCGGCATCACCCTGGTCAAGGGCGATCTCAACGGGATCGTGCGGGCCCGCGCGCTGGCCCAGGCCACCATCCGCAACATCCGCCAGAACCTGTTCTTCGCCTTCCTCTACAATGTGCTTGGCGTACCGGTCGCCGCCGGCGTGCTCTATCCGCTCACCGGCACGCTTTTGTCGCCGATGCTGGCGGCGGCGGCGATGAGCCTGTCGTCGGTGTCGGTGATCGCCAACGCATTGCGGCTGAGAACGTTGAAACTCTGATCCGAGCCCCCAAATACCGAATCCTTGCAACAGGAGACCATGAATGACCTTGGCTAAGAAACTCGTGCTTTTGCTGATGGCGGCCGGAATGCTGCTTGCCGTCTTCCTCGAAAGCGTCCCCGCGCAAAGCGAAGAGATGAAACACGACATGACCGGCATGGCAATGGGCGCGGAAAGCCCGTCGACCGAGGGCTACAAGGCGGCGATGGACAAGATGCACGCCGGCATGATGGCCTCGCAGTATACCGGCAATGCCGACGTCGATTTCGTCCGAGGCATGATCCCGCACCATCAGGGCGCCATCGACATGGCCAAGGTCGAGCTTGCCAATGGCAAGGATCCCGAAATCCGCAAGCTGGCCGAGGCGGTCATCGCCGCGCAGGAGGCCGAGATCAAGCAGATGCAGGACTGGCTTGCTGCCCATCCGGTTAAATAGGGGTCCGACAGATCGCCGGGGGCGAGAACGCCTCTGGATTTCTCGCCCGGCCTGTGATGCGATCCGGTCCCGAACGGAGCCTGCCATGCCATCGACCGTCAGAACCACCACGCTGCCCTCCGGCGAAGCCATCGCCGTGCTCGGCCAGGGCACGTGGAAGATGGGCGAGGATATCAGGCGCCGTGGCGATGAGGTCGCTGCTCTCAAGCTTGGCCTCGATCTCGGCGTCACGCTGATCGACACCGCCGAGATGTATGCCAGCGGCGGTGCCGAGGAGGTGGTGGCCGAAGCCATCGCCGGGCGCCGCGCCGAGGTTTTCCTGGTCTCGAAAGTTCTGCCGTCGAACGCTTCGCGCGCGGGCGTGCAACGCGCCTGCGAGAACAGCCTCAAGCGCCTGCGCACCGACCGCATCGACCTCTATCTCTTGCATTGGCCCGGCAGCGTGCCCTTGGCGGAGACGGTCGAAGCCTTCGAGGCGTTGAAGAAAGCCGGCAAGATCCGCCACTGGGGCGTCAGCAATTTCGACATCGAGGAGATGGAAGACCTCGCCGGCTTGCCCGATGGCGGCAATGTCCAGACCAACCAGGTGCTTTACAATCTGGTCCGGCGCGGCCTCGAGTTCGATCTGGCGCCCTGGAGCCGCAAGCGCGGCATTCCGCTGATGGCCTATTCGCCGGTCGAACAGGGTGCATTGGCGCGCAATGCCAGGCTCGACGCGGTCGCCGCCCGCCATGGCGCCACCGCGGCACAGATCGCCCTGGCCTGGGTGATGCAGCAAGAGGGCGTCATCGCCATTCCCAAGGCCAGCAGCCAGGAGCACGTCCGCCAGAACTTTGCCGCGCTCGACATCAAGCTTATCGGTGAAGATCTCGCCGATCTCGACCGTGCCTTCCCGCCGCCGACGCGAAAGCGCGGGCTGGAGATGATCTAGACAGCGCAGGTCGCGTTCCTTCACACCCCCCTCTGGCCTGCCGGCCATCTCCCCCGCAAGGGGGGAGATTGGACGTAACCTTGGCTTTCGCCAATCACCAACAGTGTAGGGTGAGCGGAGCGCGGGAGCTGCCGATCTCCCCCCTTGCGGGGGAGATGCCCGGTAGGGCAGAGGGGGGTGCTGTCCCGCCAGCCCTTACCGGCTACATCAGCCCCTTCAGCCGATATAGCGCCTCCAGCGCTTCCCTCGGCGTCATCTCGTCGGGATTGATCTCGCCGAGCGCGGCACCCAGCGCGTCGCTCTTCACCGGCTTCGGTGCTTCGCGCTTCACCGCCACGGAAAACAGCGGCAAATCGTCGACCAGCCGGTTGGTCTTGCCGGAAACCTCGCCTTCCTCCAGCTGGTGCAGCACTTGTTTGGCCCGGTCGACCACCGCTTCCGGCAGACCGGCGAGCCGCGCCACCTGGACGCCGTAGGAGCGATCGGCCGCACCCTTTCCGACCTCGTGCAGGAAGACGACGTCGTTTTCCCATTCCTTGACGCGCATGGTGACGTTGTGGAGTCGCGCCAGCTTGCCGGCGAGCGAGGTCATTTCGTGGAAATGGGTGGCGAAAATTGCCCGGCAGCGGTTCTTCTCGTGCAAATATTCCACCGCCGCCCAGGCGATCGACAGGCCGTCGAAAGTGGCGGTGCCGCGGCCGATCTCGTCCAGGATCACCAGCGCCCGTTCGCCGGCCTGGTTGAGGATCGCCGCCGTCTCGACCATCTCGACCATGAAGGTCGAGCGGCCGCGTGCCAGGTCGTCGGAAGCGCCGACGCGCGAGAACAGTCGGTCGACGACGCCGATATGGGCCGATGCCGCCGGCACGAACGAGCCGGTCTGGGCGAGGATGGCGATCAGCGCGTTTTGCCGCAGGAACGTCGATTTACCGCCCATGTTGGGGCCGGTGAGCAGCCAGATCGCGCCGTTCTTGGCGCTGCCTTCCGGCGAGAGGTCGCAATCATTGGCGACGAAGGGGCCGTCACCCGAACGGCGCAGAGCCTGCTCGACCACGGGATGCCTGCCGCCGGAGATATCGAAGGCGAGGCTGGAATCCACCACGGGCCGGCACCAGGCCTCGCTCTCAGACAAAAGCGCCAATGCCGCCGAGACGTCGAGCACGGCGAGCGCATCGGCGCCGGCGCGGATTTTTTCCGCCTCGCCGACCGCTTCCGCCGTCAGCAGATCGAAGGTCGCCAATTCGATGCCCAGCGCCCGGTCGGCGGCATTGGCGATCTTGGTCTCGAGTTCGGCGAGTTCGGTCGTGGTGAAGCGCATGGCGTTGGCCATGGTCTGGCGGTGGATGAAGCGCGCCTTGGCGCCATCGCTGCCGGTCATCACCGCATGATGGTTGGCGGTCACCTCGATGTAATAGCCGAGCACATTGTTGTGGCGGATCTTCAGCGAGCGGATGCCGGTCTCTTCGATCAGCGAGCGCTCCAGCCCGGCGATCACTTTTCGCGACTCGTCGCGCAACGCCCGCATCTCGTCGAGTTCGCCGTGATAGCCGCCGCGCAGGAAGCCGCCGTCGCGCTTGAGCAGCGGCAGTTCCTCGCCAAGCGCCTGCGTCAGATGCCGGGCCAGCGCCTGGGGCAGCGCATGAATGGCGGCGAGCGCCGCCGCCAATTCTTGGGGCAGGGCGGTCGCGGCAAAGATATCGGCGATGGCGCCGGCCGCCTCGAAGCCGGCGCGCAACGCGCCGAGGTCCCGCGGCCCGCCGCGGTTGAGCGCCAGCCTGGACAGCGCACGCGGCATGTCGGCGACGCTCTTCAGATTTGTCCGCACCGCCTGGCACAGCCGGGATTCGGAGCGGAAGAACGAAACCGAATCCAGACGCGCGCCGATCGCTGCCGGGTCGGTCAGCGGCGCCATCAGCCGGTCGGCGAGCAGCCTGGCCCCGCCACCGGTCACCGTGCGGTCGATCGCCTTGAACAGCGAGCCTTCGCGACTGCCCGACAATGTGCGGAGCAGCTCCAGATTCCCACGCGTCGCCGGATCGATGAACAGCGTCGAGCCCTGTTCCTCGCGCTCGGGCCGCGACAATGGCGGGCGCTCGGCCTTCTGCGTCTTCTCGACATAGGCAATGGCGCCCGAGATCGCCGACAGTTCGGCGCGTGAAAACGTGCCGAAGCTGTCCGGCGTCGCCACGTCGAAGAAGCGCGCGATGCGCCCGGTGGCGGAGGCCGAATCGAACAGCGATGGCGGCTGCGGGTTGGCGACCCGGCCAAGCACGTCGAACACCGGCTTCAGCTCGGCATCGTAGAACACCGGCTCGGCGACGATCAGCTCGCGCGGATCGACGCGGAAAATGTCGGCCAGCAGCCGGTCGGCGGTGGTCTCTGCGACGCGGAAGGCGCCGGTTGAGATGTCGATCCAGGCCAACGCGAAGGAATGGTCGGTTCCGCCCTTCACCCGCCCCAGCGCCATCAGGAAGCTCGATTCCGACGGCGCCAGCAATTTGTCCTCGGTGATGGTGCCCGGCGTCACCAGCCGCACCACGTCGCGGCGCACCACCGATTTGGCGCCGCGCTTCTTGGCCTCGGCCGGATCCTCGATCTGCTCGCAGACGGCAACGCGAAAACCCTGGCCGATCAGCTTCTGCAGGTAATCGTCGGCGGCGTGCACGGGCACGCCGCACATCGGGATGTCATGGCCCTGGTGCTTGCCGCGCTTGGTCAAGATGATGCCCAGTGCCCGGCTGGCCTTTTCGGCATCGTCGAAGAACAGCTCGTAGAAATCGCCCATGCGGTAGAACAGCAGCGAATCCGGGTTCGCCGCCTTGATCTCGATGAACTGCTCCATCATCGGCGTGACGGCGGCCGCACCAGGCTGCGGCGGCGTCATCGCCTCGGGGGCGTCTGGCTCGTTCGGGCTGTGCATATTCATGCGCGGCACGCTAGCAGATGTGATTGCCCGGTTTAATGCCGGAGCCTCGAAAAGCAGGGGACGACTGGCTGGTCGCTTGCCGGCATTTGCGCGCCGGCCTGCGATTCCCACGCGCTGGCGGTTTACACGCGGCGGCGCGTGGTCTTAATTCGGACCGAAACAAAGCACCCGCTTCAAGGAGGTGCTGCACCGGCGAGGAAATCAGGACATCATGGCCAGGAAAACCGAGAACAGCGGTCCGTCCGTCAGCGCGCAGGAAGCGCTCGAATTCCACGCGATGGGCCGGCCCGGCAAGCTGGAGATCGTCGCCACCAAGCCAATGACGACGCAGCGCGATCTCAGCCTCGCCTATTCGCCGGGTGTCGCCGTGCCGGTGCGCGCCATCGCCGAGGATCCGAGCCGCGCCTTCGACTACACGACGCGCGGCAACATGGTCGCCGTCATCTCCAACGGCACCGCCATTCTCGGTCTGGGAAATCTCGGCGCGCTGGCCTCCAAGCCGGTCATGGAAGGCAAGGCGGTGCTGTTCAAGCGCTTCGCCGATGTCGATTCGATCGATCTCGAGGTCGACACCGAGGATGCCGAGGAATTCATCAACTGCGTGCGTTACCTCGGCCCCTCCTTCGGCGGCATCAATCTCGAAGACATCAAGGCGCCGGAATGCTTCATCATCGAGCAGCGCCTGCGCGAGCTGATGGATATCCCGGTCTTCCACGACGACCAGCACGGCACCGCCATCATTTCGTCCGCCGGCCTGATCAACGCACTGGAGGTCACCGGTCGCGACATGAAGACCACCAGGCTGGTCTGTAACGGTGCTGGTGCCGCCGGCATCGCCTGCATCGAGCTGATGAAGGCGATGGGTTTTGCCCCGGAAAACATCATCCTGTGCGACACCAAGGGCGTCGTCTACCAGGGTCGCGCCGAAGGCATGAACCAGTGGAAGTCGGCGCATGCGGTCAAGACCGACAGGCGCAGCCTTGCCGAAGCGCTCGACGGCGCCGACGTCTTCCTCGGCCTCTCCGCCAAGGGTGCGCTGACCACCGCCATGGTGCAGTCGATGGCCAAGAACCCGATCATCTTCGCCATGGCCAATCCCGATCCCGAGATCACGCCGGAAGAAGTGGCCGAGATCCGCACCGACGCGATCATGGCCACGGGGCGGTCCGATTACCCCAACCAGGTCAACAACGTGCTCGGCTTCCCCTATATCTTCCGCGGTGCGCTGGATGTGCGGGCGACCACCATCAACGACGACATGAAAATCGCCGCCGCGCGCGCGCTCGCCGAACTGGCGCGCCAGGACGTGCCTGACGACGTCGCCGCCGCCTACCAGGGCAACAGGCCGAGATTCGGACCCAATTACATCATCCCGGTGCCGTTCGACCCGCGCCTGATCTCGGCCATTCCGCTCGCGGTGGCCAAGGCGGCGATGGATTCGGGCGTTGCCCGCAAGCCGATCCTCGACCTCGACCGCTACGCGCAGGAACTGTCCGCCAGGCGCGATCCGATCGCCTCCACCTTGCAGCGCATCTACGACCGCGTGCGCCGCCAGCCCAAGCGCATCGTCTTCGCCGAGGGCGAGGAGGAGCAGGTGATGCGCGCCGCCGTCTCCTATGTGAACCAGAAACTCGGCACCGCCATCCTGCTTGGCCGCGACGACGTCATCAAGGAGAACGCCAAGCACGCCGGCATCGACCTCAACAAGCAAGGCATCGAGATCATCAATGCCCGGCTGTCGCGCCGCAACGGCATCTACACCGACTACCTCTACGAACGCATGCAGCGCAAAGGCTTCCTGTTTCGCGATTGCCAGCGCCTGATCAACAACGACCGCAACCACTTCGCCGCCTGCATGGTGGCGCTGGGCGATGCCGACGGCATCGTCACCGGCGTCACCCGCAACTATTCCACCGCGCTCGACGACATCCGCCGCGTCATCGACGCCAAGCCTGGTCACCGCGTCATCGGCGTCTCGATCGTGCTCGCGCGGGGTAAAACGGTCCTCGTCGCCGACACCGCCGTGCACGACATGCCCAACGCCGAGCAGATCGCCGACATCGCCGAGGAAGCCGCCGGCTTTGCCCGCCGCATGGGCTACGAGCCGAGGCTCGCCATGCTCGCCTATTCCACCTTCGGCCACCCGCAGGGCGAGCGCTCCGAGCGCGTCCAGGAGGCTGTGCGCATCCTCGACAAGCGCCGCGTCGACTTCGAGTATGACGGCGAAATGGCCGCCGACGTCGCGCTCAACGCACGCGCCATGGCACAATACCCGTTCATCAGGCTGACTGGTCCGGCCAATGTGCTGATCATGCCGGCGTTCCACTCGGCCTCGATCTCGACCAAGATGCTGCAGGAACTTGGCGGCTCGACGGTCATCGGCCCGCTGCTGGTCGGCCTCAACAAGCCGGTCCAGATCGTGTCGCTCAATGCCAAGGATAGCGACATCGTCAATATGGCGGCGATCGCGGCCTATACGGCGGGGACTTGAGCGGCGATCCGGGCAGCAGGCAAGAGCCGATTGTGAGCCTGTGAACGCTTTTCCAGCGAAGCTCAGCCCGGCGCGAAAACCCGCGCGGCCTCGACCACATCCTCGACCTGATCCGCTCGCAGCAGATCGATCGGTATGCGGCCGTCGAGTTGCGCCGCCGGGCGTGTCAGCCACAGCCAGGCGAGCCTCGGATTGCCGATCAGCTTGAGCACGTCGCTTATGCCTGCCGCCGGCCTGCCGTCGACGAACTGCGCCAGCGGGAAAACGTGTTTGCGGCCGCCCTTGCGCAAGGCGATGACATCGCCGCGTCGTTGCCAGCGGTGCAGGGTCGAACGAGCGATGCGCAGGTTTTCTTCCAGATAGGTCGAGCCGGCGACGCGGCCGGCCCAGTCCTCGATCAGCATCGATTCGAGGTCGTCGGATTGCGGGGGAGGTGGTTCGCCGGCCGACAACGGCACCGACAGGCCGGCGGTGCCGGCTTCGCTGCGGCGCGCGGCTTCCGCCGCGAGCGCGCGCACGAATTTCTGGGCAAGGCCGGGAAGGTCGGCATGGATGGTATCGATGGCGCGCTGGTGTCTCGGCGACAGCGAGGTGACGGCGGACGCTATGCTGCCGGCAATCTTGCCGACGGAGACCACGGTGGATTGGTTTATGGCCTCGTCATAGTGGGCAAGCGCGCGTTCGACGTCCTCCGCGACCATCTCCGCGAAGTCGTCCTGCCCGAGACCGGTTGTCTGAAATCTGTTCATGCATCTGTCTTCCGGGCCGCGCTCCTCCCTTAGCTGCGGCCGGTTGCTGAATTTCTAGTGCTGAAAACGAAGATCGCGGCGGCAACGATCCGCGCCACCCGACAGCTTGCTGCCTTGCATTTTTGAACATCCCATCTGATTGCGGGCGCCCCGAAATGTCAGTCGCGGGAGGCTCGCGATGTCGTGTAGGAGCGATATGTGACAGTGACGCGACGGTGAGCAGCGGGGCGCTTTTTCCTTCTCCCCTTGTGGGAGAAGGTGGATCGGCGCGCAGCGCCGAGACGGATGAGGGGTGCGTGACGGATCGCCGTCCTGTCAAGCTGGAGCACCCCTCATCCGTCGCCTTCGGCGACACCTTCTCCCACAGGGGGAGAAGGAAAAAAGTGCGCCCTACAACAATCCTGCCTGCTCGGCCTCGCGGCGCAAATTCTGCCTTGGCCTTGGCCCGATCTGCTGGATCACCAATCCGGCCGCCAGTGAGCCAAGGTCACCGCAGGTCTTGAGGTCGCGACCTTGCGTGTAGCCATGCAGGAAGCCGGCGGCGTAGAGGTCGCCGGCGCCGGTCGTGTCGACCAGCTCCTTGATGGCGGTGGCCTTGATGACCACGGTCTCGTCGCCGCGCACGATGACGGAGCCTTTCTCGGACCGCGTCACGGCGGCGATCCGGCAATCCTTGCGGATCTGCGCCAGCGCCTCGTCGAACGACGATGTCTGGTAGAGCGACTTGATCTCGTGGCTGTTGGCAAAGACGATATCGACGGTGCCCGAGCGCATCAACTCGAGGAATTCGTCGCGGTAGCGGTCGACGCAGAACGAATCCGACAGCGTCATCGACACTTCGCGGCCTGCCGCGTGCGCCAGCCTGGCTGTCTGCCGGATCGCTTCCTTGGCGCGCGGCGGATCCCACAGATAGCCCTCGAAATAGGTGACCTTGGCGCCAGACGCCTTGTCGGCCTCGACGTCCTCCGGCCCGAGCTCGACGCAGGCGCCGAGATAGGTGTTCATCGAGCGCTCGCCATCGGGGGTGACGAAGATCATCGAGCGCGCAGTCGGCGGCTCGCCCTTGAGCGGTTTGGTGTCGAAGGCGACGCCTTGGGCATGGATGTCGTGCGCGTAGATTTCGCCCAGCGCATCGTTGGAAACCTTGCCGAAGAACGCGGCTCGGCCGCCGAAGGAGGCGACGCCGGCCGCCGTGTTGCCGGCGCTGCCGCCGGAGGCTTCGATCGCCGGGCCCATGCGGCTGTAGAGCAGTTCGGCGCGGTGGGTATCGATGAGGTTCATCGCGCCCTTGATGATGCCGTTGGTTTCGAGGAATTCCTCCTCGCACTGGGCGATGATGTCGACAATGGCATTGCCGATGCAAAGCACGTCATAATCCGGCATCAATATCTCCGCCAAAAACCAGAGCCAGCTTCTTGCCACGCAGGCCGGGCGCGGGTCTAGCGATTCGAAACGGCTTTGCCTAGAGCGCGGCACTCAACTTTGGCGGATCATCCCAGCGCATCCACGTGAGGCGCTACGACAATTCGACCGTGGCCGAAGCATTTTGTCGCGACCTTGCCTACAACTCTGGCCTGTTCGATCACAGCCCGAAGGCGAGCCAGCGGATGCCGACACGAAACGATACAACGACCGACCTGGCGCTGCTCGGCGTGCTGGCCGTATTGTGGGGCGCCTCCTACACCTTCATCAAGATCGGCGTCGAGACGATCCCGCCGATCACCTTCATTGCCGCGCGCACTCTGATTGCCGGCGCTATTCTTCTGGCCATCATCCATTGGCGCGGGCTCGCCATGCCCAGCGATGCGGCGAGCTGGCGCCGCTTCGCCTTCCAGGCATGCCTCAACAGCGTCGTCCCGTTCACGCTGATCGCCGCCGCCGAGCGCTCGGTGGATGCCGGCCTCGCCACCATCCTGAACGCGACGTCGCCGATCTTCACCTTCCTGCTCACCGCGCTGATCACCCGCCATGAACCGGTCACGCTGCGCAAATTGATCGGTGTCGGCGCCGGCATTGCCGGCATCTGCCTCATCATCGGCACCGAAGCGCTGGGCGGTCTCGGTCATGAACTGTGGGCGCAGCTCGCCATCGTCGTGGCGACGATCTGCTATGCCGGCGCCGCGATCTTCGGCCGTGGCTTCAAAGGCCTCGATCCGATGCTGCCGGCCGCCGGTTCCATGCTCTGCGGTGCGGTGATGCTGGTGCCGCTCAGCCTGGTGGTGGACCAGCCCTGGACGCTCACGCCATCTCTGGCGTCGATCCTGGCGCTGCTCGGCCTGTCGGTGTTCTCGACGGCGCTCGCCTTCGTCATCTATTTCCGCCTCATCCACACGCTGGGCTCGGTCGGCACGACGTCGCAGGCCTATCTGCGCGTGCCGATCGGCGTTGGCATCGGCGCTGTCTTCCTCGGCGAAACCCTCGGGCCGACTGTATGGCTCGGCATGGCTTGTGTCGTTGCCGGCGTCGCGGCCATGACCATCCCGGTTCGCAAGCCGGCGCTTGCAAGATAGCTGCGCGCGCTTGTGCTCATGGCTTGCGCTGCCTATCTCGGGAGCGTCCGTCCATTCGGCGGTGTCCGCTCTTCGAGGGGTTGAAGCACGGTGATTTTCGACGCTGCCCGTACCGCGGCCCTTGAGCTGCTCTCGCCGCCGTTTCGGGCCGTGTTCCTCAAGACGCTGGGCTTGACCCTGCTGGCGCTGGTCGCCCTGTGGTTCGGCCTGACCAGCCTGGTCGAATGGCTGGCCCTGCCATGGCTGCAGACGCTGTTGCCGGGCATACCATCCTGGGCCGGCTGGCTGGGCGGCATCATTGCGGGAATAGCGCTCGCTTTCGGCATGGCATTGCTCGTCGCGCCGGTCACGGCCGCGATCGCCGGCCTGTTCCTCGACGATGTCGCCGAAGTGGTCGAGCGCACCGACTATCCCGCCGATCCGCCCGGTCGCGCCATGCCGGCGCTGCGCTCGCTGGTGCTGGCGATAAAGTTCTTCGGCGTCGTCATCCTTGGCAACATCGTCGCCCTGTTGCTTCTGCTGGTGCCGGGCATCAACATCGCCGCCTTCTTCATCGTCAACGGCTATCTGCTCGGGCGGGAATTCTTCGAATTCGCCGCCATGCGGTTCCGTCCGGAGGAGGAGGCCAGGGCCTTGCGCAGGCATCACGCGGGAACGGTGTTCCTCGCCGGGCTGGTCATCGCAGCCTTCCTCGCCGTGCCGCTGCTCAACCTGGTGACGCCGCTTTTCGCCGCCGCCATGATGGTGCACCTGCACAAGGCGATTTCGGCGCGCGAAGCGGCACGCCGCTCGCGGGACTAGAGCATTTCACCGTTTCACGGAAACGGCGAACCGCTCTATCTCTTTGTTTTTACGCAATTCCGGACGGAAAACCGTGTCACACTTTTCCTGGAATTGCTCTAACTCGGCTCAGCGGCGCAGGAATCCACCAGTAGGAATCCTAAGCGGCGCGCCGCCGCTTTGCATGTCGACGACGGCCAGCATCATGCGCCCGGCCTGTTCATGAGGACTCGCGGAACAGCGCCTGCAACTTGCCGAACGGCATGGCGGCGCGGGTGAAGCCGAACGTGCCGTCCTGCTGGATTTCGCGCGCCGCCGTCTCCAGCATGCCGTAGGCGAAGTTGGTCAGCCACGACCCGAGTGAGATACGCTTGACCCCTGCCATGGCGAGATCGGCGATGGTGAAGCCCGGTTTAGCCAGTACGTTCACCGGCTTGCTCACCGCCGAACAGATCGTGCGCACCATCTCGACATCATCGATGCCCGGCGCATAGAGCACGTCGGCGCCGGCCTTCTCGAAGGCCTGCAGCCGCTTGATGGTGTCGTCGAGGTCGGACTTGCCCCACAAGAAGTTCTCGGCCCGCGCCGTGAAGACGAAATCGCGCTTCAGCGCCCGCGCCGCCTCCACCGCCGCCGCGACGCGCTCGACCGCGTGGGCAAAATCATAGATCGGCTTGTCCGGGTCGCCGGTGTGGTCCTCGATCGAGCAGCCGGCAAGGCCCGCCGCTTCCGCCGCGAAGATCGTCTCGGCCGCCTGCTCGGCGCTGTCGCCCTTGCCTTTTTCGAGATCGGCCGAGACCGGCAGGCTGGTCGCCGCCGTCACCTCGCGGCAATGATGGATCATCTGGTCGAAGGTCACGGCGCCATCCGGCAGGCCGCGCGAAAAGGCAAAGCCGGCGCTGGTCGTCGCCAGCGCCTTGAAGCCGAACGAGCCAAGCAGCTTCGTCGTGCCGACATCCCAGGGATTGGGCATGACGAAGGTCGAGGCATGCAGGTCACGAAAGATCTTACCCTTGTCCATGGCAATTCCCCCATCATGTGCAGTGCGATGGCACGGATTTTAGCTTGCCCGCCTTGCCCGGGCAAACGAATGCGCGGGGTTCAGAAGCGTTTCTCGTTCTCTGCTGCCAATCTTTCGAACGCGTCGGAATCCTTGACGTAATGCGTCTTGTCCCAATGGTAGGTGACGGAAATCTCGTGCGACGCAGCCTTGGGCGCGGCCTCGTCACAGCTTTCACGGCTCGGCACGGTGGTGTCGGTGACTGTCGCCTTGATAGCGGCATAAGGCTGTCCGTCAGCGATGGTCTGGAACCCGATGTCCTGCCTGCGGCTGTAGGCGCATAGCTTCTCATCGAGCGTATAGATCATGTCGACCAGTTCGAACCTGTCCTTGGCAACCATGATCAGCGGCGTCGCCACATAGTTCTGGTTCGAATTGAAATGCGCGCTCATGGTTATGAGTGCGTCGTCTCCGTCGCCGATCGAAAGCTTGTTCGGCTCGCGGAAATAGGTGCTGCGGTCGACCGCGACATTGGCCGCGTCGAGCAATTTCGGTTTGGCCGTGATGTCGTACAGCGCCAGCACCGCGTAGCCCTCGGCGCTGTCGGGAGAATCGCCAAGGTCGAACAGCATCGCCAGCCGGTCCTTGCCGCCGGCCTTGATGGCCAGCACCGCGGCATTGAAAAAGCTGGAGGTCTCGGGTGGCGAACCGCCATCGTCCGGTCCCTCGATGTGGCGCATGTCGATGGGCGACCCGCCCTTGTAGAAGCCGTCCTTGTCCGCGGCGAGATCAGGGATGACCATCCTGGCAAGATCGAGATAGGTCACATCGGTGCTGCCGGGCAGCGCGCTGCCGAGATCCGGAAAGCCGACCGCTTGCGCGCCGGCTGCGGTCCACAAGAACGGCAGCAGCACCAAGGCGAGGATGAAGCGAAAGAGATTCGTTGGCATGGACGCCTCGGGCTGTCGGGCGCACGGACCGTAGCACAGCGCCCTACGGCGTCCAGCCCGTCCATCAAGCCCGGCGGATCAGTGGATCGGCACCAGTCCCGCCAGTTCGCGCATGTCGTCGAACAGAATGCCGCCGGCGTGGATCAGGCCATCGCGGTCGGAATAGGGGTCGCCATGATAGGAAAACACCCGCATGCCGGCGGCGATGCCGGCCTGCGTGCCGGCGACGCTGTCCTCGATGACGATGCAGTCGGCGGGCGGAAAGCCCATCGTCTTGGCCGCATGCAGGAACAGGTCCGGGAACGGTTTGCCGCGCGAGACCATGGTGGCGCTGAACATCGCATGTTCGAACAGCGGCAACAGCCCGGTCTGGCCAAGCGTGATGTGCATCTTCGAGATCCGGGCCGACGTGGCGACGCAATAGGCGATGCCGGCCGCGCGAACCGCCTCGATGAACTCGCGGACATAGGGGATCGCCTCAACGCCATGGGCGAACAGGTCCGGCAGGCCGGCGTTCCAGCGATCGACGAAGTCGGCGCCGAGCCGGACTTCGGTCTGCGCCTCGATCTCCTTCTGCACCGACACCATGCTGCGGCCGGAGAAGTTCTTGCGGCAATATTCGAACGTCGTTGGATAGCCCGCCGCGCTCAGCCATTCGGCGAGGCGTCGGTTGGCGAGATTCTCCGTGTCGACCAGGATCCCGTCGCAGTCGAAGATGACCAGCTTTGGAATTTGCATCAGGCGGTGCCGGTCGATCCGAACCCGCCCGAACCACGCGCCGTGCCGCCGGCCAGTGAGCGCTCTTCGACGCCCACCTGCGTCACCGCGGCGAAAACCAGCTGGGCAATGCGCATGCCGCGCGTCACGGCGAAATCCTCGTCGCCGAGATTGATCAGCAGCACCTTCACCTCGCCGCGATAGTCGCTGTCGACCGTGCCCGGTGAATTGAGGACGGTAAGACCATGTTTGAAAGCCAGGCCGGAGCGCGGCCGCACCTGGCCTTCCATGCCTTCGGGGATTTCGAGGATCAGCCCGGTCGGCACGAGAGCGCGCTTTCCCGGCAGGATCAGCAGCGGCCGGTCGTCAGGCACCGCCGCGCGCAGGTCCATGCCGGCGGCGCCGGCGCTTTCGTAAGCGGGAAGCGGTAGTCCTTCAGCATGCGGCAGCCTGACGACGCCGACAGTCGGACCGATGACGGAGGGGTTTTGGAGGGCTGCGCGCATAAAATCGATCCTATCGGCGCGAATGCCGATTCGGTCAATTCGCCCGCAAGCCTATCAACGGCTTTCTTTCAGGCATCAGTATGGCCTGAGTACACCTTAGCGCACTTCCATAGGAACCACCGTCGTCTCCTTGATCTCCTCCATCACGAAGGAGGCAGAGACATCCGACAGCGCCACCTTGGCGATCAGCCGCTGGTAGAGCCGGTCGTAGGCTTTCACGTCGGCGACGCGGGCGCGCAGGACATAGTCGAGATCGCCGGACATGCGGTAGACGCCGGTGATCTCGGAAAGACCGGTCACCGCCGCGCGGAACTTCTGCAGCCAGTCTGGATCGTGATTGGACGTGCGGACCAGAATGAACACCGAAAGGCCAAGTCCGAGCTTCTCGGCATCGACCAGCGCCACCCGGCCGGTGATGACGCCATCCTCCTCCAGCCGCTTGACGCGCCGCCAGCAGGCATTGCGCGACAGGGCCACACGTTCCGACAGCTGGTCGACCGACAGCGTGCCGTCGCGTTGCAATTCGGTCAGCAATTTCCGGTCGATTTCATCGATATTCAGCGCCATGTGGGATATGTGTCCCACAAAATGGCAAAATACAAGGACATTTTGAGACCAATGAACCTGCAAAGCGTGTCAGGATACTCATATCGGAACCTGAAGCGCTGAAGGGGAGCCAGCATGTCGGTCGCAAGGATTTTCACGTCTCATCCGGCCAAGGTCGGCGAGACCTATTTCAGCCACATGGCCTTTGCCGGCTGGTTCTCCTCGCGCCTGCTGATGGCGGCCAGTGCCGCGCTCGTTCACGCTTTCTTGCCATTTCTGTTTGAGACTACCGCCAGCCGAATCGTCCGCGAGCTTTACGAGCGGACGCATAACAGAGGCACACACGCGACCAATGAGCCCACGGGCCTTCTGGATCGCGCCTAAAGGACGATAGCGATGTGCCGGTGGGCGGCCTATCTCGGTGAAGCGGTCTTTCTCGAAGACATTCTTACCGCGCCCTGCCACTCGCTGATTGCCCAGAGCCACTGCGCCCAGGAAGCGAAGTCGCCGACCAATGGCGATGGTTTCGGCCTCGCCTGGTATGGCGACCGGCCCGAGCCTGGCCTCTACCGCGACATCCTGCCGGCCTGGTCCGATCCCAATCTGAAGAGCTTATGCCGGCAGATCAAATCCGGCTTGTTCCTTGCCCATGTGCGGGCCTCGACCGGCGGTGCCACCAGCCGCATGAACTGCCATCCGTTCATCTCGGGCCGTTGGTCGTTCATGCACAACGGCCAGATCGGCGGCTTCGAAAAGATTCGCCGCGCGCTTGAGAACACGCTCTGCGATGCCGTCTTCGACCAGCGCGAAGGCACCACCGATTCCGAACTGTTTTTCCTGCTGATGATCGACGAGGGATTGGCCGGTGACCCGCAAGGCGCAGTGTCGCGCGCCACCAGCCGCGTGCTCGACGCTTCGCGCCGCGCCGGCCTCGAACCGGCGCTGAAGCTTACCGCCGCCTTCTCGGACGGGCAGGCGCTGCATGCGGTGCGCTATGCCACCGACGCTCACGCGCCGACGCTCTACACCTCCGCCCTGCGAAAAGGCGGCGGCCGCTGCATCGTCTCCGAACCGTTCGATCGCGAGGGCGGCGATTGGCAGGCGGTCCCGCCGTCGAGCTTCGTCACCATGACCCGGGATGGCATCGCCATTCGACCGTTTGCGCCCGCATCCGCCAGGCTGGCCCTGGCCCTCTAGGTCGGCGCCGCGACACCCGGCGTTGGCACTTCAGGGGCTTTGCCGCGCGTGCTTCAGCCAGTGGCGATCGAAGACATCGAGGATGGCGCGGAACTCGGCAGGCGGGATCTGGTGGACGCCGCCATCGCTACCTCCAACGAGGAACCGCGTGAGCTGCCGGTCGACCTGCTCGGGATGCTCGATGGACATGCCGACCGATGCCAGATCTGCCGAAATCGACTCATCGGGCAGCAGGTATCCGCCCCACGGGGTGGCGCCCCGCGCCTGATCGCGCAGACGCACCATGAGGATCCTTGTCAGCGACGGCTGCGCCTCCGGACCGATAATAGCCGTTCCACACATATAGCCGCCAAGAACACTCCCCGGCTGCGACCGCGGGAACAGGCTGACGAAGAACTGCGCATCCCCGCCGACTTCCCTCAGATGCATGTAAAGGGCACGCTTGGCCGGCGTGACCGGGCCGCCAAGCACCAACTGGCCTGTCGGCAAGATTTCGCGATAGCTGGCGGTCAGGCCATGTGAGCCAGGCCCCGGCTCCATCGACAGGATACCCCTGATGAATTGGCCGCGATAGTAAGGCGACCAGGCACGCGAATAGCATGCATAGGTACCGGCGAGCGCCAAGGCGAGGCTGCGCTCTTCATGGTTGGACGAGGTCTCGAACTGAGACCCGGCGCGGCGTTCGAGATCTGCGCTGTCGATGTTGTGGCGGGTCGCGATAGCGGCCGTGAAGTTTGGCAGGTCGCAGTCGGCGATCCATGCGCCTGACTGTTCCAAGCCCAGCAGCTTCGCCCAGTCGTCATACACACTATGCTCGCGCGGCTGGGCGCGGCCCTGCAGCCATTTGTCGGCACGGCCGAGATCGAATGAGGTCTTCGGATTGACGGACCGGAAAGCCGCCGCCAGATCCTTGCGGGTTACCGTTCCCAACAACGCCGAAGTCAGCCGTAATTTCTGAGCAATGTGCTGTGCCACCCGGCTGCCTTTGCGGATTGGTTTCAGCCATAACACGCCGTGGCAAAACCTCACACCTTACTTTTCAATCTGCTAATATAAGAGGAATTCCAGAGAATTCCACGGCATTCCGCGCGTGCCGCCTTCCCGGCTTGTGGGCCGGCGCTAAGCTCGCGAAGGGCAAGGGGCATACTGTCAGCGAACGTTCTGAACGTGCGCCGGAGAGGTCATTCCCCTTTCCTTCGAAGAGCTGTGACACGCTCCCATCGAGCAACGGCGAAACCAGGCTGAGAGGCCCGGTAGCAACCGAACCGTAATGCCACCTCGAATTGAAGGAATGACCGGATGACCGCAAACGCCTCTTCCAGACTGACATTCATCGTATTAACCGCAGGCTGCATCGCACTGGTGCTGCTGTTTCGATACGCGCCGGCTGGCGACTTTCACTCGAGATATCTCAAGGGCGCAACGGCGGTGGTGGCCGCCAAGCCGACCCGCATCGACGTCGATAACGAGGCGCACGCCATTCGCTTCTATATCGACGGCAAGCAGGTCGCCCTGCTCGACGAGTCCGGATTCAGGCAGTGAGGCGGCCAAGCCGCGCACAGCGGCGAGGTGGAGTTGATGACTCCATAAAGAGGAACTTGGGCGCGACGCATGAGTCTATCCAGGAAATGCGCGCGCTTTGTAGCCAGAGAGGAAAACCTGTCATGAAACTCGTTCTGTCCGCACTGCTCGTGCTGCTTGTCTTGTCGCAAGCGGCGGAGGCCAAGAAGAAAGTTGCGGTGACGCAAGACAATGCCGCCACGGCGCAGGCGACCCGGCCGCCCCTGGACGACACGTCGACAGGCGGAATCAGGTCGGCCGCGGGGGCAACCGCGACGGCCACCGAAGGGCAGCAATACCCGCCGGCGCTGTATTTCAATTTCCAGTAAGCCAATTGCTTGTCGACGCGGGTGCTTGTCGACGCAGGGGATCGATGATCCGCAACGGGATATCGCTTCGAGCTATTTAGGGAGAGCCCGAGGATCGCGGCTCCCCCCGAGTGCTGCCGGCCGAATGCCCAATCGTGATTGGCTGGCGAGGTGGAACCATAACGAAGGTCACGGCCCCGTCGATGACCGGCAGGAACATTTCGCAGCCGAAATGAAGCGAGATCGTCGACTAAATCCGATTGGCCTTGACCGGCGCAATTCCAATCAAGCACAGCCGATCCTCGAATGCTCAACTCCGCTTGAAGCCGTGCCTCGATCCGCCATCTTAAAGGCGAGTGCGGCTAAGCCGGAGCATTCCTCATGGACATTGCCTTCTCCTCAACCGTCGATCTCGCCATGGCAATCGCCGCGCGCAAAATCTCCGCCGTCGAGGCACTCGACGCCCATCTGACGCAGATCGACAGTCATAACGAGGCGGTCAACGCGGTCGTCTCGCTCGACAGGGAAGGCGCGCGCGAACGCGCCAAAAAGGCGGACGCAGCGCTGGTGCGCGGCGAAGCGCTCGGTCCGCTGCATGGCGTTCCCTTCACCCTGAAGGACATGCACGAGACAGCAGGCATGAAAACAACGGTCGGCTTTCCGCCCTTCGCCGACTATGTGGCGAAAGAAGACGGGCCGGTCGCGGCCAGGCTGAAGGCGGCCGGCGGCGTGCTGATGGCCAAGACCAACGTCGCCAGTATGCTGTCCGATTGGCAGTCGAACAATCCGCTGTTCGGCCGCACAAGCAATCCTTGGAACCTTGAGCGCACCTCTGGCGGCTCCAGCGGCGGCGCGGCAGCGGCGATCGCGGCTGGCATGACGCCGTTCGATGTCGGTACCGACATGCAGGATTCGATCCGTCTCCCAGCCGCCTTTTGCGGCGTCTACGGCTTGAAACCAACGGAGCATCGCGTCTCGTTGGCCGGTGCCTTTCCCAATCCGGGCGATGCCGCGCGCAGCGTCCGGTTGATGTCCTGCGTCGGGCCGCTGGCGCGCAGCGTGGACGATTTGTCCTTGATCTATCGCATCATTGCCGGATCGGACGGGCGCGACACCGATCTGGCGCCGGTGCCGGTCGAGGACATGCCGAAGCTCGAACTCAAGACATTGCGTATCGCTTTTGCACCGACCTTTCCGGGCTTCCCGGTGACCGACGCTATCGGTGCTGCTGTTGAAAATATAGCAAGGCAGTTGCAGTCGGCCGGCGCGACCGTCGAGAAAGCGAACCTTCCAAAACTGGATTTGCATGACGATCTCGCGCAAGGCGGCGCGTTGATCGGCATGATGATGGAGGCCGCGCAGCCCGAGCCGCCGGACGAGCCGGCACCCGTCTCGCGCTGGTTCGAGGCGCTCGCCCGCCGTGACAGATCGATTCTCGCCTGGGATCAGTTCCTTGAAAAACATGATGCGCTGCTCTGCCCGGTCGCCATGACCACGGCCTTTTCACATTGCGAGCCTGGCACGCCGATCAAAGTCGACGGCAAGGACCAAAGCTATTGGATGCTGCCGGCCTATGGTGCTGTTTTCAACTACAGCGGCCACCCGGCGCTTTCGATGCCCTGCGGACAGAACAGCGACGGCCTGCCGATCGGCCTGCAACTGGTCGGCAGGCGCTGGTCGGAAGCTCGTCTGCTCGGCATCGCCAGGGCAATGACGCCGTTGACCGGTGGCTTCAGCCGCCCGCCAGGCTATTGAGCGAAGCGAGCCAATCCGTAAGGCGCCAGCAGCGGGTCGCGCTCGCCGTCGAGGATTTCCCGAGCGGCAAACAGGCCGACGGCCGGCGCCAGCGTGATGCCGGAATGCATGACGCTGACATAGACACCGTCCATGCCCTCGGCGCGGCCGATGATCGGAAAACCGTCGATCGGCGTCGGCCGGTAGCCGACCGTGTGGAAATCGAGCGTCAGCCCGTCTCCGCCGCGCAGGCTGGCTTTCAGGATCGCGAACAGTTCGCTGGCGGTGACCTGCGCATCCATGCCGGGGTCGGCGCCGCTGAAATCGGAACCGGCGATGATACGGCCCTCGGCCGTCTGGCGCATATGCAGCCGCTCGGCCAGCACCAGTCCGTTCAGCAGCTTCTCGTGGGGCCGCGAGTGGACGATCAGGCCGGGTGGCGTCTCGAGCGGCAGATTTATGCCGGCGGTGGCGGCAATATCCGCCGAGCCGACGCCGGCCGCGATCACCACCTCGTCGGTGGCAAGCAGCCCATGCGATGTGTCGACGCCCGAAATCCTGCCGCCTGTCTGGACCAGCGCCGTCACCGTGCTGGAGATGATCCGCGCGCCGCGTCGTTCGGCATCGGCCAACAGCGCCTTCGTTGCCGCGACCGGCTCGGCAACGCCCTCTTCGGCGACATGCAAAGCGACGTCCGGAAGTTCGATGAGATTGGGCTCTATACGTGCCGCGCCGGCGCGGTCGACGCGCTCGATGCCATAGCCCCAGGCCGAATGCTGCGCGGTATAGGTTTCCATGTCGGTCGCCGACAAATCCCAGCACAGGCCGCCGCACCAGCTGAGCGGCAGGCCGGGCAGGTCCCGCGCCAGCCGCGACCATTCGGCCATGGCGCGGGTGCGCAGCCGGAAATAGGGCTCCGGATTGCCCCATGTGGCATTGATCCAGGCAAAGGAGTTCGGCGTGGCGACCCCACCTGCGGCACTGTCGGCGGCGATGACTGTCACCCGCGCCCCGGCCCGGGTCAGGTGCCAGGCAATGGAAGCACCGATGATACCGGCGCCGATGACGATCACTTGCTTGGCTGCGCCCATGCGGAACCTCCGTCGAACAGGTCTTCTGATGCCATCGCATCGAACCTATCTCAAGTACCGGCAGGCCAATCCGGCCAAATCTGTTCGACAGGCCCGAAATGCGCTGCTAGAAGCCCGCGCCACAGACAGGATTCCAAAAATTGGCTGAAGACATCGAACAGGCGGTATCGCGCCGCCGCACCTTCGCGATCATCGCGCATCCGGACGCCGGCAAGACGACGCTCACCGAAAAGCTGCTGCTGTTCGGCGGCGCCATCCAGCTTGCCGGCGAGGTCAAGGCCAAGAAGGACCGCATCCAGACCCGGTCCGACTGGATGAAGATCGAGCGCGAGCGCGGCATTTCGGTCGTCACCTCGGTGATGACCTTCGAGTATGAGGACAATGTCTTCAACCTGCTCGACACGCCCGGCCACGAGGATTTCGCCGACGACACCTATCGCACGCTGTCGGCGGTCGACTCGGCCGTCATGGTCATCGACGCCGCCAAGGGCATCGAGCCGCGCACGCTGAAGCTGTTCGAGGTCTGCCGGCTGCGTGATATCCCGATCATCACCTTCGTCAACAAGATGGACCGCGAAAGCCGCGACCCGTTCGAAATCCTCGACGAGATCGAGCAGAAGCTGGCGCTGGATACCGCGCCCATCACCTGGCCGATCGGCCGCGGCAAGACATTTTCCGGCACCTACCATTTGGCGCTAAACGCGGTGCGCAAGGGCGACGACGAGAAGGAACGCACGCCCGTTAATGGTCCCGATTCCAACCGCGTCGCCGGCCTGCTGCCGGAGAACGAGCGCGAGGCTTTCATCGAGGAACTGGAACTGGCGCGAGAAGCGTGCCGACCCCTTGATATAGAAGCCTTTCGCGAGGGCCATCTGACGCCGGTCTATTTCGGCTCGGCGCTGCGCAATTATGGCGTTCGCGACCTGATCGAGGCGCTCGGCGCCTTCGGCCCGCCGCCGCGCGCGCAGGAGGCGGACACCCGCACGATCGAGGCGACCGAGGAGAAGATGACCTCCTTCGTCTTCAAGATCCAGGCCAACATGGACCCCAACCACCGTGACCGCATCGCTTTCGTGCGCGTCTGCTCGGGCAAGCTCGAGCGCGGCATGAAGGCCAAGCTGGTGCGCACCGGCAAACCGATGTCCCTGTCGGCGCCGCAGTTCTTCTTTGCCCGCACCCGCGTCACCGCCGACGAAGCGTTCGCCGGCGATGTCGTCGGCATTCCCAATCACGGCACGCTGCGTATCGGCGACACGTTGACGGAGGGCGAGGAAATCCTGTTTCGCGGCGTGCCGAATTTCGCGCCCGAAATCCTGCGTCGTGTGCGTCTCGGCGATGCGATGAAGGCCAAGAAACTCAAGGAAGCGTTGCACCAGATGGCCGAGGAGGGCGTCGTCCAGCTGTTTTCACCCGAGGACGGCTCGCCGGCCATCGTCGGCGTCGTCGGCGCGCTGCAGCTCGACGTGCTGAAGGAACGGCTGAACTTCGAATACACGCTGCCGGTCGAATTCGAAATGTCGCGCTTCTCAGTGTGTCGCTGGATCTCGGCCGACGACAAGGCCGAGACGCTCCGCTTCATCGAAGCGCATCGCGGCGACATCGCCCGCGACCTCGACAACGACCCGGTGTTTTTGGCCCAGCACGTCTTCTCGCTGAACTACGAAGCCGAACGCTGGAAAGCGATCCGCTTCGCCACCATCAAGGACTACCAGGTCCGCGACAAGGCGGCTTGAGCCGGGGCCTTTTCCTTCTCCCCCTGTGGGAGAAGGTGGCCTCGCGAAGCGAGGTCGGATGAGGGGTGTTCCAGGGAGCGCCGACGCCTCACTCCGCTGGAACACCCCTCATCCGGCTCGGCGCTATCGCGCCGATCCACCTTCTCCCGCAAGGGGGAGAAGGGAAGGATCAGCGCCTCAACTCACCCCCTTGCAGCCGCTTCGATCTTCGCGATATCGATCTTGCCCATCTTCATCATCGCCGACATCACCCGGCCTGCCTTGGCCCGGTCCGGATCCAGAAGCAGCTTCGGCAGCTGCTCCGGCACGACCTGCCAGGAGACGCCGAACTTGTCTTTCAGCCAGCTGCAGGGGCCAGGCTCGCCGCCCTCGGTGAGCTTCTCCCAGAAATAATCCACCTCTTCCTGCGTCTTGCAGTCGATCGACTGTGACATCGCCTCGTTGAACTTGAATTGCGGCCCGCCATTGAGCGCCTGAAACGGCACGCCGTCGAGTTCGAACGTGGTCACCAGCACCTTGCCTTCATCGGCGTGGCCTTCGGGCCAACGCATCACGCTCAGCACCTTCGAATTCTTGAAAATGGAGACATAGAAATTCATCGCCTCCTCGGCCTGGCCGTCGAACCACAGGCAGGTGGTGATCTTTTGCATGTCGTGCTCCTCGGTTTGCTCTTTTGCTGTTACAGGGAAACGGCTGACTCCGAGAATGGTGCCATTCCTGCCGTCTGCCCAAGGACGGCCACGCGCCGAGCGATCCGACAGCGGCCTGAAATTTTTTGCGATATCCGGTTTTTCGCGGAATCTGGCGCATAGCAAAATTGTGGCCAGACCGGACTTGCGCGTCTATAACGCCTGCGATCCGAATTCAGCGCCGCCGCGCCCTTCTTCGGCTGCGGCCAGCCACCAAGGAAAAAACATGCCTGCCTATCGCTCCCGCACCACCACCCATGGCCGCAACATGGCCGGCGCCCGGGGCCTCTGGCGCGCCACTGGCATGAAGGACAGTGATTTCGGCAAGCCGATCATCGCCGTGGTCAATTCCTTCACCCAGTTCGTGCCGGGCCATGTCCATTTGAAGGATCTTGGCCAATTGGTCGCGCGCGAGATCGAGAAGGCCGGCGGCGTCGCCAAGGAGTTCAACACCATCGCCGTCGATGATGGCATCGCCATGGGCCATGACGGCATGCTCTATTCGCTGCCGTCGCGCGAGCTGATCGCCGATTCCGTCGAATACATGGTCAACGCCCACTGCGCCGACGCCATGGTCTGCATCTCCAATTGCGACAAGATCACCCCCGGCATGCTGATGGCCTCGTTGCGCCTCAACATCCCGACGGTCTTCGTCTCCGGCGGGCCGATGGAGGCGGGCAAGGTGGTGCTGGCCGGCAAGACGCAGGCGCTCGACCTAGTCGACGCCATGGTCGCGGCCGCCGACGACAAGATCTCCGACGAGGACGTCAAGGTCATCGAGCGCTCGGCCTGCCCGACCTGCGGCTCCTGCTCGGGCATGTTCACCGCCAATTCGATGAACTGCCTGACCGAGGCGCTTGGCCTATCGCTGCCCGGCAACGGTTCGACGCTGGCGACGCATGCCGACCGCAAGCGGCTGTTCGTCGAGGCCGGCCATCTCATCGTCGATCTGGCCCAGCGCTACTATGAACAGGACGACGAGACCGCACTGCCGCGCAGCATCGCCTCCAAGGGCGCCTTCGAGAACGCCATGACGCTCGACATCGCCATGGGCGGCTCGACCAACACGGTGCTGCATATATTGGCTGCCGCGCATGAGGGCGAGGTCGACTTTACGATGGAGGACATCGACCGGCTGTCGCGGCGGGTTCCGGTGCTCTGCAAGGTGGCGCCGGCCAAGTCCGACGTCCACATGGAAGACGTTCACCGCGCCGGCGGCATCATGGCGATCCTCGGCCAGCTCGACAATGCCGGGTTGATCAACCGCGACCTGCCGACGGTGCACACATCAAGCCTCGGCGAAGCGCTCGACCATTGGGATATCTCCCGCACGACGAGCCAGAATGTTCGCGATTTCTTCCTGGCAGCGCCCGGCGGCGTGCCGACGCAGGTCGCCTTCAGCCAGGATCGCCGCTGGGACGACCTTGATCTCGATCGCGAGAAAGGCGTCATCCGCTCGGCCGAGACGCCATTCTCGAAGGACGGCGGCCTTGCCGTGCTGAAGGGCAATCTGGCACTCGACGGCTGTATCGTGAAGACCGCCGGCGTCGATGAATCGATCCTGAAATTCACCGGGCCCGCCCGCGTGTTCGAAAGCCAGGATGCCTCGGTCAAGGCGATCCTGTCCAACGAGATCAAGGCCGGCGATGTCGTCGTCATCCGCTATGAAGGCCCGCGCGGTGGCCCCGGCATGCAGGAAATGCTCTACCCGACCAGCTATCTGAAGTCGAAAGGCCTCGGCAAGGCCTGCGCGCTGGTCACCGACGGCCGCTTCTCCGGCGGCACATCGGGCCTGTCGATCGGCCATGCTTCGCCGGAAGCGGCGGAGGGCGGCACGATCGGGCTGGTGCAGGAGGGCGACACGATCGAGATCGATATCCCCAACCGCACCATCCGCCTGGCGGTCAGCGATGAAGAGCTCGATGCCCGGCGTGCTGCAATGGAGGCAAAAGGCGCCCTGGCCTGGAAGCCCGAGGAAAAGCGCAAGCGCAAGGTGACGACCGCTTTGCGCGCCTACGCCGCCTTCGCCACCAGCGCCGACAAAGGCGCGGTGAGGCACGTGCCGGAGTAGCGTGGTTCTTCCTTCTCCCCTTGTGGGAGAAGGTGGATCGGCGCGCAGCGCCGAGACGGTTGAGGGGTGGGTGACGAAGTGCCAGCGGCGCCAAGCTGAAGCACCCCTCATCCGACCTCGCTACGCGAGGCCACCTTCTCCCGCAAGGCGAGAAGGAAGAAGCGCCTCACGGCATCAGCTGATATTCATAAAGCTTCTGATACAGCCCGCCCTGCTTGAGCAAGGTCCGGTGTGGGCCGCTCTCTACCACCTTGCCGCCTTCCAGCACCACGATCGTATCGGCCTGGTGAACCGTCGACAGGCGGTGCGCGATGACGATCGTCGTGCGGCCTTCGGTCAGTTGCTGCAGCGCGTCGCGGAACAGGGCTTCTGACTCGGCGTCGAGCGCGCTGGTTGCCTCGTCCAGAAGCAGGATTTCGGCGTTGCGCAGCATGGCGCGCGCGATCGAGATGCGCTGGCGCTGGCCGCCGGACAAAAGGCCGCCATTCTCGCCGACATCGGTCTCATAGCCTTTCGCCTGCGCCATAATGAAGTCATGCGCGTTGGCCGCCCTGGCGGCGGCGACCACCTCTTCGTCGGTCGCGTCCTGCCGCCCGAGCCGGATGTTGTGCATGATCGTGCCGGCAAACAGGAACGTATCCTGGCTGACATAGGCGATCTTTTCCCGCAGCGAGGCGAGCGTCGCGTGGGAGATGTCCTGGCCGTCGAGCAGCACCTTGCCGCCCTGCGGGTCGTACATGCGCATGATCAGGTTCAGGATCGTCGACTTGCCGCTGCCGGAAGGCCCGACCAGGGCCGTCATCTTGCCGGGCGCCAGGGTGAGGTCGAACCGATCCAGCACCGGCGGGCCATTCTGATAGGCGAAGCTGACGGCATCGAAGCGGATCTCGCCCGGTCCGGCCAGAAGCGGTCTCGCATCCGGCTTTTCGGCCAACGTCAGCGGCTCGTCGGCGAGTTGGAACATCATGCGCACGCCGACAATGCCGCTTTCCAGCGATATGCGCACGCGGGCCAGCCGCTTTGCCGGTTCATAGGCCAGCAGCAGTGCCGCGATGAAGGCCATGATGTTGCCGGGCATCTGGCCGCCCTGCAGAACCAGCATGCCGCTCACCATGACTGCACCGGCGATCGCCAGCCCGGCCAGCGTCTCCATCACCGGGCTGGTCACCGCTTCCAGCGCGGCGATGTTGTTGGCCCTGTCCTCGACGTCCGAAACCGCCTTGTACATGCGCTTGCGCATCAGGCCTTCGAGGTTGAAGGACTTGACCACGCGCACGCCGATCGCAGTTTCCTGCATCACCTGTACGATCTGGCCCACCGAGCGGAACTCCATGGCAGCGAACTTGCGCACACTCTTCAGGATGCGGTTGACGCCATAGATGGCTACTGGCCCGACGACGAAGCAGATCAGCGACAGCGCCGGCTGCTGCCATACCATTACCCCAATCAGGGCAGCCAAGGTCACCAGATCGCGCACATAGGAGGTGACGATGAGGTCGAGCACGTTGCGCGCCGCCTGGGCATTGTTGGTCATGCGGGTGATCAGGTCGGACGAAGAGGTCGAATGGTAGAATTCGATGCCTTGCGCCAGGATGCGGTCGTAGATCTTGCGCTGCCGCTCGGCGATGATGGCGTTGCCGACCCGGCTCATGAAATAGGCCTGCACGAAATTGGCGAGGCCCTTGACGACGAAGATTCCGGCGACCGCCAAGGCAATCATGTTGACGCGGTCGACCCGTTTGTCGATCACGAATTCATTGGTGATTTCGCGCAGGATCCAGGCGCTGGCAGCCGTCATGCCGGCCACCACCAGCATCGACAGGATGGCGGCGCCGTAGCCGACCCTGTGCTGCCGGAAGGATTCCCTGAGCAGCCTCGCGACGAGGCGCTGGTTTTCCGTCGAACGAAAGAAACGAAACAACGGCTGATCCTTGATGCCGGGAGGACGAAGGCGGCTTATAGAGGGAGTTGCCGCCGGAGGGAACTGTCCGCAACGGTCGGCAAGAAACGGCTGCGGCATGGTGCCTTTTGCGACACGATGTCAAAGTGATTCTTCAGGGGACGACGAACGATGGATTTCGACCTTATCGTGCGCGGCGGAACGCTGCCTGACGGCACCATCGCCGATATCGGCATCATCGGTGAGACAATCGCGGCAATCGAGCCCGAACTGAATGTCACCGCCGGTGTGGCAATCGCTGCATATGGCAATCTGGTGTCGCCGCCCTTCGTCGACCCGCATTTCCACATGGACGCCACGCTCTCCTATGGCATTCCGCGCATCAACGCGTCGGGCACGCTGCTCGAAGGCATTTCGCTCTGGGGCGAACTGAAGCCGCTGCTGACACATGAGGCGGTGCGCGACCGGGCGCTAGCCTATTGCGACTGGGCGGTGTCGATGGGCCTGCTCGCCATCCGCACCCATGTCGATGTCTGCGACGACCGGCTGCTGGCGGTCGAGGCGCTGCTCGACGTCAAGAAGACGATCGCCCCTTACATAGATCTGCAATTGGTGGCTTTTCCGCAGGACGGCTTCTATCGCTCGCCGACGGCACGCCAAAACACCATTCGTGCGCTGGACATGGGCGTCGACGTGGTCGGCGGCATTCCGCATTTCGAACGCACCATGGCCGATGGCACGCGCTCGGTGACCGAACTCTGCGAGATCGCGGCAAAACGCGGCCTGATGGTCGACTTGCATTGCGACGAGACCGACGACCCGCTGTCGCGCCACATCGAGCAGCTGGCCTATGAGACGCAGCGCCTGGGCCTGCAGGGCAAGGTGGCCGGCTCGCACCTCACCTCGATGCATTCGATGGACAATTACTATGTCTCGAAGCTCCTGCCGCTGATTGCCGAGGCCGGTGTGTCGGCCATTCCCAACCCGCTGATCAACATCATGCTGCAGGGCCGCCACGACACCTTCCCGAAGCGCCGCGGCCTGACCCGGGTCAAGGAGATGCAGGCGCTGGGCATTCGCGTCGGCTGGGGCCAGGATTGCGTGCTCGACCCCTGGTATTCGCTCGGCACCGCCGACATGCTCGACGTCGCCTTCATGGGGCTGCATGTGGCCCAGATGTCGAGCCCGGCCGACATGGCGCGCTGCTTCGACATGGTCACCAGCGTCAATGCTGCGATCATGGGGCTCGATCATCTCGGCCTGGCGGTCGGCAAGCGCGCCAGCCTTGTCATTCTCGACGCGGGCAACCCGATCGAGGCGCTGCGCCTGCGCGCCGAGCGCGTTTGCGTCATCGCCAGGGGCAAGGTGGTGGCGGAAAGGACAAGGCAGGACACCAGGCTGTCCATCCCCGGCCGGCCGGCAACGGTCAACCGCAGGCATCAGGCCGGGTAGGCCCAGTCGATTCCCGGTTCTGGTCTCGCCCTTTCCCGGATTCTCCTCGTCAAAGTGGCCGCTTCCGTCTAGGACGCAGTTACGAAAAGGGAGGAATCGGGATCGGCATGACGCAACCCGTGGCGCAAAATTCCACGATCAGGAACGTGCTTCTGGCCGGCATTCTGCTGATGCTGGCCGGCGATTTCCTGTTTGCGCTGAACGATGCGATGGGCAAGTGGCTGGTCGCCAGCTTCTCCGTTGGCCAGGTGGTGCTGATCCGGTCGATCGGCGCCTTCTTCGTGCTTGGTCCGATGATCGCCAACCAGGGCGCCGGCAGACTGTTCCAGATGGAGCGGCCGGGGCTGCAGATCCTGCGCGTGGTGGCGACGACGCTGGACACCGCCTTGTTCTACGCCGCCGTCGTCTATCTGCCGCTTGCCGATGTCATGAGCTTCTACATGGCCGGGCCGATCTACGTGGCGGCGCTGTCGCACTTCCTGCTGGGCGAAAAGGTCGGCTGGCGCCGCTGGGCGGCGATCCTGCTCGGCTTCTTCGGCGTGCTGATCATGCTGAAGCCGTCTTCGGCGGCGTTTTCGCTGTCGTCGGGCTTCGCGCTCGTCGGCAGCATCGCCTTTGCCTTTGCCATCATCCTCAACCGCCGGCTGCGCGGCACCAGCGACACCAATCTGGTGACGTGGCAGACCATCGGCACGCTGGTGGTCGGCGGCGTCATGACCATCGGCGCCTGGCAGACACCGTCGGCGCTCGATTTCGGCGCCATGCTGCTGCTCGGCATCGTCTCCTGCGGCGCGCATCTGATGATCACCAGGGCGCTCAAGCTGGCGCCGGCCTCGACGCTGGCGCCGCTGCACTACACGCTGCTGTTATGGGCGGTGGTCTTCGGGCTGGCGTTCTTCGGCGACGTTCCCGGCCCGCGCATCCTGATCGGCTCCGGCATCGTGGTGCTCGCCGGCCTGTTCATCTTCCACCGCCAGAAAGTGGTCGAGACCGCGGTGCCGCCGGAAAACGTGCCGAAGGGCGTGAACTAGCCCCTACGCACTGCCGCCAGGTGCCGTGAAAACTCCGGCGTCTCCATCAATGCCTTGCAGCGGGCAAACCGCCCGTCGGCATAGGCGCGGAAATCGTCGACCGGGTTGTCGTTGGCGAGCTGGATCAGGCCCCAAAGCGTCCACAAGAGGTCGCACATCGCCTTGTAGATGACGACGCGGCCGCGCTCCGCCGGCGTCTCCTCGCCGCCGAAATAGGCGCGCATCATCTCCTCGTCCTGCGCGGCATCGAATCTGCCTTCCACGCTGAGGTCGCCGAGGTCCCAGAGCGGGTCGTTCATCCCGGAATATTCCCAGTCGACGATCCACATCCGCTCTCCGGTATCGAGAAAGTTCTCGCACAGCGGATCGCAGTGGCAGGCGACGACGGGGAGCGGATGCGCGGCAAGCGCCGATCGCACGGTCTCGGCCTCGCGCACCACATCGTGATAGCCGGCGGGCAGCGCGACATTCTTGGTCGACAGCACCTTGAGATAGTCGTCGATCATCGCAAACAGTTCGAAGCGGAACGGGAACACGGCGCCCGAAGCATGCAGCTTGCGGAAAGCCTCGCCGGCACGCGCCGGACTGCCCGGCCGGGCCTTGAATTTCTCCGGCGACATCGTCTCGGCGCCGGCGATGAAGCGCGTCACCATCACACCGGTGCCGGGGTCGACATGCAGCACCTCGGGGCTGACGCCTGCCTTGGCTGCCTCGCGCGCCGCCACCGCCTCATTGGCGCGGTTGATATACTCTTCCGTGCCCTTGCCGGGAATGCGCAGGCAGAACGCACCGGCCTTGAAGACCAGGTTGGTGAGGCCGCCGAGCCGATCCAGCGGCCCGGTATAGCCGGCCAGCATCGGAATTGCGGCAAGTTTCGCCCGCGCCTCGTCCGTCACCATGCCTTCGCCCCACGCGGTTATTTCTCGCCGCAACGGTTCCACAAATTTCGCCGTTTGGCTATCATCCGATCGAAGGCAACTCGATCGGGCGAGAAAGCATGACGGACGCTAAACACCTGGGCGCGCTCAGCGCAGCCTATGCCGCGACACGGCCCGAGGAAGTGGCGGCACTGTATGACCGCTGGTCGCAAACCTATGATGCCGACATGTCGGCCGCCGGTTACCGCCATCCGACGATCTGCCTTGCCTTGCTGGCCCGCCATCTGCCGCGCGGCTCAGTCCCGCTGCTCGACGCCGGCGCGGGCACCGGGCTCATCGGCGAATGGTTGAACATTGCAGGCTATCCTGAGGTCGAGGCGCTCGACATCTCGCAAGGCATGCTGGATCAGGCCGCCCGCAAAGGCGTCTATTCGGCGCTGCATTGCCTGGCGCTTGGTGGCAAGCTGCCCTTTGCCGATGATGCCTATGCCGGCATCGTCTCTGCCGGCGTCTTCACCTCGGGCCATGTCGGCGTCGAAGGGCTGGACGAACTGATCCGCATCTGCCGGCCGGGCGGCATCATCGTGCTGACGGTCAAGAACACGCTCTGGGATCAAGGCTTTGCCGCGCGCATCGCCGAACTCGAGGCGCAAGGCCTCGTCACCCGCGTCGAGGAAACGCGGCCTTACGTCTCCATGCCGGGCGAGGCCGACACCGTGCCCAGCCGCGGTCTTGCCCTGCGCGTCAACTAGAGCAATTCCAGCAAAGTGTGAGCGGTTTCCCGGGAAAAGCGCGTAGCGCTTTCCCTTGGGATTTGCGTCAAAACAAAGAGATAGAGCGGCTCGCCGCTTCCGTGAAACGGTGAGACATCTAGGCCTTCACTCGCCCCGCTGCCGGATCGTACATCGGCTCGAGATGGATTTTGGCTGGCGCCCGCTCCATGGCCACGACCAGTTCATAGTCGCCCGAGGCGAGAAAATCGTCGCTCACCCCATCGGCGTTGCGCACATAGCCGTAGCCGATGTTCTTGCCGAGCGTGTAGCCATAGCCGCCGCTGGTCAGATAGCCGACCGGCTCGCCATTGCGCAGGATGGTCTCGCGTCCGAGCAGCACGATGTCGGGATCATCGACCGTGAAGCCGGCAAAGCGTTTCTTCAATGCCGTGCCGTTGGCCTTCTCCAGCGCGCGCCGGCCGACAAAATCGGTGTTCTTGCGCAGCTTGACCGCCCAACCGAGCCCGGCTTCCTGCGGCGTGTCGTTGGGCGTGATGTCGGCGCCCCAGGCGCGATAGCCCTTTTCCAGCCGCAGCGATTCCAGTGCGCGATAGCCGACAGGGCGGATGCCATGCCTCTTGCCGGCCGCCATCAGCGCGTCGAAGACTTCGCCGGTGGCGGCGATCGGTACGTGCAGCTCCCAGCCGAGTTCGCCGACATAGGTGACGCGCAACGCCCGGACCGTGTGGCCGGCAATGGCAATTTCACGGACATGGCCGAACGGGAATGCTGCGTTCGACACGTCCGCATCGGTCACATCAGCCAGTACATCGCGCGCCCGGGGCCCCATCAGCGACAGCGTGCCGAAATCCTCGGTGACATCGGCAAGCGTGGCATCGAGGCCCTCGCCGATATGGTCGCTGATCCACGAGGCATCGTGGGTGCGGAACCCGGTGCCGGTGACGATGTAGAATGTCTCCTCGGCCAGCCGCGCCACGGTCAGGTCGGCCTCGATGCCGCCGCGCGTGTTGAGAAGCTGAGTGTAGGTCAGCCGGCCGGCCGGCTTGCTGACGTCATTGGCGCAGATCCAGTCCAGGGCCTTCGCCGCGTCAGGTCCGCTCAACTCGTATTTGGCGAACGACGACTGGTCGAATATACCGACCTTTTCACGCACATGCCGGTGTTCGTCGCCAACCGCCGCAAACCAGTTCTGCCGGCCCATGGAATAGATGTCCCGCGGTTCGACCCCCTCTGGCGCGAACCAGTTCGGCCGTTCCCAGCCGAGCTTCGAGCCGAACACGGCCTGCTGCCGCTTCAGCCGCTCATAAAGCGGCGAGACGATGCGCGGCCGGCCGCTGACATATTCCTCATGCGGGAAGCCGATCGTGTAGTGCTTGCCATAGGCTTCCAGCGTGCGGTCGCACACCCATTGCCGGTCGCGATGCAAGTTGGAAAAGCGCCTGATGTCGACCACCCACAGGTCGAGCGGTGCCTCGCCATCGACCACCCATTGCGCCAGCACCCAGCCGGCGCCGCCGCCGGACGCGATGCCGAAGGCGTTGAAGCCGGCGCCGACGAACATGTTGGCGCATTCCGGTGCCGTGCCGAGGATGAAATTGCCGTCCGGCGTAAAGCTCTCCGGCCCGTTGATCATCTGCTTGACGCCGACGGTTTCGAGCGCCGGCACGCGCGCGATCGCCTGTGTCATGTGCTGCTCGAAATGATCGTAATCGTCGTCGAACAGCCGGAATTCCCAATCGTCGGGCACGTCGCCGCCCGGCAGATCGGTCTTCCAGGCCTGCGGATTGGGCTCGTAGCCGCCCATCACCAGGCCGCCGACCTCCTCCTTGAAATAGGTGCGGCGGTCGGGGTCGCGGATGGTCGGCGCGTCGGTCGCCAGGCCAGCGATCTTCTCGGTGATGATGTACTGGTGCTTCACCGGCTGCAGCGGCACGTTAATGCCGGCCATGGCGCCGACCTGCCGCGCCCACTGCCCGGCACAGTTCACCACCTTGTCGCAGGCAATGTCGCCCTTGTTGGTCTTCACCGCGGTGATGCGGCCGTCCTTCATCTCGAAACCGGTGACGCGCACATCCTCGTAAAGCTTGGCGCCATGCATGCGCGCACCCTTGGCCAGCGACTGCGTGATGTCCGAGGGGCTGGCCTGGCCATCGGTCGGCAGCCAGGAGGCGCCGACGAGATCGCCGGTTTCCATCAGCGGCCACATCGCCTTGACCTCCGCCGGCGACAAAAGCTGCATGTCCATGCCGAAGCTCTTCGCCGTCGTCGCCAGCCTTTTGTACTCGGTCCAGCGGTCGGCATTGGTGGCAAGCCGCAGGCAGCCGGTCATCTTCCAGCCGGTCGCAAGGCCAGTTTCGGCCTCCAGCCCCTTGTAGAGCTCGACCGAGTATTTGAGCACGCGGGTGATCGAGGCCGACGAGCGCAATTGCCCGACCAGGCCGGCGGCATGCCAGGTCGAGCCCGAGGTCAGCTTGCCTTGCTCGAGCAGCACCACGTCGGCCTTGTGGTCGCGCGCCAGATGATAGGCCGTCGAACAGCCGATGATGCCGCCGCCGATGACGACGATCGCGGCATGGCCAGGCAATGTCATGATTTCAGGATCCCGTATTTTGTCCGGTAGTTTTCCAGCGCCGCGTCGAGCCGCACCAGGTTTTCCTCGGTATAGGCGACGTAGTCGATGCCCGGCGCGTCGAGATAGAGTTCCGACACCATGCTCCACATTGCCTCGCGCAGCAGCGAGGCGCATTGCATGGCCGCGTGCGAGCGGCGGATCGCCTCGTCCGGCTCCTTCATGAAATAGGCGGTCAGGAAAGCGAAGGATTCCTCATCGCTCATGCCGGCATTCGAGGCAACGCCTGAAAGGTCGAACATGGCCGTGTTGAAACCGGCATATTCGAAATCGATCAGCCACAGCCTGTTGCCGTCGTCGAGAATGTTGGCCGGCAACAGATCGTTGTGGCCAAAGACGATCGGCAGCAGTTTCTGAGCGCGCTCCAGTTCGTCCGCCAGTGTCAGCAGGTGCGGCAGTTCGCTGCGCTTGCGGCTGCCGCCTTCCTCCAGCGTACGTGCATAATCGCGGATGACGTGGAACACCCAGAACATGAAGCCGGCGCCGGAGATATGGTTGGGCATCTCCCGGTGGAAGCCGCGCATCAGGGCCGCGACCCGGCCAAGATTGGCGCGCACATCGTCGGCCAGATAGGTCCTGGCGCCAAGATACGCCGTCACCATGATCCCCGGTTCGGCATAGTGCACCGCCGGCGCGAAACCGGCGGCGTGCGCGGCTCGCGCGGTCATCACCTCGCGCTCGCGGAAGACATGGTGGAAGGGATAGTCCTGGCCGAAGCGCACGACATGCCGTCCCGCGGCGTCGCTGACCACATAGTTGGCATTGCTCAGGCCGCCGGGCAGCGGGGCGATCTCGATGGCCCCGGTCCAGCAGGGCAGGGCACGGATGCGGTCTTCTGCAATCACGGAGTTATCCCTGGTTTATGGCCTGGTTTGCTGGGTTTCGACGAGGCGCTACGGGCAGCGCGACGACAGCGGGGAGAAACGCGGATAATCTCGTCGGTGCGGGACGCCAGGATCGGTATCCCGCACCGCACCGACGAGCCCCGTGGCCAGGTTTTTGAGCCCGGCATCCGCCCCCGCGGATCTGAAAATTCCTTGCGCCAGCCACATGCCAAGCTGTCTGGCCAGTGAGTTGCGGCTCTGCCATCGCCCTCCCGTCGCAGCTCCGAACCCTCTGAGATTGGATTTCACGCCAAGGTTGCCCGGCTGTCAACAAAAAGATGTGACCTTTTTTGGGTATTTTGCCCGAAATGAAGAGATAGTTCCTTTAAAACCGCTTGAATTACCTTAGAATCGGTCAAAGTTCCGAACCCGGGAAACCAGATGGTCCATTCGAAACGCCACGGCGAAATCCTGCGGCTGCTGCAGGAGGAGGGCACCGTCACCATCGCCAGCCTGGCCGACCGGCTGGGTGTTTCGCTCGAAACCGTACGCCGCGACGTCAAGCCGCTCACCGGCGACGGCTCGGTCCTGAAGATGCATGGTGCCATCGGCCTGCCTTCGATGGTCGGCGAAGCGCCATTCGAACGGCGCATGCGCGAGAATGCCGATGCCAAGCGCGTCATTGCCCGCATGGTCGCCGCCACCATCCGCGACGGCGAATCGATCATGCTCGACACCGGCACCACGACCTCGTTCCTGGCGCGGGAACTGCTCGGCCACCGGCGGCTGACGGTCGTCACCAATTCGTCCGACATCGCCCGCACGCTGGCCACCATCAACGGCAACAAGGTCTATATGGCCGGCGGCGAGTTGCGCAGCGATTCCGGTGCCGCCTTCGGTGCCTCGGCCATCGAGTTCGTCAGCCGTTTCTCGGTCAGCCACGCCGTCATATCCACCGGCGCCGTCGATGCGGTGACGGGCGTCATGGATTATGATCTCGAAGAGGCGGAATTCGCACGCATGGTACTGTCGCGCGGCCAGCGCTCGCTTGTGATCACCGACCACACGAAATTCGGCCGCCAGGGCCTAGTCCAGGTCTGCAGTTTCGCCGGCTTTTCCGAACTCGCCACCGACCGCTCGCCGCCACGCGATATTGCCGCTGCCCTCGCACAGGCCGGCGCACGGCTCAGCATTGCCGGCGACGTTGCCGGATTCTGATCCAGTCTGTTGACGACTGGGCCTGTTGACGATTGGCCGACCGGCACTTCCCACAGCCGCTTGCGCCGTGTTTAGTCCGGCCATGGCTTTCACCATCCGCCAGTTGCAGTTCTTCATTGCCGTCGCCGAGCAAGGCACGGTGTCGGGTGCGGCTCAAAATCTTTCCATCTCGCAATCGTCCGTCACCGAAGCGATCAAGGAGCTCGAAAGCGATCTCGGGGTCGAACTGTTCGAACGCCATCCGCGCGGCCTCAACATCACCCACAAGGGCCACCAGTTCCTGCGCCACGCGACGAAGATTCTCGCCGACGTTTCCGATGCCCGCCGCTCCTTCTCCGGCGAGCAGGCGGCGACCGGCGGGCGGCTGCAACTCGGCGTCACCTCACTGGTCGCCGGCTATGTGCTGTCGGATCTGCTTTCGCGCTACCGCCGCGCCTATCCGGGCGTCGAGGTCTCGGCCATCGAGGACAATGGCGACTACCTCGAACATCTCCTGATCGGCGGCAAGCTCGACATAGCCGTCATGGTCACGTCCAATCTGCGCGACCGTACCGCCCTGCAATCGGAAATCCTCGAGGTCTCGGCCTATCGCCTGTGGCTGCCGCTCGGTCATCCGCTCGCCGGCGCCGACATCATCGGCATCGGCGACATCGCCTCCGAGCCGCTGATCATGCTCACCGTCGATGAGATCGAGGAGAACACCGGCAAGCTGCTGACGGCGATCGGCGCCAGGCCGCATGTCGCCTTCCGCACCCGGTCCGTGGAAGCCGTGCGCAGCCTTGTCGCCACCGGCGCCGGCGTGGCGCTGCTGCCAGACCTTGTCTACCGGCCATGGTCGCTGGAAGGCGACCGCATCGAATCGCGTGATATCTCCGGCTCCTTGCCGGTGGTGCAGGTCGGCATGGTCTGGCGGCGCGGCTCCGGCCTGCCGCAGGCGGCGCGCGACTTCATCGGGCTTGCCCAGTCGCAAAGGATGGTCCGCCAGCGCCTCTGATCCAGCAGCGCAAGCTATCGGAAAAACCGATACCGCCCTTCTGATAAATGAATTTGCGAAACCGGAGTTTTCCAAGCACTTTCCGTCCAGGGAACAAAGCCGCCACAGCAGCGCGGCCCCTCAAATGGGAGATCGACGATGAATTCATTCCTGAAGTCATGCACGGCGCTGACGGTCGCGCTCGCCTTCTCCGGCCAGGCCATCGCCCAGGTCAAGGAACTCGGCAAGGGCGAAGGCGAGGTCAATATCGTTGCCTGGCCGGGCTATATCGAGCGCGGCGAGACCGACAAGGGCTATGACTGGGTCACCGCCTTCGAGAAGGAGAGCGGCTGCAAGGTCAACGTCAAGACCGCAAACACCTCGGACGAGATGGTCTCGCTGATGAACGAGGGCGGTTTCGACCTCGTCACGGCTTCGGGCGATGCCTCGCTGCGCCTCGTCGCCGGCAAGCGCGTGCAGCCGATCAACACCGATCTCATCCCGAGCTGGAAGTCGGTCGACGACCGGCTGAAGGACGCGCCCTGGTTCACCGTCGACAAGGTCCACTACGGCGTTCCCTATCAGTGGGGACCGAACATCCTGATGTACAACACCGAGGTCTTCAAGGAAGCGCCGAAGAGCTGGAACGTCGTCTTCGAGGAGATGAAGCTGCCCGACGGCAAGTCCAACAAGGGCCGCGTCCAGGCCTATGACGGGCCGATCCACATCGCCGACGCCGCCAACTATCTGATGTTCCACAAGCCGGAACTCGGCATCAAGGACCCCTACGAGCTCAACGAAGACCAGTACAAGGCAGCCCTCGACCTGCTGCGCGTGCAGCGCACGCTGGTCGGCCGCTACTGGCACGATGCCGCCATCCAGGTCGACGATTTCCAGAACGAAGGCGTCGTGGCCTCCGGTTCATGGCCGTACCAGGTCAACACGCTGGTCGCCGCCAAGAAGCCGGTTGCCTCGACCGTGCCGGAGGAAGGCGTCACCGGCTGGGCCGACACCACCATGATGGAAGCCGACGCGGCACATCCGAACTGTGCCTATATGTGGCTCGAACATTCGCTGTCGCCCAAGGTGCAAGGCGACGTCTCGGCCTGGTTCGGATCGCTCCCCGTGGTGCCCGCCGCCTGCAAGGGCAACGAATTGCTTGGCGAGGAAGGCTGCAAGACCAACGGCTACGACAATTTCGACAAGATCAAGTTCTGGAAGACGCCGGTCTCGAAATGCGCCACCCAGAACAACCAGTGCGTGCCTTACTACCGCTGGGTCTCGGACTATATCGGCGTCATCGGCGGACGGTGATTTCTCTTACCCTCACCCTTGTGGGGAGGGTCGACGCGCAGTGTCGGGGTGGGGGACTGTCCGATAGGTCCGCGCCATCACCCCCACCCCCGGCTTCGCCGCGACCTCCCCCATCGAGGGGGAGGTGAAGCGGCGCGTGAATTCGTCCTTGTTTGACCCGGCAAAGCAGACTGGCAGCCATGACATCAGCCGTTTCCTTCCAGAAGGTTTCCCGCCATTTCGGCAGCGTTCGCGCCGTCGACGCGGTCGATCTCGACATCGTGCCGGGCGAGTTCTTCGCCATGCTCGGGCCATCGGGTTCGGGCAAGACCACGTGCCTGCGCCTGATCGCCGGCTTCGAGCAGCCGACTGCGGGTTCGATCTCGATCTTCGGGGAGCGCGCCGAGGGCGTTCCGCCCTACCGTCGCAACGTCAACACCGTGTTTCAGGATTATGCGCTGTTCCCGCATCTCAACGTGCTCGACAATGTCGCCTACGGGCTGATGGTCAAGGGCGTCGGCAAGGCCGGGCGGCACAAGGCGGCTGAGGAAGCGCTGACACTGGTGCGCCTGCCTGGCTATGGCGCCCGCCGCCCCGGCCAGCTTTCCGGCGGCCAGCGCCAGCGCGTCGCGCTTGCCCGTGCGCTGGTCAACCAGCCCAAGGTGCTGCTGCTCGACGAGCCGCTCGGTGCGCTGGACCTGAAACTGCGCGAGAACATGCAGGAAGAGCTGAAGTCGCTGCAGAAGGCGCTCGGTATCACCTTCGTCTTCGTCACCCACGACCAGGGCGAGGCGCTGTCGATGGCCGATCGCGTCGCCGTCTTCAATGACGGCAAGATCATGCAGATCGGCACGCCGGAGGACATCTATCAGCGGCCGAAGACGCGCTTCGTCGCCGATTTCGTCGGCTCGTCCAACGTGCTGCCGCCGGATTTCGTCCAGCGCTATTCCGGCCAGCACCGCTGGGGCAGCCTGCGCCCCGAAACCATTCGAGTCGGCCGCGCCGCGAGCGGCGAAGGCGTCGCCGCCCGCCTCGTCTCGACCAATTATCTCGGCGCCACCACCAGGCTGGCGTTCGATGCCGACGGCTTGAAGCTGCATGCCATCGTGCCGGCCGGCGCGGCCCTCCCGGCGGAAGGCGACGCCGTGGTGCTGACCTTCAACCGCGAGAGCCTGCATCTTATGGACGAGCAGGCATGAGGAAGGTTTGCGTCGTGCGCCCCCCTCTGTCCTGCCGGACATCTCCCCCTCAAGGGGGGAGATTGGCAATTTCTCGGCCGCGCCAATTCTGCAACGTTGGAAATTGGCGAAACCTGAAGGGGCAGCCGATCTCCCCCCTTGAGGGGGAGATGTCCGGCAGGACAGAGGGGGGCGACGTAGAGCGCGGCTTCTCGCATAATCCCCTTCAACACAGAGTGGCGTCATGACCATCGCCGCGCTCAACGCCAATCCCGCGCCCGCCATCCTGCCGGGCAGCGGCGGCCTGCGCGGCGCGCTGTCGGACCTGTTCTGGCGCCGGCCGCAGCTCCTGCTGCTCCTCATGCTGCTGCCGCCGGTTTTGTGGCTCGGCATCGTCTATATCGGCTCGCTGTTCGCCCTTTTGGCGCAAAGCTTTTTCTCCATCGACGAGTTCTCCGGCCTCATCAATCGCGAGTTCACGCTGAAGACCTATGGCGACCTGCTTCAGGCGGCCAATCTCGACATCATCCTGCGCACGGTGACGATGGCGGCGCTGGTCACGCTGGCCTCGGCCATTGTCGCCTTTCCGATCGCCTACTACGCCGCACGCTATGCGCGCGGCCGCTGGAAGGCGCTGTTCTATCTCGGCGTCATGCTGCCGCTGTGGTCGAGCTACCTGGTCAAGATCTATGCGTGGAAGCTGATCCTCGCCAAGGAAGGCATTCTCACCTGGCTGCTCGCCAAGCTGCATTTGCTGTGGCTGCTCGATGCCTGGCTGTCGCTGCCGGTGGTCGGCGGCAACTCGCTGTCGGTATCGTTCACCGGCACGTTCATCGTCTTCGTCTATGTCTGGCTGCCCTTCATGATCCTGCCGGTTCAGGCCGCGCTCGAACGCGTGCCCGCCAATCTGGTCGAGGCCTCGTCCGATCTCGGTGCCTCGCCGGGCCAGACCTTCCGCAATGTGCTGTTCCCGCTGGCGCTGCCCGGCATCGTCGCCGGCTCGATCTTCAGCTTCTCGCTGACATTGGGCGACTACATCATCCCGCAGATCATCGGCACCTCGCGCTTGTTCATCGGCCAGGCCGTCTATTCGCAGCAGGGCACCGCCGGCAACATCCCGCTCGCCGCCGCCTTCACCGTGGTGCCGATCGTCATCATGGGCTTCTACCTGTGGGGCGCCAAGCGCATGGGGGCTTTCGATGCGCTCTGACCGTGGTCAATCGGCTCCGCTCGGCCTGAAGATCGCCGCCGCCTGCGGCTTGCTGTTCCTGCATCTGCCGATCCTGCTGATCTTCGTCTACGCCTTCACCACCGAAGAGAAGAGCTTCGTCTGGCCTCCGCCCGGGCTGACGACGCAGTGGTTCGCCGTCACCTGGAACCGGCCGGATGTCTGGGAAGCGCTGTCGCTTTCGGTGCGCGTCGCCGCCATCTCGACCGCGATTGCTTTGATCCTCGGCACACTCTGTGCCGCCGCGGTGTCGCGGACGAAATTCTTCGGCCGCGAGACCATCTCGCTGCTGGTCATCTTGCCGATCGCCTTGCCCGGTATCATCACCGGCATCGCGCTGCGGTCGGCTTTCGCGCTCGCCGACATCCCGTTCTCGTTCTGGACGATCGTGCTCGGCCACGCCACCTTTTGCGTGGTCGTCGTCTACAACAACGCGGTTGCCCGCTTCCGCCGCACCTCCGGCTCGATGATCGAGGCGTCGATGGATCTCGGCGCCGACGGCTTCCAGACCTTCCGGCATGTCGTGCTGCCCAACATCGCCACCGCGCTGCTTGCCGGCGGCATGCTGGCCTTCGCGCTGTCGTTCGACGAAGTCATCGTCACCACCTTCACCGCCGGCCAGCAGCAGACCGTGCCGATCTGGATGCTGGAGGAGCTGATCCGTCCGCGCCAGCGCCCGGTCACCAATGTCGTGGCCATGGTCGTCGTGTTGGTGACGCTGCTGCCTATCCTGTTTGCCTATTACCTGACCCGCGACGGAGACCAGATCGCCGGAAGCGGGAAATGAAATAGCGAATAGGGAGTAGCGAATAGCGAATAGGGAAATCGATACCTGACCCTATTCGCTATTCGCTACTCGCTACTCGCTCCTGATCAAGGAGGAACCCAATGGACACTCAGATGCTGATCGGCTCGAAATTCGAGAAGGGCACGGACGCCGAGGAGCCGATCCTCAATCCGAAGACCGGGGCGGCCATACTCAACCTGCCCGAGGCCAGCCAGGCGCAGATCGAGGCGGCGGTAGCGGCCGCCGAACAGGCGTTCGTCTTGTGGTCGCGCACCACGCCGGCGCAGCGCTCGGGTTATCTGCTCAAGATCGCCGACCGCATCGAGGCGGAAGCGAAGGAGTTCGCGGCGCTCGAGGCGCTGAACTGCGGCAAACCGATCAATTCCGTGCTCAATGACGAGATCCCGGCGATCGTCGACTGCTACCGCTTCTTTGCCGGCGCTGTCCGCTCGATGCCGGGTGTCGTCGCCGGTGAATATCTGCCTGGTCACACCTCGATGGTGCGGCGCGACCCGATCGGCATCGTCGCCTCGATCGCGCCCTGGAACTATCCGCTGATGATGATGGCCTGGAAGGTCGCGCCGGCGATTGCCGGCGGCAACACCGTCGTCTTCAAGCCGTCGGAGCAGACGCCGCTGACGGCGCTGAAGCTGGCGAAAATCCTGGCCGAGATCCTGCCCGAAGGCGTCGTCAACGTCGTGCTCGGCCGTGGCGACAGTGTCGGCAACACGCTGATCAACCACCCCAAGGTCAATATGATCTCGATCACCGGCGACGTCGCCACCGGCAAGAAGGTGCTGCAGGCGGCCGCCAAATCGGTCAAGCGCACGCATCTTGAGCTCGGCGGCAAGGCGCCGGTCATCGTCTTCGACGACGCCGACCTTGGCTCCGTCGTCGCGGGCCTGCGCGCCTTCGGCTATTACAATGCCGGCCAGGACTGCACCGCCGCCTGCCGCATCTATGCCGGCAAGAAGATCTACGACAAGCTCGTCGCCGATCTCTCGTCGGCTGTGTCGACCATCAAGTACAATCTATCAGACGATACCGAGAACGAGATCGGGCCGCTGATCTCGCGCCGCCAGCGCGACCGCGTGTCGAGCTTCGTCGAGCGCGCCTCGGAACTGAAGCACATCGAGATCACCACCGGCGGCAAGCCGGGCGAGGGCACCGGCTTCTACTATCAGCCGACCGTCGTTGCCGGCGCGCTGCAGGAGGACGAGATCGTACGCCGCGAAGTCTTCGGTCCGGTCGTCTCGGTCACCCGTTTCACGGAAGTCGACGAGGCGGTGGGCTGGGCCAATGACAGCGACTACGGCCTGGCGTCGTCGGTGTGGACCAAGGACGTCTCGCGCGCCATGGCGACGGCCGCACGCCTGCAATATGGCTGCACCTGGATCAACACCCACTTCATGCTGACCAACGAGATGCCGCATGGCGGGCTGAAGCAGTCAGGCTACGGCAAGGACATGTCGCTTTATGCGCTGGAGGATTATACCGCGGTGCGCCATGTGATGGTGGCGCATGGGTAGTAGCGCTTCTACCTCTCCCCCTGTGGGAGAGGTCGGATTGCCCCGATTTGCGCTTCGCAAATCGGTTGGCAATCCGGGTGAGGGGTAGCTTGGCGCCAAGCTGGAACACCCCTCATCCGTCTCGACGCTGACGCGTCGATCCACCTTCTCCCGCAAGGGGAGAAGGAAGGTCGAGCGTAATCGCTACTCCACGATGCGATAGATGTTCCACAGGCTGGTGCCCGACACGACAAAGGGCTCCATTTCCTTGCCCCATTTGGCATGCGCGTCGATTTTGCCGATCTTGGCGAAGAACGCCTCCAACTGGGCCAGGCTCTCGACCTGATGATGCGACTCGACCGTCGCTTCTCTCGCACCGATCGATCCCGTCATGATCTGGAATTGCAGGTCGGCGATGCCGACCTGCGAGCCGATCTCGCGTTCCCATTTCTTGAGCAGTTCGAGCACGGTCTGCTTGTGTCCGAACTTGGCGTCGATCTGCCATCTCGCGCTGAACATTTTTGTTCTCCCTCGGTGGTTTGCGGTTGATCTACTCGTCCCAGGCTTGCACGACGGTCTGCCGCGCGATCTGCCCGTTCTTCAGCTCCAGCATCGCGGCGGCGAACACCTTGGTGCCGTCCGGATAGGAGCAGGCCTGGGTGAAGGCCAGGCTGTCGCCGTTGGCGATGGTGGTGTCGACCTTGTGGGTCATGGCCCGGCTGCAGATGTCGTCCCAGAACGTCGTGATCGCCGCCCGCCCGCGGATTTCACGTGGCTTGCTCGGCGGGTTGTTGCGATCGATCACCCGCACCAGCGCGTCATCGGCATAGAAGCTCGACAGCATCTTGCCGTCACGGCCTTCGATCGCCTTCTTGATCGCCGCGCCATCCACTGTGTGAGTCTTGGTCAGCATTTTATCCTCCATGTGCCCGTCTACCCGATCGGGCGGCTGATGATTGGAAGCACGCCCGTCGGTCATCGACGGGCCGTGTTTTTTCACTGCGACTTCGCCTTCACGGCTGCGAACACGTCGTCGGTCTGCTTCTTGAAGGTCGCCAGATCGACCTGGCTGCCGTTGAGGATTGTCGACCAGTGGCGCACGATCGCCGCCATCGCGATCGTCTCCTTGATCTCCTCGTCGCTCGCACCGTTGAGCTTGGCAGCCTCTGTGTGGAAATAGATGCAGTACTGGCAGGGGATCTGCGCGGCGACCGCAAGGCCCATCAGTTCCTTGGTCTTGCCGTCCAGCGCGGTGTTGGGGTTGAGCTGCACCCCCTTGATCTCGGCCCAGGCGCCGGCAATGGCGACGTCGGGCAGCGTCTTGAACATGTCCGGCACCGAACCGAGCGTTGCCTCGATGTCCTTGTAGGCGGCCGCCGCCGATGCATCCTCGGCTCTCGCGGGAGAGATCGTGAACAGCGCGCCAATGCCTGCCGCTATCACGAGTGATCTGACATTCAGCTTTGACTTGAGCATTTCATCCTCCGTTCGCAGTGCCTTCCTGGCGATACCCGCCTGGCCTGCATGGGGATATTGATACCCCTTACATCGGCCCCGCCGCTTCGCCCGAAAGCGCCATGGCGCTCATGGCCCGTCCGGGCCAGCGTGCCTGACCGAAAATGCCGCCGCCGCCGCTCGCGAGGGAAGGTCGAGCTTGAGCAATATGTTGGCGACGTGGCGCTTAACCGTGTGCTCGCTCAGCCTGAGTTCGGCGGCGATCGCGGCATTGCTTTTGCCGTCGGCGATCAGATTCACGACCTCGCTCTCGCGCACTGTCAGCGAGGCCGGCTCGGCCGCCTTGACCTTGGGACGGCAGGCCGGTTCCAGATGCTGTTCGGACATCGCGAGCACAAGCGCCAGCGGCTCGTCCAGCTCGTCGATGCTGACACGCCCCGCTTCCACGAAGTGAAGTCCCGAACCGACCGCCAGGTCGGCGACCAGCCGCGACGCCAGTATGTCGCCGCGCCCGGCGTGAGCGGCGAGCTGAATGGTCACGCGACCCGTCAATCCTATGGGAGGGCCGCGCGTCTCGATCTCGCCGACATGCGCGCCCTGTGCGCTTGCCACGCCAATCTGCTGCGCCGCGTCGCGCAACGCCGCCGCGCAGCGCAGTGCACGCCCAGGTCCATCGAAGCGTGAAATCATCATCTCGCCGTGTATATCCACGCAGCGCCCGCCATGGCGTCCGACAAGCGTCCGCCATGTTTCGTGGAAATGCTGGCTGCGTTCGCTCCACATCCGGTCACCAAGCCGCGCCGTATCGTAGATCCGTGTCACCAGAAGCGCCGCTAGAACGCGCTCCGCTTCCGCCACCGCGCGCTCGCCGGTCAGGAACTCCTCGATCAGGTCGGCCACCCTGTCGACATCGCCGGTCCAGATCGGATGGTCGCGCCCCGGGATTTCGACCAGCCGCGCATTGGGGATCTTCCTGGCCAGGAAGCGGCTGGCGTCGGGATCGACCCGGACGTCGTTGCGGCGATGGATCAGCAGCGTCGGCGCGCCGATCGCCGCGAGCACGCCGCGTATATCGATCTCGGCATTCATCCGCGCCAGTGCCGCCGCCGCGGTCGGGCTTGCCGACAGGCGTTCGAAGCGCGCCCACCAGGTTGAAAAACGGGCATCGTCAACCCGGCCCGGCGCGAAATGGGGCAAGGTGGCGCCGGTGCCCCAGGCCGTCTCGGCCATCTCGATGAAGGCGTCGAGGCGCTCCGGCGGCATCACCCATTTGTGGAAATGCGCATAGCCGCCATAGAGCGCCAATGCCCGTGTCCGCTCCGGATAGGTGGCGGCGAACAGCATGGCCATCGGTGCGCCCTCGGAAGCGCCGAGCAGCGCGGCACGCCCACTGCCGGCCGCATCCATCACCGCGCGCACATCGTCCATGCGGGTTTCCAGGCTGGGCAAGTTATGGACATCGACACGGTCGGAAAGGCCCGTGCCGCGCTTGTCGAACAGGATCAGCCGCGAGAACGCCGAAAGCCGCTTGAGCAAGCGGCTGTAGCCCTCGTCATCCCAGTGCAGGTCGAGGTTGGAAATGAAGCCTGGCACGAAGACGAGATCGAACGATCCCTGGCCGACCACCTGATAGGCGATCCGCACCTCGCCACTGAGGGCATATCGGGTCTCGATCGGCCTCACGAGTTTTCCGCCCGGCCTGACGATTTCTGATCGTCAACCATAGCAGAGCCGCGCCGCTTGCGGCAGCATAAACTTTAGCAGGCAGGAATATAAGCCTGCGTGGCCCCTGCGGCCTATTTTTGTGAGGCGGCGATGTCGGCCGGGGAGGCCTTCAATCCCAGCTTGAGATCGGCCTCGGCAGGCGAGATCGGCCGCTTGATCCTGGCGGAAGCGACCACGACGAGTTCGTCGAAGCCTTCGCCGCCACTGTCCAGCATCTCGAAGAACTGCCGGCGCATCCTGGGTTCCCAGAACTTGTTGATGTGCTCGGCGACGCCCGCGACACCCTCTTCGCGCGGCCTGGAGTGGAAAAAGGCCGCGATCTGGTTGGCCATGCGAACCAGCTTCTCGCTGGTGCTCGTGATGTGGTCTTCGTCATGCGACATGCTGGGCAACTCCCAAGACGACCCGGTCAGGGTGGGTGAAAACATCGAAATCATCGCCGCGCACCAGCGCCACCAGCGTCATGCCGGCCTCTTGCGCCGTGCGGATGGCAAGTGCGGTCGGCGCCGAGACGGCGATGATGAATGCGGAACCGATCGCCGCCGTCTTCTGCACCATCTCGACCGAGACACGGCTGGTCACCACGACGGCGCCCGTCGAACCGTCGATGCCGGCCTTGGCCAGGGCGCCGGCCAGCTTGTCCAGCGCATTGTGGCGGCCGACATCCTCGCGCGCCAGGATGACGCCTTTACCCGGAACGTAGAAACCGGCGGCATGCACGGCGCCGGTTTCGGCATGCAGCGGCTGCACCTTCGACAGGAGCTTCACGGAGCGGACGATATCGTTCGCATCGAGTGTAAGTTTTGACGCACCAACCGCATCGACGGAGCGCATGGCTTCCTCGATGGATTCGATGCCGCAAAGCCCGCAGCCGACCGGCCCGGCAAGCCGGCGCCGCCGCGCCTCGAAGCGCGTGTTGGCCTGATCCTTCAGCCGGATCTGGATATCGATGCCGGCGCCATGATCCTCGACTTCGATCGCCTCGATTTCCTCAGGCGCGGCGATGATGCCTTCGGTCAACGAGAAGCCGAGCGCGAAATCCTCGAAATCGGCCGGGCTCGCCATCATCACCGCATGGGTGGTGCCGGCGAACGAGAATGCCACCGGGGTCTCCTCCGGCACCATCCGGTTGGCCGCGACAGTGCCACTGGCGCGGTGCGCCAGGCGGGAGATTTGCGTAATGGCTGGACGTTTGCGGGTCACGCGCCCCCCTCTGGCCTGCCGGCCATCTCCCCCTCAAGGGGGGAGATTGGCAGCTTGGCCGATATCACCCACTTTTCGACGTTGGCGATTGGCGAAAGGCGGTACGCCATCCAATCTCCCCCCTTGAGGGGGAGATGGCCGGCAGGCCAGAGGGGGGCGCCTCGACGAGACACCAAACCCTACTCCGCCGCTTCCAGCGGTGCGATACGGCGGCTGTTGCGCGCTTGCTCGTCGTAATCGCGCTGCCAGTCCGACGGGCCGTTCGACGCGCCGACCTGAACCGCCGTCACCTTGTACTCCGGACAGTTCGTCGCCCAGTCGGAGAAGTCGGTGGTGATGACATTGGCCTGCGTGTCCGGATGGTGAAAGGTTGTGTAGACCACGCCCGGCGACACCCGATCGGTGATCAGCGCCCGCAGCGTCGTCTCGCCAGAACGGCTGGTCAGCCGCACCCAGTCGCCATCGCGCAGGCCACGGTTCTCGGCATCGTGCGGGTGGATCTCCAACCGGTCTTCCGAGTGCCACATGACGTTGTCGGTGCGCCGCGTCTGCGCGCCGACATTGTACTGGCTGAGGATGCGGCCGGTGGTGAGCAGCAGCGGGAAGCGCGGCCCGGTCCGCTCGTCGGTCGCCACATATTCGGTGCGGATGAACTTGCCCTTGCCGCGCACGAAGCCGTCGACATGCATGATCGGCGTGCCGAGCGGTGCCTTCTCGTTGCAGGGCCATTGCACCGATCCGACACGGTCGAGCAGCCCGAACGAAACACCGGCGAAGCTCGGCGTCGTCTGGGCAATCTCGTCCATGATCTCAGAGGGATGCTGGTAGTTCCAGTCGAGCCCGATCGCGCGAGCAAGCTCCTGCGTCGCCTCCCAGTCGGCGTAGCGTGCCTTCGGCTCCAGAACCTTGCGCACCATGTTGATGCGGCGCTCGGCATTGGTGAAGGTGCCGTCCTTCTCGAGGAAGGTCGAGCCCGGCAGGAAGACATGCGCGTAGTTCGCCGTCTCGTTGAGGAAAAGGTCGTGCACGACCACGCATTCCATGGCCGCCAGGCCGGCCGCGACATGCTTGGTGTCGGGGTCGGACTGCAGGATGTCCTCGCCCTGGATGTAGATGCCCTTGAAGGAGCCGTCGACGGCGGCATCCAGCATGTTGGGGATGCGCAGGCCCGGCTCGTCGTCGAGCTTCACGCCCCACAGGCTCTCGTAGATGTCGCGCACGGCGTCGCCCGAAATATGGCGATAGCCCGGCAGTTCGTGCGGGAAAGAGCCCATGTCGCACGAGCCTTGCACGTTGTTCTGGCCGCGCAGCGGGTTAACGCCGACGCCCGGCCGACCGATATTGCCGGTCGCCATGGCGAGGTTGGCGATGGCCATCACCGTGGTCGAACCCTGGCTGTGCTCCGTCACGCCCAGTCCGTAATAGATCGCGCCGTTGCCGCCGGTGGCGTAGAGACGCGCGGCACCCCGGATCAGCTCGGGATCGACGCCGGACAATTTGCCGACGGTCTCGGGGCTGTTTTCCGGTAGGGCGACGAAGGACGCCCAGTCCTGGAATTCCGTCCAGTCGCAGCGCTCGCGGATGAAGGCCTCGTTGAACAGGCCTTCGGTGACGATGACATGCGCCAGCGCCGTCAGCACCGCCACATTGGTGCCGGGCTTCAGCGGCAGGTGATAGTCCGCCTCGATATGCGCCGACTTGACCATCTCGGTGCGGCGCGGATCGAGCACGATCAGCCTGGCGCCCTGGCGCAGCCGCTTCTTCAGCCGCGAGGCGAACACCGGGTGCGCCGAAGCCGGATTGGCGCCGATGATGACGGCGACGTCGGTGTAATCGACCGAATCGAAATCCTGCGTGCCGGCCGAGGTGCCATAGGTCTGGCCGAGCCCGTAGCCCGTCGGCGAATGGCAGACGCGCGCGCAGGTGTCGACATTGTTGTTGCGGAAGCCCTGGCGCACCAGCTTCTGCACGAGATAGGTCTCTTCATTGGTGCAGCGCGACGAGGTGATGCCGCCAATGGATGTGCGTCCGTATTGATACTGGATACGGCGGAATTCCTTGGCCGTATGGGCGATCGCCTCTTCCCAGCTCACCTCGCGCCAGGGATCGCTGACCTTCTCGCGGATCATCGGCGACAGGATGCGGTCCTTGTGGGTGGCGTAGCCATAGGCGAAACGGCCCTTCACGCAGGAATGGCCGTGGTTTGCCTTGCCCTCCTTGTAGGGCATCATGCGAATGACTTCGTCGTCCTTGACTTCCGCCTTGAACGAGCAGCCGACGCCGCAATAGGCGCAGGTGGTGACGGCCGAGCGCTCCGGCAGGCCCTTGGCAAGCACGGTCTTCTCGCGCAGCGCATCGGTCGGGCAGGCCTGCACGCAGGCGCCGCAGGATACGCATTCGGAGGCGATGAAATCCTCGTGCATGCCGGCGACCATGCGCGATTCGAAACCGCGGCCCTCGATCGTCAGCGCGAATGTGCCTTGCACCTCCTCACAGGCGCGGACGCAGCGCGAGCAGACGATGCACTGCGCCGGATCGTAGGTGAAGTAGGGGTTGGATTCATCGCGGGCGATGTAGTCGACCGCCAGCGAACCATGGCCGGGCGCGACGCCGTCTTCCTGCTTGACGTGGTTGCGGCCCTCGACGCCGTAGCGGTTCTCGGCCAGGCCGACCGACTTCGCCACCGCGTCGAACTCGCTGGCGCCGGTTCCGGCCTTCTCGTTCCAGCCGGTCGGATGGTCGGAGACGTAGAGTTCCATGACGCCGCGCCGAATTGCGTCGAGCCGCTCGGACTGCGTCTTGACCACCATGCCTTCGCCGACCGGCGTCGTGCAGGATGCCGGCGTGCCGCCGCGTCCTTCGATCTCGACCAGGCAGACGCGGCAGGAGCCGAACGAGTCCAGCATGTCGGTGGCGCAGAGTTTTGGGATCTCGACCCCGCCTTCCATCGCCGCACGCATGATCGACGTGCCTTCCGGCACGCTGATGCTGCGGCCATCGACGGTCAGCGTAACCTGCTTTTGCGCCTTCGATTCCGGGGTTCCGTAGTCGAGTTCTTCGATGAGTGTCGGGAAGTCGGCCTTGATGTTCATCTGCCAGCTCCTATTCAGCAGCCACGCGCGCGGGCGCCGGCTTGAAATCCTCGGGGAAATGGGTGATCGAACTCATCACCGGGTAGGGCGTGAAGCCGCCCAGCGCGCAGAGCGATCCGAACTTCATCGTGTTGCAGAGGTCGGTGACCAGAGCGAGGTTCTTTTCCGGCTCGATGCCGGCGGCGAGCCTGTCGATGGTCTCCACCCCGCGCGTCGAGCCGATGCGGCAAGGGGTGCACTTGCCGCAGCTTTCGATGGCGCAGAACTCCATGGCGAAGCGTGCCTGCTTGAGCATGTCGGCGGTGTCGTCGAACACGGTGATGCCGGCATGGCCGATCAGCCCGTCACGCTTGGCGAATTCTTCATAGTCGAACGGCGTGTCGAACAGCGCGCGCGGGAAATAGGCGCCGAGCGGCCCGCCGACCTGCACGGCCTTCACCGGCCGCCCGGTGGCCGTGCCGCCGCCGATATCATCGACGATCTCGCCCAGCGTCAGGCCGAAGGCGGTTTCGAACAGGCCGCCATGCTTGACGTTGCCGGCAATCTGGATCGGGATCGTGCCGCGCGAGCGGCCCATGCCGAAATCCTTGTAGAAGGCGGCACCCTTGTCCATGACGACAGGGACGGAAGCCAGCGAGATGACGTTGTTGATCACCGTCGGCTTGCCGAACAACCCTTGGATCGCCGGCAGCGGCGGCTTGGCGCGCACCACGCCACGCTTGCCTTCGAGGCTGTTGAGCAGCGAAGTTTCCTCACCGCAGACATAGGCGCCGGCGCCGACGCGGATCTCCATGTCGAAGGCGTTGGGCGAGCCCAGCACGTTGGTGCCGAGCACGCCGGCTTTGCGGGCGACTTCGACGGCCTTGTTCATGACAGCCACCGCATGCGGATATTCCGAGCGGATATAGACGAAACCCTTGGTCGCGCCTGTGGCGATGCCGGCGATCGCCATGCCTTCGATCAGCACGAAGGGATCGCCTTCCATGATCATGCGATCGGCGAAAGTGGCGCTGTCCCCCTCGTCGGCATTGCAGACGATGTATTTGCGGTCACCCGTCGTATCCAGCACCGTCTTCCACTTGATGCCGGTGGGGAAGCCGGCGCCGCCGCGGCCGCGCAGACCGGACTCCGTCACCTGTTTGACGATGTCGGCGGGCGACATGGCCACCGCGTTCTGCAGGCCCTTCAGTCCGCCGAGCGATTTATAGGCATCGAGCGACAGCGGGTCGTTGATGCCGCAGCGCGCGAAGGTCAGCCTGGTCTGCTTGGCCAGGAAGGGGATCTTGTCCGGCGCGCCCAGCCAGCGCTTGTGATGGCCGCCGGTGAGGAAGCCGCTGTCGAACAGGCTCTTGACGTCGGAAGCCTTGACGGGACCGTAGGCGACGCGGCCGTTGGCGGTCGCGACCTCGACCATCGGTTCCAGGAAATAGGCGCCGCGCGAGCCGTTTCGCACGATCTTGGCCTCGATGCCGCGCTCGGCGAGCTCCGCGCGAACCGCCTTGGCGACCTTTTCGGCGCCCAGCGCCAGCGCGCCGGAATCGCCGGGAATGTAGATGCGGGGGATCATGAGCGCACCTCGGCGACGATCTCGTCGATCTTGTCGTCGTCAAGCCGTCCTATCACCTCGCCGTCGAGCATTGCCGAAGGCGAACAGGCGCAAAGCCCGAGGCAATAGACGGGCTCGAGTGTAACCGATCCGTCGCGGGTGGTCTCATGGAAATCGATGCCGAGCAGCTGCTTGACCTTGGCGGCGACAGCATCCGAGCCCATCGACTGGCAGGCTTCCGCCTGGCAAAGCTTGAGCACATGGCGGCCGGCCGGCCGGGCACGGAAATCATGATAGAAGGTCACGACGCCATGCACCTCCGCCCTGGAGAGGTTCAGCCCGTCGGCGATGACGGGCAGCACGTCATGCGGCACGTGACCGAATTCCTCCTGGATGCCGTGCAGGATCGGCAGCAGCGGACCCTCGACATCCTTCAACTCTTGGACGATCGCGGCCGTGCGCGATGCGATCTCGGTACTTGCAGGCTGCATCGTCATGCAGCGCCCTCCCTGGTCGTGGCTTTCCCTATGCATGTCGCCCAAAAATGCGAAGCGGTGTTAGGGCAACGACATGCATAAGGCGCAATATCGCTAAGTGCTTAAGAAATCAGAGGAAACCCCCGAAATCAATAAAGCGGTTTCGTCGCTCGATAGAAAATTTCTATCAAGCGTCTTCTCAGGCATTTCTAGCCTAGCGATGGGTGCGGAAATCGTCTGCCAGCGCCATCGCCTCGTCCAGCAGCGCCTGCACGAGCGGCGTGTGCGGCTCGCGCGGTGCCGCCACCAGCCCGACGGTATGGCTGGCATCCGGCTCGACGATCGGTATGGCCCGGATCGGCTCCGAAAAGCCGAATGTTTCCGCGAGGTTGAGAGGCATGATCGATGACCATTTGCCGGTCCGGATATGCGAGAACAAGACAATCATCGAGTTGGATTCCAGCGTCGGCCGCACCTGCACGCCGGCTTCCGCCAGATGCTGGTCGATGATGCGCCGGTTCTGCATGTCCGGCGTCAGCAGGCAGAGCGGCAGATGGCTGATCTCGGCCCACGTCACTTTGTCGCGGTCGGAATAGGGGTTTCCGACCGCCGTGATCAGCTGGTAGCGCTCGTCATAGAGCGGCACGCTGGTCACCCGCCCCAGGGGTTCGTTGTCGAGATAGGTGATGCCGGCATCGACATCGAAATTGCCGAGCAGCGTCAGCACCTCGATCGACGTCCGCGACAGGACGGAAAAAGTGACGCCGGGATGCTTTTCGCGGAACGGCGTTGTCAGCCGCGCCACCATGGCCAGCGCCGTCGGGACGGCGGCGATGCGGATGCGGCCGGCAAGGCCGTGGCGCGCCGCGCGCATTTCCTCGCGCATGGTCCTTGAGTCGCCGACGATGCGCCGCGCCCAAACCAGCACCTGCTTGCCTTCCGGCGTCAGGCCCTGGAAGCGCGAGCCGCGCAGCACCAGCATGACGCCGAGCTGGCCTTCCAGCTGCTTGATCCCGGCCGAAAGCGTCGGCTGGGTGACGCCGCACACTTCCGCCGCCCGGCCGAAATGCTCTTCCTTGGCCAGCGCGATGAAGAATTCGAGTTTGTCGATCATGCCATCCTTCCGGTCGTCGCGCAGGCTCGGGCAATTTGTCCTTTGCCGCAAGCGATATGCATAACGCCCGCATCCACATCTTTTCAGCCGGCTTACGGTTCCCCGCGGCGCCGTGCGGCGCTATGTCAGTAAAACGGTCGTGAACCGGCCGCGATGGGAGACTGACATGCTGGGCTGGTTCCGCAAGCTGCTGCCGCGCGAAGATCGCTTCTTTGATCTGTTCGAGCGCCATTCCCGCACGGTGGTCGGCGGCGCGGAGGCGCTGCAGCTCCTCCTCCAGGGCAAGGATATCGATCGCTGGTGCCAGAAGATCGTCGATCTCGAGGACGAAGCCGACCACATCACCGCCGAAGTCCTGCTTGCCGTGCGGCGCTCCTTCATCACGCCGTTCGATCGCGGCGACATCAAGGACCTGATCCAGTCGATGGATGATGCCATCGATATGATGCACAAGACCGTCAAGACGGTGAGACTGTTCGAAAAGAAGGAATTCGATCCGCTGATGCAGGAAATGGGCGGCGTCATCGTCGCTGCCGCCAAGCTGGTGGCCGAGGCGATCCCGCTGCTCGCCAAGGTCGGTACGCACACGGTGCGCCTCAACGCCATCGCCGAAGAAGTCATGCGCGTCGAAAGCCGGGCCGATGATCTGCATGAGCAGGGGCTGAAAAACCTGTTCAGGAAACACGGCAGCAGCGACCCTATGGCTTATCTGATCGGCAGCGAGATCTATGGCCAGCTCGAGAAGGTGGTCGACCGTTTCGAGGACGTCGCCAACGAGATCAGCGGCATCGTCATCGAGAACGTCTAGGCAATGGAAGCCACCATAGCCTTTCCCCTGCTGGCCGGCCTTGTCGCCGTCGCGCTGTTCTTCGATTTTCTCAACGGCCTGCACGACGCGGCCAACTCCATCGCCACGATCGTCTCCACGCGCGTGCTGAGGCCGCATTATGCGGTGTTCTGGGCGGCTTTCTTCAATTTCATCGCCTTCATGTTCTTCGGCCTGCATGTCGCTGAAACCGTGGGCAAGGGCATCGTCGACGTCAGCATCGTCACGCCGGCGGTGATCTTCTCGGCTCTCGTGGGCGCCATCGTCTGGAACATCGTCACCTGGATCGCCGGCATCCCATCGAGCAGCTCGCACGCGCTGATCGGCGGGCTGGTCGGCGCCGGCGTTGCAAAGGCGGGCGTCGGCGCCATCGTCTGGTCGGGGCTCGGCAAGACGGTCGCTGCGATCGTTCTGTCGCCGGCAACGGGTTTTGTCCTGGCGCTCGTCCTCATCCTCGTGGTTTCGTGGCTGTTCGTGCGCCAGACGCCGTTTGCCGTCGACAGCACCTTCCGCGTGCTGCAGTTCTTTTCCGCCTCGCTCTATTCGCTCGGACATGGCGGCAACGATGCCCAGAAGACCATGGGCATCATCGCCGTGCTGCTCTATTCGCAAGGCATGCTCGGCGAGAAATTCTACGTGCCGCTGTGGGTCGTCCTCACCTGCCAGTCGGCGCTGGCGCTGGGCACGCTGTTCGGCGGCTGGCGCATCGTTCACACGATGGGCTCGAAGATCACCAGGTTGAATCCGATGCAGGGTTTCTGCGCCGAGACCGGCGGTGCCATAACGCTGTTCGCCGCCACCTGGCTCGGCATTCCCGTATCGACCACGCATACGATCACCGGTGCCATCATCGGTGTCGGCGCCGCACGCCGCGTTTCGGCGGTGCGCTGGGGCATCGCCGGCAACATCGTCATCGCCTGGATCGTCACCTTGCCGGCGACGGCGGCGATTTCGGCTCTCACCTATCTCGCCGTCAACCTGACGGGCTGAGGCAACATCGCGGCGCCCGGACCCCCCGGCAATCGCGATGCGGTCTACTGGCTCACAAGATTGAGGATGTTGCCGTCCGGATCCTTGAACCAGGCGACCTTCATGCTTTGGCCGACATGGACGTCACCCTCGATCGTCAGCCCGGGCATTTCGTAGTGTTCGAAGGCAACGCCTTTCGATTTCAACGATTTGACGACAGTCTCGATCTGATCGCCGACCGTCCAGGTCACCGTCGTCGCCTTGTTGGTCCCGGCAAATTGTGAATGATAGACATTGATGAACGTGTCGCCGCTTTTGTAGACGATCAGTTCGCCACCCATGTCGTCGACCTGCTTGAGGCCCAGAGTCCCCTCATAAAAGGCCTTTGCTCTCGCCAGGTCCTTCACCGCGATGTTGGCCGTGGCGTTGCTGTTTTCGAGCATGATCCTATCCTTCCCTGATTGTCTTCCCTCATCCTCATTGAAATAGGTCGCGCGCCATGCTTGGCGACTTGTGCCCGCCGGTGCTCTCGTTCGCATCGGCCAAGGAGGCGTCAAGGGGTGCGTCGAGGCGGCTGCTTGGTTCTGCCCGAAAACTACACTATCTGAGGGGCCGAACGCCGAGGAAAAGATCATGTCCGTTACCAAGGAAATCGTCACCGAGCGCCTGAAGACGGTCAATGGGCCTGACTTCACCAGCAATATCGTCGATCTCGGCATGGTCTCCGAGATATTCATCGCCGACGCAAAAGTGTTCTTCTCGATCACGGTTCCCGCCGCCAGGGCGCAGGAGATGGAGCCGTTGCGCGCCGCCGCGGAGCGTGTCGTCAAGGCAATCCCCGGTGTCGCCGGCGCCGTCGTCGCGCTGACGGCGGAAAAGAAGGGCGGTGGCATGGAGGCGCCGGTTCCGGCGCGTCCCGCTGCCAGGCCGGCACCATCGGCTCCGCCCGCCGCTGCGCGCGCCGCGCCGCATGCCCCAGCTTCGCACAGCCATGGCAAGCGCGGCGTGCCCGGCATCGAGGCGATCATCGCCGTTGCTTCCGGCAAGGGCGGCGTCGGCAAGTCGACCACCGCCGTCAACATCGCGCTTGGCCTTGCCGCCAACGGCCTGCGCGTCGGCGTGCTCGATGCCGACATCTACGGCCCGTCGATGCCCAGGCTGCTCAACATTCACGGCCGGCCGCAGACGGTCGACGGTAAGATCCTGAAGCCGATGGAGAATTATGGGCTGAAGGTGATGTCGATGGGTTTCCTCGTCGACGAGGAGACACCGATGATCTGGCGCGGCCCGATGGTGATGTCGGCGCTGACGCAGATGCTGCGCGAGGTCGAATGGGGGCGGCTCGACGTGCTTGTGGTCGACATGCCCCCCGGCACCGGCGACGCCCAGCTGACCATGGCCCAGCAGGTGCCGCTGGCCGGCGCCGTCATCGTCTCGACGCCGCAGGACCTGGCGCTGATCGATGCCCGCAAGGGGCTGAACATGTTCAGGAAGGTCGACGTGCCGCTGCTCGGCATCGTCGAGAACATGAGCTACTTCCTGGCGCCCGACACCGGCAAGCGCTACGATATCTTTGGCCATGGCGGCGCACGCCGCGAGGCAGAGCGCCTCGGCGTCACCTTCCTCGGCGAAGTGCCGCTGGAGATGGGCATTCGCGAAAGCTCCGATGAAGGTTCGCCGGTGGTGGCATCGAAGCCCGACAGCGCCGAGGCGAAGATTTATCGCGATATTGCTTCGAAGGTCTGGGATCGGGTCAACGAGGAGCGTGGCGCCGCCGAAGCGGCGGTGCCGAACATCGTCTTCGAGTGATTCTCAAGGGCGAGGGCCTAGCCGCCCACTTTCTCGCCGAAAGTCGAAAAGAATTGTCCGGCCAGCTTCTTCGAGGTCGACTCGATCAGCCGGCTGCCAAGCTGGGCGATCTTGCCGCCGACATCGGCCTTGGCCGCGTATTTCAGGACGGTGGCATCCGGCCCATCCTCGGTCAGCGTCACGTCGGCACCGCCCTTGGCAAAGCCGGCAATACCGCCCTTGCCTTCGCCCTGGATGGTGTAGGCATGCGGCGGCTTGAGGTTTTTCAGCGTCACCTCGCCGTTGAAGGTCGCCTTGATCGGTCCGATCTTCAGGACGACCGTCGCCGCCATCTCGGTCGGCGACTTCATCTCCAGGCTCTGGCAGCCGGGAATGCTCTCCTTGAGTACCGCCGGATCGTTCAAAGCTTCCCATACTTTCTGTATAGGTGCGGCGATACGTTCCTCGCCTTCGATCACCAAAGCCATCAAAACCTCCCGGACCACCGATGTCGGATTGGTCGTAGCGTGCGGGTCGATACATGTCTATCGCACCAAAGTGCGGGTTCAGATCACGCGTGCCCCTTGCCTGCATCCGCGCGTTGTCATATCGATTTGTCATACAAATACGGAGACCATGATGGCTGGCGCCCCCACGAAGAAGAAAAAGTTTCGCTCGCAAGAGTGGTTCGACAACCCTGACAATCCGGGAATGACCGCGCTCTATCTCGAGCGCTACCTGAATTACGGGCTGACGCGCGCCGAATTGATGTCGGGCAAGCCGCTGATCGGCATCGCCCAGACCGGCTCGGACCTTTCGCCTTGCAACCGGCACCACATCGAACTCGCCAAGCGTGTGCGCGAAGGCATCGTCTCGATGGGCGGCATTCCATTCGAGTTTCCGTGCCATCCGATCCAGGAAACGGGCAAGCGCCCGACCGCGGCACTCGACCGCAATCTCGCCTATCTCAGCCTCGTCGAGGTGCTCTACGGCTATCCGCTCGACGGCGTGGTGCTGACCATCGGCTGCGACAAGACGACGCCAGCGCTGTTGATGGCGGCGGCCACCGTCAACATTCCGGCCATCGCGCTGTCGGTCGGCCCGATGCTCAATGGCTGGCACAAGGGCAAGCGCACCGGCTCCGGCACCATCGTCTGGGAATCGCGCCAGCGCCTGTCGGCCGGCGAGATCGGCTATGACGAGTTCATGGACATCGTCGCCTCCTCGGCGCCGTCCACCGGCTATTGCAACACCATGGGCACCGCCACCACGATGAATTCGCTGGCCGAGGCGCTCGGCATGCAACTGCCGGGTTCGGCCGCCATCCCGGCGCCCTATCGCGAGCGCGGCCAGATTTCTTACGAGACCGGCAAGCGCATCGTCGAGATGGTGCATGAGGACCTGAAACCGTCCGACATCATGACGCGCAAGGCCTTCGAGAACGCCATCGTCGTCAACTCGGCGATCGGCGGCTCCACCAACGCGCCGATCCACCTCAATGCGATTGCCCGCCATCTCGGCGTGCCGCTCGACAATGACGACTGGCAGAAGATCGGCCTCAAGGTGCCGCTCATCGTCAATCTGCAGCCGACGGGCGAGTATCTCGGCGAGGATTACCATCATGCCGGCGGCGTGCCGGCCGTGGTGGCCGAACTGATGAAGGGCGGGCTGTTGCCGCATCCCGATGCGCTGACCGTCAACGGCAAGTCGATCGGTGACAATTGCAAGGGGGTCGCCAACGAGAATGCCGAGGTCATCCGCAGCGTCGACAAGCCGCTGAAGGCCAATGCCGGCTTCATCAACCTCAGGGGCAATCTGTTCGATTCGGCGATCATGAAGACCAGCGGCATCTCGCCCGAATTCCGCGAGCGCTATCTGTCCAACCCGAAGGATCCCGAAGCCTTCGAAGGCAACGCCATGGTCTTCGACGGCCCCGAGGATTACCACGCCCGCATCGACGATCCGGCGCAAGGCATCGACGAGCACACCATCCTGTTCATGCGCGGCGCCGGCCCGGTCGGCTATCCCGGTGGCGCCGAGGTGGTCAACATGCAGCCGCCGGCCTACCTGATCAAGAAGGGCATCCACGCACTCGCCTGTATCGGTGACGGCCGCCAGTCGGGCACGTCAGGCTCTCCGTCGATCCTGAATGCCTCGCCCGAAGCCGCGATCGGCGGCGGCCTGGCGCTGCTCAAGACAGGCGACCGCGTCCGCATCGATCTCAGGAAGGGCACCGCCGATATCCTGGTCACCGATGACGAGATCACGCGGCGCCGTGCCGAACTGCAGAACAATGGCGGCTTTCACTATCCCAAACACCAGACGCCGTGGCAGGAGATCCAGCGCGGCATGGTCGACCAGTTCTCCGAGGGAATGGTGCTGAAGCCGGCGGTGAAATACCAGGATGTCGCGCACACCAGCGGCGTCCCCAGAGACAATCACTGATTGCTCCGGGGACAATCACTGATTGCTCCGGGGGACAATCACTGATTGCTCGGGGGACAATCATCGATTATTCACAGGGATAGTCATAGATTATTCCTGGCGACAATCACGGATGTTGGATCGACGGCTGGCGGCCTGCTTACTCAGGTCGCCAGCCGTGTTTCGTTTGGCGTGGCGCGTCGATGGCGGGCCGAGACCGTGCGCGATCCTTGACAAGGGCGCTCGACAAATCCACTGTCATGGCAAGGGGTGCATCGCGAAGACCCCGTGAGGCGTCAGCCCAACGTTCGCGTCCAGGCTTCTCTATCAGGAGGTGGACGCCATGCCGTCAACAACCGCTATCACCGTATCGCAACTGTCTCGTCTGGTCGGTCTGCCGGGTGCACCCATGATCATCGATGTCCGCATCGATGAGGATTTCGACGCCGATCAGCGCCTGCTGCCGGCCTCATGCCGACGCAATTTCAAAACCGTTTCGACCTGGGCTTCCGAATTTGCCGGCAGCCAGGTCGCGGTCGTCTGTCAGAAAGGTCAAAAACTCTCGCAAGGCGTAGCCGCATGGCTGCGGCATGAGGGTATTTCCGCTGAATCCCTCGAAGGCGGCTTCGAAGCCTGGCGCGACGCGAATGGGCTTTTGGTCCGCACCGAAAAATTACCGCCACGCGACGAAAGAGGCCGCACTGTGTGGGTGACGCGATCGCGCCCGAAGGTCGACCGCATCGCCTGCCCCTGGCTGATCCGGCGCTTCGTCGATCCTCATGCGATCTTCCTGTTCGTCGAGGCAGCCGAAGTGCCTGCTGTCGCCGACCGTTTTCAGGCCATGCCTTTCGACATCGACAATGTGTTCTGGAGCCATCGCGGCGATCGCTGCACCTTCGACACGATGATCGAGGAGTTCGGGCTGGAATCCGAGGCGCTCGATCGCCTTGCCCTGATCGTGCGCGCCGCCGACACGGCAAGCCTCGATCTGGTGCCCCAGGCCGCCGGCTTTCTGGCTGCATCGCTCGGCCTGTCGCGCATGTATCGCGACGATTTGGAGCAGTTGGAAGCAGGCATGCTGCTCTACGATGCGTTCTTCCGCTGGTGCCGCGACGCCACCGAAGAAACCCACAATTGGCCAGGAGCAGCTGGGGGTAAAACGGCATGAGCGCTCTTGTGCCGCAGGATGCGGCGGTAAACAGCGAGGCGCCGGCCGCACCGACCTTTGCCGAAGCCTTGAGGCTCTGGACGAAAATCGGACTGCTCAGCTTCGGCGGGCCGGCCGGGCAGATCGCCTTGATGCACAAGGAACTGGTCGAGGAGCGGCGCTGGATCGGTGAACAGCGTTTCCTGCATGCGCTGAACTACTGCATGCTGCTGCCCGGCCCGGAAGCGCAGCAGCTCGCCATCTATATCGGCTGGCTGCTGCACAGGACGATCGGCGGCCTCGTTGCCGGCATGCTGTTCGTCGTGCCGGGCGCGCTCGTCATGCTGATCCTGAGCGTTCTCTACGCACTCTATGGCGACGTGCCGCTCGTCGAGGCGCTGTTTTTCGGGGTGAAGGCGGCGGTGCTGGCCATTGTCGTCCAGGCGGTGATCCGGATCGGACGGCGCGCCCTGAAAAATCCGGTCATGGTGTCGATCGCGGTCGCGGCTTTCATTGCCATCTATGCGTTGAATGTGCCGTTCCCGCTCATCGTCCTGCTCGCGGGCCTGACAGGATGGCTGGGAGACCGCGTTGTTCCAGGCCTGTTTTCCGGCTCCGCCCATGGCAAGGGCGACATTGCCGATATCAAGGGCGCGGTCGACCTGATGTTCGAGCGCGGCGAACTGGCCCATGTCACGCCGACCAAATGGCATGCGCCGCGCACTGTCGCCATCTGGCTGCCGATCTGGCTCGGACCTGTCCTTGCGATCTGGTGGTTCACCGGCTCCGCGAGCGTCTGGACCGAGATAGGCCGTTTTTTCAGCCTGATGGCGGTCGTCACCTTCGGTGGCGCCTATGCGGTGCTTGCCTATGTCGCGCAGGCTGCTGTCCAGTCCTTCGGCTGGCTCGCCCCTGGTGAAATGGTCGATGGTCTCGGGCTTGCCGAGACCACGCCAGGCCCGCTCATCCTGGTGCTGCAGTTCGTCGGCTTCATCGCCGCGTTCCGCCACCCCGGGGGGCTGGACCCAGTGCTTGCCGGGTCGCTCGGAGCACTGCTCACGCTGTGGGTAACGTTCACGCCCTGCTTCTTCTGGATATTCCTCGGTGCGCCCTATATCGAGGCCCTGCGCGGCAACAAGGCCTTGTCGGCCGCATTGGGCGCGATCACCGCCGCCGTCGTCGGCGTCATCATGAATCTCGCTCTGTGGTTTGCCTTGCACGTCGTTTTCCGTGAGGTGCACACGATAGGTCCAGGCATGAATGTGCCGGTGCTCTCGTCGATCGACTGGCGCGCGGCGCTGCTTTCCCTGGCCGCCATGATCGCCATCCTGAAGCTGAAGATCGGCATGCTGCCGACGCTCGCCGGATCGGCTCTGGCCGGCGTCCTGTTGTTGGCGGTAAGCGGCTAATGCATGTCGCCCAAAAGTGACTCGGTTTTGGGAGAACGACATGGATCAAAACAAAGACCTAAAGCGCGGCGCTTTAGGATCCGTTGCCTTTGTAATCCGCTTGCGAACCACCTAAGTGGCTGGAAACGGATTGGACCATCATGGCAGGACGGCGCTCTTCCCTCGGCTTCCTCGGAATGTTCGGCCGCTCGGGCGATCTGAGGCAGCTCGACACGGCCTTGCGCGGCGCCGACCTGCATCCCGCCCTTGTGCCTGAGGGCGTAAAACTCACCATCGTCAATCTGATGAAGGACCATTGGCCCGACGAGCCGCCGCCGCAGGCCTATCCGCAAGTCGCGCGCCTGTTCAGCTATTGCATTGCCGGGCCGGAGACGTTCGAGCGGTCCCAAGGCCTGCAGCAGCGGCAGGATGCCGAGCACCGGATCGAAGCCGCGGTCGAGGCCGGCGACAGTTTCGACGCGAAGATCGTGCTGATGGCGCTGCACGCCAAGCTGATCGATGCCGAAGTCGTAGAACGCTACGGGCTCGGCACGGACTAGGGTGCGTCGATATTCAGGTGATGCCGGTCTGCAAACGATAGCTTGCTGCGCTTCCGTTGCTCACGTACCCAAAAGTACGCTCCGCTCCGGTTCTCGCAAGCCACCGTTTTCGACTCGGCCTGACCTGAATCTCAACACACCCTTTGACGAGAAGCGGCGCTACCCGCCCATATTGGCGCGCGGCAGCTTGATCATCTCGCCGAAACGCATGCGCAATTTGTCGTCGAGCGGCTTCGGCACGTGGCGCGGGAAACGTTCGGCAAGGACGCGCTTCTTCTCGATGATCGCGCGCTGCAGGATGTCGGGCCGGCCCTTCTCGTTCCATTCCTTCGGCGAGAAACGGTCGCCGACGGCGGGATAGAAATATTCCGTCTGCATCAGCCGCAGCGTCTGCTCGTTGCCGAGATAGTGGCCCGGTCCCCTCAGGCAGACATCGGCGATAGTGTCGATCGACAGCGCCTCGTCGGTCACCTCGATGCCGCGCACGCAGCGCAGGCAGTGGCCCAGCATGTCATTGTCGATGATCAGGCTTTCCAGGCAGAAGCCGAGCAGTGATGCATGCATGCCGGCCGATTCATAGACCAGGTTGAGCCCGGCAAGGCCGGCCATCACATCGGTGATGCCCTTCTCGTAGCCGGACTGAATGTCGGGCAGTTTCGAATCCGTCATGCCGGCGGCCGAACCACCCGGCAGATCGTAGAACTGTGCCATCTGCGCGCAGGCTGCCGTCAGCACCGCCTGTTCGGCCGAGCCGCCGGACATGGCGCCGGTGCGCAGATCGGAAACGAACGGCCAGGTGCCGAAGATCGCCGGATGTCCCGGCTTCAGGGCGTTGACATAGACGAGACCAGCCAGCACTTCGGCCACGGCTTGCACGACGGCGCCGGCAATCGCCGCCGGCGCGGTCGCGCCGGCCTGTCCAGCCGACAGCAACAGGATCGGGATGCCGCCATCGACGCAGGCTTCGAGCACGCCGCAGGCGTCCTCGGCGAACTTCATCGGCGGCACGACGAAGCAGTTCGAGTTCGACACGAACGGCCTGGCGCGGAAATTCTCCTCGCCGCCGGCGATGGCATAGAGCATTTCGAGCGCCGGCTGCACGTTCTCGCGCACCGTGAAAGAGGTGCCGACATGCTTGGACGTGCCCATCACGCAGGCGTAGAGCGTGTTGAAGTCCATTTCGAGCGGATCGGGAATGTCGCGCGGCACCATCGGCCGCTGGAAGAAATGGATGTTGTCGAGCCCCTCGACGATGCGGGCGGCGTCATAGATGTCCTGCAGCAGCGATTCGCGGTATTCGCGCTTTTCGACATCGACCAGGTGGACCGCGGCTCCGGCCGTGCCGTAGTGCACGCGCTTGCCCTGGATCACCATATCGTGTTTCGGGTCCTGGCCGTGCAAGGTGAAATTCCGGGCAGCTTTCTTGATCGTGTCGAGCACCAGCGCGCGTGGAAAACGAATGCGGCCATCGTCGCCATAGGTGGCGCCGACCTTGGTCAGCGCCTCGATGCAGGAAGGGATGGCATTGGCAAAGCCGACCGTCTCCAGCAGCGTCAGCACCGCTTCATGGATGCGCTCCCGATCATTGCCCGCCAGCGGTCCGTAGCTGCCGCCCTCGAGGCCTGCGCGCACCGGCTTGATGTCGTCGGCCAACGGCGCTGCCCGCATGGCGCGGCGCGCTTCGCGCCCGCCGGAGCGGCGCGAACGCTGGTCCGCCGCTTCCTGCTTTTCAACAACCACTGACATGGAGGCACTCCACCTTTTCTCGGAAACAGGGCGGCGGTTGGTCCACCATCGGCTGCTTCTTCCCCTTTGTGCCACGACTATGCCGCCGGCATTGGCACAGACTATGAGCCAGCCGGTCTGGTTGCATGTGCCAGGGCTAAAGGAGCCGGAGACGCTGTCGTGCGGCTCCGGTCAAGGGGATCGGGGAGTGGATCAGGCCGCTGCCGGCCTGCGTCCGGCCGCGGTGGCGAGCTCGCGAATGCCGGGCTCGATGTGCTGCAGCGCGATCGAGGAAATGCCCAAGCGCATGAAACGCGAAGGCTTTTCCGTGCGGTCGAAGAACCGGTCGCCAGGCTCTATGATGACACTGCGCGAGGCGGCGGCCTCGGCCAGTCCACGCGAATCGGTGCCGCGTGGACCTTCGAGCCACAGCGAGGTGCCGCCGGCCGAGTCGGTCGAACGCCATTCCGGCAGGAAGGCGGAAATCGCATGGACCAGGCGCTTGCGCCGTTCGTCGAAGGCGCTCGACAGCCGCCGCACCAGCGCTTCGTGATGCCCGAGCGACAGGAAGAGTGCCACGGCGCGCTGGTTGTTTGCCGGCGGGTGACGCAGCATGAAGCGGCGCAGCGCCCTGAGCTCCGCGATCAGTCCAGCCGACGCCACGATGTAGCCAAGCCGCAAGCCCGGAGCCAGCGTCTTCGACATCGATCCGACATAGACGACGCGGCCGGAGCGATCGAGGCTCTTCAGCGCCTGCTGCGGCGCCTCGTCGAGAAGCTGGCTGTCATAGCCGTCCTCGATGATGATCTGGTTGTGCCGGTTGGCACGCGCCAGCAGATCCTGCCGCCGCTCGGCCGACAACGGCACCATGGTCGGGCAATGATGGCTGGGCGTGACGAAGACGAAGCCGGAATCATTGGGGATAGAAGAGGTTACGATGCCGGACTGGTCGACCGGCACTGGCTGGATGTCGGCGCCCGCAAGCCGGAAGATCGAGCGGGCATCGGGGTAGCCGGGATCTTCCATCGCCACCTTGGAGCCCTTGGTCATCAAAAGTGTCGCCAGCATGTAGAGCGCGTTCTGGGCGCCCAGCGTGACGATGATCTCGTCGGGATTGGCGAAGATTCCGCGCCGGGGCAGGAGCCGCGCCTGGATCTGCTCGATCAGGAGCGGATCGTCGCGATCGACCATGTCGGACGCCCAGTTGCGGATTTCGAGCACTGCCAGGGCCATGCGGTTGCACTCGCGCCACTCGGCGGTCGGGAACAGCGCCGGGTCGAACTGGCCGTAGACGAACGGGTAGGACGACTTGATCCAGTTCTCGTGCTTGGCCGGCGGCGGCATATCGCTTGCCGCGATCTGCCGGCGTGCCTTCCAGTCGATCTCGTTGGCCTGGTCGGGCGCCTTCTGGTGCGGCTTGGCGGGTGTCGCCAGCACGTCGGGATTGACGAAATGGCCGCGACGCTCGCGCGCCACCAGGAACCCCTGGTCGACGAGCTGCTGGAAGGCCAGAACCACGGTTCCGCGCGCCACGCCGAGTTTCTCGGCCAGGATCCGGCACGAGGGGAGCGGCATCGAAGCGGCGATCTGCCGGTCTAGGATGGCGGCCACGATCGCCTGTCGGATCTGTGCCTGGAGGGTTTGGCCGGATTCGGCCGAAATCCGGAACAGGCCGGACCATATGGCCGTGTCATTGCGCTGTGGCATGGGAAATGTTCCTCGATGGCCAGCTTTTTTCGTTTGGCTGGACCAGTCGAATGTAACGGTGGCACAAGGGGTTGCGCCAATCAATTTTTCTGATCTTTGGGATTTATGCCAGTGATCCTTCGTCCGAAATCGACGGCTGCAAGCCGCGCCGATGTCACATTCTGTCATCGCATCGTGATGCGATGCGGCATAACCGCGTATTGACCGGACCGAGTTCGGCTCAATAGTTGTGGCGCGACGACACGCGCCGGAAACATCCGGTCTGATATGGTGCGTCGAAGACGCCAGGAGTTTCCCGCCAGTGGATCAGACAGCCTTCCAGAAACAGCTCGCCGCCTTGCGCGACTATCGCGCAAGCGCGCCGGGCGACATGCGCCAGGCCTTCGCCGCCGATCCGCAGCGGTTTGCGACATTCTCCGCCACCGACGGTGACATGTTGCTGGACTGGTCGAAATGCGCCGTCGACGCGACCACCATGGATTTGCTGGAAAAGCTCGCCAAGGCTGCCGATCTCGAAGGTCGCCGTGCAGCCATGTTCGCCGGCAAGAAGATCAACATCACCGAGGACCGCGCCGTGCTGCACACGGCGCTGCGCAACCTGAGCGGCAAGGGTGTCACGGTCGACGGCCAGGACGTCAAGGCGGACGTCATCGCCGTGCTCGACGCGATGGGCGCCTTCGCCGACGCGATCCGCTCCGGCAAGGCGGCCGGCGCCACCGGCAAGAAGATCACCGACATCGTCAACATCGGCATCGGCGGCTCCGATCTCGGTCCGGCCATGGTGACCCTGGCGCTCGCCCCCTATCATGACGGCCCGCGCGCGCATTATGTCTCCAACATCGACGGCGCCCATATCCACGACACGCTGAAGAGCCTGTCCGCTGAAACCACGCTGTTCATCATCGCCTCCAAGACCTTCACCACTGTCGAGACGATGACCAATGCGCAGACGGCGCGCGACTGGGTGCAGAAGGCGCTCGGCAAGGAGGCGGTCGGCAAGCATTTCGCCGCCGTCTCGACCGCGCTCGACCTGGTGGCGAAATTCGGCATCGAAGCGGATCGCGTCTTCGGCTTCTGGGACTGGGTCGGCGGCCGCTATTCGGTCTGGGGTGCGATCGGCCTGCCTGTCATGATCGCGGTCGGTCCACGGAATTTCCGCGCCTTCCTCGATGGCGCGCACGAGATGGACGAGCACTTCCGCACCGCGCCGTTGCGCAAGAACCTGCCGGCGCTGCTGGGGCTGGTCGGCTGGTGGCACCGGGTGATCTGCAAATACCCGGCCCGCGCCGTCATCCCCTACGACCAGCGCCTGTCCAGGCTGCCGGCCTATCTGCAGCAGCTCGACATGGAATCGAACGGCAAGAGCGTCACCCTCGAAGGCACCGCGGTGACCACACCGACCGGACCGCTGGTCTGGGGCGAGCCCGGCACCAACGGCCAGCACGCCTTCTTCCAGCTGCTGCATCAGGGCACCGATTTCATCCCGGTCGAATTCCTCGCCGCCGCCGTCGGCCATGAGCCCGATCTCAAGCATCAGCACGACCTGCTGCTCGCCAATTGCCTGGCGCAGTCGGAAGCCTTCATGAAGGGCCGCACGCTGGAGGAGGCGCGCGCGCAGATGCTGGCCAAGGGCATGAAGCCAGCCGACGTCGACCGCATCGCGCCGCATCGCGTTTTCTCGGGCAACCGGCCCTCGCTGACCATCCTCTACCGCAAGCTCGATCCGCGCACCTTGGGTCGGGTGATCGCACTTTACGAGCACCGCGTCTTCGTCGAGGGAACGCTCTTCAACATCAACTCCTTCGACCAATGGGGCGTCGAGCTCGGCAAGGAACTGGCCACCGGCCTCCTGCCTGTCGTGGAAGGCAAGGAAAGTGCCGCAAAGCGGGATGCCTCGACGGCCGGCCTTGTCGGACATATCCACCAATTGCGTGGTTCGGAGTGAAGCGTTTGGCCGACATCAAGGGAATATTGTTCGACAAGGATGGAACGCTTGTCGACTTCAACGCGACCTGGCTTGGCGTCGCCGACTTCATGGCCATGGACGCGGCCGATGGCGACCGCTGGAAGGCCGACAGGCTGCTTGCCGCGGCCGGCTTCGATTTCGCCAACCGCCGCTTCAAGCCTGATTCAATCTTTGCCTCGGGTACCAACATGGACGTCGTCGAATTGTGGTTCCCGCGGCTGTCCGACGAGGACCAGATGCTGGCCGTCGCCCGCTTCAACGAGATCACCTCGATGCAGGGCTCGGCGATGGCGGTGGCGCTGCCTGGTATCGTCGACACGCTGGCGGCACTGCATAAAAGAGCCTACCGCCTCGGTGTCGCCACCAACGATTCGACCAGCGGCGCTGAAAAGACGCTGGTCACGCTGGGCGTCGCCCAACTCTTCGATGCCGCCTATGGCTACGACGCGGTGGCCAATCCCAAGCCTGCCCCCGATACGATCCAGGCCTTCTGCGATCTTACCGGACTGAAGCCGGCGGCGATCGCCATGGTCGGCGACAACCGCCACGATCTCGAAATGGCGCGGGCTGGTGGCTGCGGCCTGGCGGTGGGCGTGCTCTCCGGCACCGGCACGCGCGAATCGCTGGCCGAAATCGCCGACGTCATCCTGGATTCGGTTGCCGACCTGCCGGATTTCCTTTCGGCGCGGGTCAAGGAGACGGTCTGACGACGGGCGCCTGGGGGTCAAAACTCAAATCAACTTGAGCTTGCCCGCCAATGGTCGAGATGGGTGGAGCCTTGGGCCGTGGCGGTGCCGGTGACGGCGGCCCTGGGTTGGAGCCGTGGAGCGAGCAGCAGGACGCCGAGCGCGAAGGGAATGAGGCAGGCAAGCGCGTTGCGCAGGCCGACCAGGTCGGCAATGAGGCCGACGACCGGTGGGCCGATGACGTAGCCGGAAAAGCAGATCAGCGATAGCGACGCGATGTTCATGGCGGCGGAGCGGCCGGGTTGACGGGCCGCGGCTGTAACCGATATCGGGAAGATCAGTGAGGCGGCAAAGCCCATCAGCGCAAATCCGGCCAACGCCGGCCACACGCCGGGGGCGACCCAGATCACCAGCAGGCCCAGGACGCCCGAGACGCCGCAGCAGTGGGCGATGAAGACCGGTCCGACACGATCGACGAGGCGGTCGCCGGTCAGCCGTGTTGCGGCCATGACGGCGGCGAAGACGCCGAAGCCGGCACCGGTGAGCGCAGCCTGAGCACCATGCTCGATCCGCAGGTACACAGCTGCCCAGTCGGCCATGGCACCTTCCAGCACGCAGGCGCAGAACGGCAGCAAGCACAGGACCAGCAGCGGGAAATCTGGCAAGGCCAAGGCCGGCCCCGGCTCCGACGAAATCGGGCTATGGCCGAGCCGGCCGGTCGAGGCGTAGGCCAGCGCCATCAGAATCGGGGCTGCGACGATGAAGGTTACGATGGCGTCCAGATGCAGCGACAGTGCCAGGCTGCCCAGCGCCGCACCGGTGAGGTTGCCGACGCTCCACAGGCCGTGGCAGCTCGACATGATCCGCCGGCCGACGCGGGACTCGACGGCATCGGCGGTGGCGTTCATGGCGACTTCAACGCCGGCAATGCCCGACCCGTAGAAGAACAGTGCGATCGCAAAGCTCGGAAAATCCCAGGCGAGGCCGGGAAGGGTCGAGGTCAATGCCAGCCAGAGGAAGGTGACGCGGATGGCGGCCCGCTCGGAGAAGCGCGAGATGACGAAGGTTCCGACCAGCGGTAGCGATGACATGATGCCGAGCGGCAGAGCGGCAAGCGCCAACCCGAGCTGGCCGACGTCGAGGCCCAGATGCGCCTGGATGTCCGGCAGGTGCGGCAACCACTTGGCGATGATCAATCCATCCATAAAGAAGATCAGGCGAATGGCAGTTACCGGCGACATTTCGAGCCTCCATGACCGACTTGGTCAACACTGCTCGGCCGCATGGCGTCGCAAGTCGTCAGCAGGACTTGCGATCCGATGGACAGACTCGTCCCCGTCGGATTGATCAGGAAGACGTGGGAATCGCCAATAAGCCTGTCGGCAAAACAGCGTGCCAGTGGCTGCTCGGGATCACGATCCTCGGTTCGGGGCGTGATGGCGTTGAGGGTGCAACCCTTGGCGAACGCCCTATGCCGGCTCAGTCCAACGCCAAGCCCGTCATTCTTCTCGCCATTGGCGACGTCAACATTGCTGGCGTGAGCACCCAGACGGAACAAGGCGCCAAATGCGTCAATCCCCCTGGAAAACGAACCGACCGTTCTCGCGGCAATTCTCGACACGCGCATTCCCCCCGCGAGCCAAGCCTGCGCTGACCCGATGACCTCTCGTCAGCGAAACATAAGTGAACTGCCGTAACGGCAGCGCTTGGTTGAACGCGTCGCCGAGCGCCGAACGTTAGATTCCAGTTAGGATATCGTCAGGCCGGAGAGAAAACTCGGTCCCTCGATCATTGCCTGTTGGCAAGTTGTCCCGGGCTGGGCGGGACGCCAGAGAAACCGGCTGATCTGTTGTTTGCCCTACGTCAATCGTGGCATCCGACCCCATGACCGCTATTGGCGCAAAGCGGTGCGCACTACGCTCGACATAAAGATCGGCTTTCTTGCCAGTCATCTTGAAAGCTGCCAGGCCGTTAACGGCCCAAGCGGCAAGTGCCCCGCACCGTTTCTCCTCCGGCCAATCAAGGCCGAGGAGAACTCACATGGGCCATTCTCAATTCGATGATGCCAACCGCGAACGCGCAGCTTGCGACCTGGTCAAGATCAGGATTCGCGATGTGGTCGCCGGACCGGAAATCAGGACCCGAGCAAGCGTCGTTCAACAGAAGACCGGTCGTCCCGTCCGGTTCGAGATCACGAGCGATGTGAGAGCCAGCCTTGTCTGTTGGCTCGAACGGCGTGGCTGCACGGTCGTAGATTATGCGTTCCCGAGCCGGATCAATCACGCCCACCACATGAGCACGAGGCAGTACGCCCGCTTGGTTGACGAATGGGTGACTGCGATTGCCGTCCACTGCGCCGGTTGCGCGCGCAGATATGCAGACGATCCGACTGCCGCTCTACGCTCACCGGCGTACTTTGCTACTCGTCCATCAAGCCACGTTTGCGCAGGACGTCGTACTTGAGAATTTCACCCCTAATGGTGTCGCCCCATCGACCAACGAACGCCATCGTGTCGGTAGCATGGAGATGTGCAGTGAGTGCGGCCTGGTCTCTCCACCGCTCGGCGACCAGGAGGCGGCCGGCAAGCGGATCGTCCACAGCCGCGTCATAGGAAAGATTTCCGTCCCGCTGCCGCGTAGCTATGGAGAGGTTCTGGATATCCTGGACAAACTCGGCAACCGACGAGGGCTCGACGTACATATAACCGGTAACAATCAGCATCATGGCTTACCTTGGTGGATCCCGCTCGACCGTCTGCACTTCCGACGATCGGGCGGCTGAAAGCAACAAATCAGACGGCCAGCACGATCTTGCCTTGAATACTGCCGTCGGCGGCGCGCTGGTGCGCGCGCGATGCCTCGGCCAGCGGGAATGTGCTGTCGATGACGACACGCACAATGCCGTCGTCGAGCAGGCGGGCGATTTTTGCCAACTGCGCGCCATTGGATCGAACCTGTGTGGATGAGACCGTGATTCCCAGCTTCTCTGCCTCCTCGTGACCCGTGAAGCCCAGCGGGTTGATCAGGAACAGCGCGCCGCCCGGCTTCAGGACATGGAAGAAGCGCTCCATGTCCGCGCCGCCCACCGCGTCGAGGACAAGGTCGACGTCTCGGACGACTTCTTCGGTCGCGGTCGTCTTGTAGTCGACGAACTGATCCACGCCGAGATCTCGCATCAGCCCCTCGTTCTTGGCCGATGCCACCGCGATGACACGAGCGCCCCGCCATTTCGCCAACTGGACAGCCAGATGCCCGACACCGCCTCCGGCGCCGTTGATTAGCACCGTCTTGCCGTCGAGCGGCACCGGCTCATGCCGGAAGGGCTGGAACGGATTCGGCTCGTCGTGGCCAAGTTCGATCAAGAACTGCCATGCCGTCAGAAGCGACATCGGTGCGCCGGCCGCATGAATATGGTCGATGCCGGCTGGTTTCAACGCAAGCTGCGATGCCGGCACACTGACATAATGCGCGTAGGCATTGCTACCCGTCACTAGGTCATGGGGAAAGCGAACCATTGCATAGACCTCGTCGCCGATGCTGAACTCACCGGCGTCGGCGCCAACCGCTTCAATGACGCCCGACACGTCCGTGCCGAGAATCAGTGGGAAGGATGCGTTGGGTCGCCATTCTGGCGGCAGTGCGCGATAGCCGTCCCGCAGATACCAGTCGGGCGGATTAAGCCCCGCCGCCTGGACGCGGACAAGCACCTCGCCGGGCTTCACATTTGGCCTCGGCGCGTCTTCGTACACCAGCACCTCGGGACCACCGAATGCGTGCAGACGGACTGCCTTCATCTTATCGCTCATTTGGTCAAATCTCCGCTCATCATGTCGTTGGAGCAGATTTAGCGGCATCATCCCCGGTTGATAATCGGCGCAGATGGCGCTTAAGTAATGCCGTGGTGGAACATATCGCTTTGGATCGGCTCACTGGTATCATCGCCTTCGCGCGTGCCGGATCGCTGGGCAGCTACACGGCAGCGGCGCGCGCGCTGTCGATTTCCCCGTCGGCGGTCAGCAAGAGCATCCAGCGGCTCGAGCGGCATTTAGGATTGTCGCTGTTTACCCGTACGACGCGCTCGCTCACCTTCACGCCCGAAGGGCGCGACCTGCATGAGCGCGCGCTGCGTCTGCTACGCGAGGCGGAGGAAATCGAGCAGGCGGCAATGACCGCGCGCTCCGAACCATCGGGCACGTTGCGCGTGGCCGCGTCGCTGCCGATCGGACTCCACCTGATCGCTCCGGCTTTGCCGGCTTTCCGTCGGCTCCACCCGAACCTGGTCGTCGATCTCAGGCTGGGTGACCAGACAGTGGACATGATTGAGGAAGGCATCGATGTCGCCATACGCATCGGTGATCTGGCTGACACCCGGCTGCTATCACGCAAGCTCGCACCCCATCGGCTTTGCTGCTTCGCCTCGCCGGCCTATCTCGAGGAACGCGGCACCCCGACCCATCCCGATGACCTGGTAGGGCACGACACCGTCAATCTTCGGTATCAGAGCACAGGCCAGACCTTTCGCTGGCCCTTCCGGATTGGCGACCACGAGATCGAGATCGTGCCCAATGCTGGTGTGGTCGCCGATGCCAGCGATGCCGTGCTCATCATGCTGGCAGCCGGTGGCGGGATAGGCATAGGCGCCTCCTTCATGGCGGCTCCCTATGTGAAGCGCGGCGATCTGGTCCCAGTGCTGTCCACGTTCGCCGTCGAGCGAAATAACGTCACCGTGCTCTGGCCGGCAAGCCGACGCGCCAACCCCGCGGTGCGCGCCTTTCTGACCATGCTCGACGCCGCTTTCATGCGGCGAATGGCAGTTTCAAGCATCGACTGATCTGGCGCGGAAGGGCCGCTTTCGACCCGCAAACTCGGTCATTCAGAGTGATTGGGTTGTGATCCTAGCGCCAGCGATCTTCTGCCCTCGAAACGAAAGACGCTGCTCGGTCTGGTCGCCGCACCCTTCGCGTCGCCAAAATCCGGCACCTTGTATTCGGCGACCAGGCGCAGCCGCGAGCGGGGCAGATAGGCCCGGCCCGGATCGCCGACCAGCACCTCGATGCCGGCAGCGCGGCAGCGGTCGAGGAAAGGCATGACGCGGCGCGCGACGTCCTGCCCGTAGAACACATCGCCGGCGAGCACCATGTCGACCGCCGGTGGCGCACCCTTGGTGACATCGTCTCCGACCACGGTGATGGCGACGCCGTTCGCCGCCGCATTGAGTGTAAGCGCGGCGACGCCGTTGCGGTCGATCTCGGCGGCAATCACCGTGCGCGCGCCGGCCTTCGCGGCGGCGATGCCGACGATGCCCGATCCCGCCCCGAGGTCGAGCACGCGGCGGCCCGTCACCGTCGACGGATTGTCCAGGATGTAGCGCGCCAGCACGGCGCCGCCGGCCCACGCATAAGCCCAGTAGGGCGGTTGCGGTTCGGGCCCGTCGTCGTCCGCATCACCTTCGTTTTCAGGGTCGACGAGCCGTCTCAAACCGCTGCCCGGATGGGCCGTGTAAAACCGGATTTCCGGAAGCGCGGGCACCGGGACGAGGCGCATGTTCGCCTTGATGAATTCAGCCGGGTCGAGGCGCAATCCATGATCCGGCCCACCATCGCCGGCACGATCGCTATCCAAGACCGTTCCTATTCGCGCAATGCCCGCCGCAGGATCTTGCCGACCGGCGTCTTCGGCAATTCGGTCCTGAACTCGATGTATCTCGGCCGCTTGTAGCCGGTCAGGTTCTCGCGGCAAAAGGCGGTGATCGTCTCCACGGTCAGGGCCGGATCCTTCTTGACGATGAACAGCTTCGGCACCTCGCCCGAGTGCTCGTCCGGCACGCCGATCGCCGCCACCTCGAGCACGCCCGGATGCATCGCCACCACCTCCTCGAGTTCCGTCGGATAGACGTTGAAACCCGAGACGAGGATCATGTCCTTCTTGCGGTCGACGATCTTGGTGTAGCCGCGCTCGTCCATGAAGCCCATGTCGCCCGATTTGAAGAAGCCGTCCTTGGTCATCACCTTGGCGGTCTCGTCCGGCCGGTTCCAGTAGCCGGCCATCACCTGCGGCCCCCTGATGCAGATCTCGCCGACTTCTCCCAGCGGGACGTTGTTGCCGTCATCGTCGCGGATGGCGATTTCGGTCGAGGGCAGCGGCAGGCCGATGGTGCCGGTGAAGTCGCCGGAACTGAATTTGTTGGCCGTCGCCACCGGCGAGGTCTCCGACAGGCCATAGCCTTCCGAGACCGGGCAGCCGGTCAGCGCCTTCCAGCGCTCGGCGACGCCCTTCTGCACCGCCATGCCGCCGCCCAGCGTCAGGACCAGCGGCTTGAAGTCGAGCTTGCGAAAATCCTCGTTGTTGAGCAGCGCGTTGAACAGCGTGTTGAGACCGGGAAAGATATGGATCGGATACTTTCCCAGTTCCTTGACGAAACCTGGAATGTCGCGCGGATTGGGAATCAGTATGTTCTGGCCGCCCATCTGCATGCCCATCAGCGCATTCACGGTCAGCGCGAAGATATGGTAGAGCGGCAGTGCGCAGATGAGGTTGAGATGCGCGGGTTTGGGCTTGATCGTATAGGCGTCCTCGACCCAGAGCGAATTCTGCGCGACATTGGCCAGCACGTTGCTGTGCAGCAGGGTCGCACCCTTCGAGATTCCCGTGGTGCCGCCGGTATATTGCAGGAAGGCGACGTCATTGGCGGCCACCGTGGCCGGCTTGAAATTCATCCCGCCGCCAGCCTTCAGGGCGGCGTTGAATTTGACATGGCCGGGCAACGACCAGGCCGGTACCATTTTCTTGACGCGGCGCACGACCAGATTGACGATCGTGCCCTTCAGGCCGCCGAGCATGTCGCCCATGGCCGCGACGACGACATGCTTGACCGAGGTCCTGGCGACGACCGCCTGCAAGGTGTTGGCGAAGTTTTCCAGGATGACGATGGCCTGCGCGCCGGAATCCTTGAGCTGATGTTCCAGTTCGCGCGGCGTGTAGAGCGGATTGATGTTCACCACCGTGTAGCCGGCGCGGACCACCGCCATCATCGCCACCGGATACTGCAGCACATTCGGCATCATCAGCGCGACGCGTGACCCCTTCTGCAAACCCGTCGACTGCAGATAGGCGCCGAAAGCCGCCGAAAGCCGCTCGAGCTCCGCATAGGTGATGGACTTGCCCATGCAGGTGAAGGCCGGCTGGCCGGCAAACTGCTTGCAGGCGCCAACGAGGAAGTCGCCGATGGAGTTGTAGGGAAGGGCCCCGATTTCGGCCGGCATGTTCTTGGGATAGCTCTTCAGCCACAGTTTTTCCGGCAGACCGGCGGTAAGTTCGGTGAGTGCTTTCGGCAGCCGCTTGGCCGGCGCCGGCTTCGGTGCCGGGACTGCCTTGGCCGGCAATGCGGCCTTCGCCGCCCCGGTCTTGTTCGCCCCAGTTTTTGCTGGAGAGGCCTTTGCTGGAGAAATCTTTGCGGCAGGGGCCTTTGTCGGAGAAGTCTTTGCCGGGGCGGCTTTCGCCGCCGGATTGGTGACGCTCTTGGTGGCAGCGGCCGCTTTTGCCGCGGGTGCCTTCTCGGCGGGCTTGGCTGCTGTCTTCGCGGCCGCGGTTTTGGCCGTGGCCTTTCCTTGCCCGTCGGTGCCGGCGGCTGGTTTCGAGACTGCCTTGGCCGACGCCTTCACCGGCGTCTTCGATGCTTTTGCCACCCGTTCCTCCCTAGCAATTCCTGTTCGACTGTTTCTTGGTTGCCGGTGCCGCGCCCACCTCCGATTGATGGAGACGTTCTCCGCTGCCGCCAGCCTGTCCATCCCAGCCTGTTTATCTATGTATTGCCTCTATCGGCGGCGGTGCAAGTCTTGCCCCAGCGGCAAGGCGCCGAAAGATTTGCCGTCGAAAATCTTTCCCGACGGCGACCTCTGGAACCGGCATCTTTCCCGGCACCTTCGAAGCCGTGGATTGGCTGGAAGCGGTCGCGGCATCGATTCCACCAGATGGCAGATCAATAAAAAAATGCGGTCGTTAATAATAGCGTGAATGGAAAAAACTGCTAATTTTTTCTGCCATTTAGCAAAATCGCGGATTTTTTTCCTGCTTCCCGCGGGGTAAGCAAACGGGGTGTTCCAAAGCCGGAAAAACGGTGCTTATATGCGCGCTTCGCGAGCCTGATAGAGGGGCTTGGAAGAACATCAGGGAGTGCTCAATGAAGAAGAAACTGACTTTTGCAGCCGCGTTGCTGGCTGCAAGCGTCCTGGGAGGCGTGGCCAACGCGAAAACTCTGGTTTATTGCGCGGAAGCATCGCCAGAGGGTTTCGACCCGGCGCCGTACACCGCGGGCCAGACGTTCGACGCGTCCTCGCGTACCGTCTTCAACCGCCTCGTCGAATTCGATCACGGCAAGACCACGACCTCGCCGGGACTGGCTGAAAGCTGGACGATCTCCGACGACGGCAAGGAATATACGTTCAAGCTGCGCAAGGGCGTCAAGTTCGCCGCCACCGACTATTTCACCCCGACGCGCGACTTCAACGCCGACGACGTGGTGTTCTCGTTCCAGCGCCAGGTCGACAAGACCGGCCCCTGGTTCCAGTACATCCCGGGCATCGCCTACCAGTATTACAATGACCAGTTCGGCGACAACATCACCAAGGTCGAGAAGGTCGACGACCTGACGGTGAAGTTCACCCTCAAGGAGCCGGCGATCACCTTCATTCCGACGCTGGGCATGGATTTCGCCTCGGTCGTCTCCAAGGAATATGCCGACAAGCTGCAGGCCGACAAGACGCCTGAACTGTTCAACCAGAAGCCGATCGGCACCGGCCCGTTCATCTTCGTCGACTATCAGACCGACGCCGCCATCCGGTACAAGGCCAACCCGGACTATTGGGGCGGCAAGCAGAAGATCGACGACCTTGTCTTCGCCATCACCACCGATCCGGCGGTGCGCGCGCAGAAGCTCAAGGCCGGCGAGTGCAACATCATGTCGTATCCGGCACCGGCCGACATCGCCGGCCTCCAGGCCGATGCGAACCTGAAGGTCGACGAGCAGGAAGGCCTCAATGTCGGCGCGCTGATGTACAACACCCAGCAGAAGCCGTTCGACGACGTGCGCGTCCGCAAGGCGCTCAACATGGCCATCAACAAGAAGGCCATCATCGACGCGGTCTTCCAGGGTGCTGGCCAGGTGGCGGTCAACCCGATCCCGCCGACCATGTGGTCCTACAACAAGGACGTGAAGGACGATCCGTACGATCCGGATGCGGCCAAGAAGCTGCTTGAGGAAGCCGGCGTCAAGGATCTCAAGATGAATGTCTGGGCCATGCCGGTGTCGCGTCCGTACATGCCGAACGCGCGCCGCACCGCCGAGCTGATCCAGGCCGATTTCGCCAAGGTCGGCGTCACCGTCAACATCGTCAGCTACGATTGGGGCGAATACCTCAAGCGCGCTTCGGCGGTCGATCACGACGGCGCCGTCATCGTCGGCTGGACCGGCGACAATGGCGATCCGGACAACTTCCTCGGCGTGCTCCTGAGCTGCGCTTCCGTCGGTTCGAACAACCGCGCGGAATGGTGCAACAAGGACTTCGATGCGCTTATCAACAAGGCCAAGACGGTTTCGGACCAGGCCGAGCGCACCAAGCTCTACGAACAGGCACAGGTCATCTTCAAGGAGCAGGCACCGTGGGCGACGCTCGCTCACTCCAAGGTGTTCATGCCGATGCAGAAGACCGTTTCCGGCTTTGCGATGGATCCTCTCGGCATCCACCGCTTCGACGGCGTCGATATCGCCGAATAAGGTTCGCGAAACGGGGGCGGCGCCGCACGGTGCCGTCCCCACTCGCCCGCCATGCTGCGTTATATCCTCGGTAAGCTCGCCCTCATCATCCCGACCTTCATCGGGATAACCATCCTCGCCTTCGGCTTCGTGCGCATCCTGCCCGGTGATCCGGTGCTGGTGCTCGCGGGCGAACGCGGCCTGTCGCCCGAGCGCCATACGGCGCTGATGCATCAGTTCGGTTTCGACCTGCCGATCTGGCAACAATACCTGACCTACCTGACCAACATCCTCAGTGGCGATTTCGGCACCTCGTTTTCCACCAAGACCCCGGTGCTCAAGGATTTCCTGGTGCGGTTCCCGGCAACGGTCGAGCTCGCCATCTTCGCCATGATCTTTGCCGTCGTGCTCGGCGTCGCCGCAGGCATCTTCGCCGCGATCCGCCGTGGCTCCTGGTTCGACCAGCTCACCATGGGCACCGCGCTTGCCGGCTATTCCATGCCGATTTTCTGGTGGGGCCTGCTGCTGATCATCGTGTTCTCCGGCACGCTGCACTGGACCCCGGTTTCCGGCCGCATCGACCTTCTCTATTTCTTCAAGCCGGTCACCGGCTTCATGACCATCGATTCCCTGATCTCGGGGCAGAAGGGCGCCTTCCGCTCGGCACTGTCGCATCTCGTCCTGCCCACCATCGTGCTCGGCACCATACCGCTGGCCGTCATCGCCAGGCAGACGCGGTCGGCCATGCTCGAGGTGCTGGGCGAGGACTATGTGCGCACCGCGCGCGCCAAGGGCCTGGCGCCGCGCCGCGTCATCGGCCTGCATGCCTTCCGCAATGCGCTGATCCCGGTCGTCACCACCATCGGCCTGCAGGTCGGCACGCTGTTGACCGGCGCCATCCTGACCGAGAGCATCTTCTCCTGGCCCGGCATCGGCAAATGGATGATCGATGCCATTTCCAAGCGCGACTATTTCACCGTGCAGGGCGGGTTGCTTTTGATCGCCCTCATCGTCATGTCGGTGAACCTTATCGTCGACGTGCTCTACGCCGTCATCAACCCGCGCATACGGGCGAATTGACATGACCAACGAAGGCCCAGCCACAATCGAAGCCGCGACCGTCGTCAAGCCACAGGACGCGCGGCTGCAGATGTTCGCCGAGTTCTGGCACTACTTCTCCGTCAACAAGGGCGCGGTGATCGGCCTTTTCGTCTTCGCGCTGCTGATCCTGATCGCCATCTTCGCGCCGTTGCTCGCTCCGCATTCGCCTGATGACCAGTTCCGCGATTTCTTCCTGACGCCGCCTGCCTGGCAGGCGGGCGGCAACGCGCAGTTCCTGCTCGGCACCGACGCCGTCGGCCGCGATATGCTGTCGCGCCTGATCTATGGCTCGCGCTTCTCGCTCGCCATCGGCTTCGTCGTCGTCACCACGGCGCTGATCTCCGGCGTCATCCTCGGCCTGCTCGCCGGCTACTGCCGCGGCTGGGTCGACACGCTGATCATGCGCATCATGGACATCATCCTGGCCTTCCCGTCGCTGCTCCTGGCGCTGGTGCTGGTCGCGGTGCTTGGGCCTGGCCTCGTCAATGCCATGATCGCCATCGCCTTCGTGCTGCAGCCGCACTTTGCCCGGCTCACCCGCGCCGCCGTGATGGCGGAAAAGAACCGCGAATATGTCATCTCCGCCAAGGTCGCCGGCGCCAGCCATCTCAGGCTGATGCTGGTCACCATCCTGCCCAACTGCATCGCGCCCTTGATCGTGCAGGCGACGCTGTCCTTCTCCAATGCCATTCTCGAGGCGGCCGCACTCGGCTTCCTCGGCATGGGCGCGCAGCCGCCGACGCCGGAATGGGGCACGATGCTGGCCGAAGCGCGCGAGTTCATCCTGCGCGCCTGGTGGGTGGTGACCTTCCCGGGCCTCGCCATCCTGATCACCGTCTTTGCCATCAACCTGATCGGCGACGGCCTGCGCGATGCGCTCGACCCCAAGCTGAAGAGGTCGTGAGCATGTCTCTGCTCGAGATCAAGAACCTTACCGTTTCCTTCGACACCGCGGCCGGGCCGTTCATGGCCGTGCAAGGCATCGACCTTTCGATCGAGCCGCGCGAGGTGCTGGCGATCGTCGGCGAGTCCGGCTCCGGCAAGTCGGTGTCGATGCTGGCGGTGATGGGGCTGCTGCCCAACACCGCGACGGTCAAGGCCGACCGCATGGCATTCGACGGCGTCGACCTCCTGAAGCTCAGCCCGTCCGAGCGCCGCAAGATCGTCGGCAAGGACATCTCGATGATCTTCCAGGAACCGATCGCCAGCCTCAACCCGTGCTTCACGGTCGGCTTCCAGATCGAGGAGGTGCTGCGCTTCCACATGGGCATGGATCGCGCCCAGCGCCGAGCGCGTGCCATCGAATTGATGAAGCTGGTCGGCATCTCCGATCCGGAAGAGCGGCTGAGTTCATTCCCGCACCAGATGTCCGGCGGCCAGTGCCAGCGCGTCATGATCGCCATCGCCATTGCCTGCAATCCGAAGCTGCTGATCGCCGACGAGCCGACGACCGCGCTCGACGTCACCATCCAGAAGCAGATCCTCGACCTCCTGGTTTCGCTGCAGGCCAAATACGGCATGGGCCTGATCATGATCACCCACAATATGGGCGTGGTGGCCGAGACCGCCGACCGCGTCATCGTCCAGTACAAGGGCCGCAAGATGGAAGAGGCCGACGTGCTGTCATTGTTCGAATCGCCGAAAAGCAATTACACGCGCGCGCTGCTCTCGGCCTTGCCGGAGAACGCCGTCGGCGACCGGCTGCCGACCGTTTCCGACATGCTGTTCGAGCCGGCCCCCTCGGCCGCGGGAGCCACCGCATGAGCACGACGGTCCTCGAAGGCAAGAACATCGTCCGCGACTACCATATCGGCGGCGGCCTGTTCACCGGACCGCGCACCGTGCACGCAGTCAAGGGCGTCTCCTTCACTGTCGACAAGGGCAAGACGCTTGCCATCGTCGGTGAAAGCGGCTGCGGCAAGTCCACGCTTGCCCGCATCATCACGCTGATCGATCCGGCGACGTCGGGTGACCTGTTCATCGACGGCAACAAGGTCGATATCGCCAGGGGCGGATTGACCAGGGAGATGCGCCGCAAGGTGCAGATCGTCTTCCAGAATCCCTACGGCTCGCTCAATCCGCGCCAGAAGATCGGCGACGTGCTGGGCGAACCGCTGCTGATCAACACCGACAAGCCAGCCGCCGAGCGGCGCGACCTGGCGATGAAGATGCTGAAGAAGGTCGGCCTCGGCCACGAGCACTATAACCGCTACCCGCACATGTTCTCGGGCGGCCAGCGCCAGCGCATCGCCATTGCCCGTGCTCTGATGCTCAATCCAAGTCTTCTGGTGCTGGACGAACCGGTTTCGGCGCTGGACCTCTCCGTGCAGGCGCAGGTGCTCAACCTGCTCGCCGACCTGCAGGACGAATTCCAGCTGACCTATGTCTTCATCAGCCACGATTTGTCCGTCGTGCGCTACATCGCCGACGACGTGATGGTGATGTATTTCGGCGAAGCGGTCGAATACGGCTCGCGCGACGAGGTCTTTTCAGACCCCAAGCACAGCTACACCAAGACACTCTTCGCCGCGACACCACGCGCCGACGTCGCCTCGATCAAGGCGAGGCTTGCGAAGAAGAAGGCGGCCTGAGGTCGAGCGTCACCGTGCCAGGCGAAGGTGGTCCGTCGCGGAGACCGCCATACCGCGAAGATAGCGATCCTTCGCGCCCCCCTCTGTCCTGCCGGACATCTCCCCCACAAGGGGGGAGATTAGCAGCTTCGGCGCCCCGCTTATCGCTGAGGCGTTGACGATTAGCGAAAGCCGCGATGACGTCCAATCTCCCCCCTTGTGGGGGAGATGTCCGGCAGGACAGAGGGGGGCGCTGTCCCGCCGGCATCTCGCGAAGAGATCAGCTCACGACAGCTTCGCAACAATCGCGCGCAACGCCTCGCCGAAGCGCGTGATCTCCTCGACCGTGTTGTAGTGCACCAGGGAGGCGCGGATGGCGCCGCTGTCCATCGACAAATTGAGCCGCTTCATCAGGCGCGGGGCATACATGTGGCCGTCGCGGATGCCGATCTGCATCTCGGCCATTTCCTCGACGATCCGTTGCGGCGACAACTTGCCGATGTTGAAGCAGAAAGTCGGCACGCGCTCATGGATGCGGCCCTCCTCGGCGACGCCGTAGATTGTCGCCCCACACCCTTTCAGCACAGCCAGCATCTCGCGCGCTAAAAGTAGCTCATAGTCACGGATGGCGCCCATGCCGGCGACGATGTTCTCGCGCCGCGAGCGGTTGTTGGAAGGTGCTAGATTGCGGCCGATCAGTTCCAGATACTGCACGGCGGCATCCATGCCCGACACGTTCTCGTAGATGAAGGTGCCGGCCTCGACCTTGTAGGGCGGCTCGTCGGGGATGAAATCCTCGCGGAAGGTCGGCAGCCGCTTCAGCGTCTCGAAGCGGCCCCATAGGAAGCCCATATGTGGCGAGAAGTTCTTGTAGCCGGAGCAGACGAGATAGTCGCAGTTCCAAGCCTGCACGTCGATCAGCCCGTGCGGTCCGTAATGGACGCAGTCGAGGAACACTTCCGCGCCGGCTGCGTGCGCAATTTTTGCCACCGAAGCGACATCGACGATCGAGCCGATCGAATGCGCCGTCACCGTGCAGGCGACGAGGCGGGTGCGCTCGGAGACCAGCGGGCGCAGATCGTCGACATGCAAATTGCCGTCCTCGCGCATCCGCCACCACTTGAATTTGGCGCCGGCGGATTCCAGCGCGAGCCACGTCGCGATGTTGGCATCGTGGTCCATGTCGGTGATGACGATCTCGTGTCGCTCCCCTTCCGTGTCCTTGGCAAGCATTTGGCCGATGCCGAGGCTGACCAGTCGGATGAACGAGGTGGCGTTCATGCCGAAGCAGATTTCCGCCGGGCTGTAGGCGTTGATCAGCAGCGCCACGCTCGCGCGCGCGTCGGCAACCGATTGGTCGACGGTGACGCTGCGGCCATAGCGGCCGCCGCGCTGCACATTGTGCGAAACCAGATGGTTGGTCATCGCGTCGAGCACGCTCTGCGGGATCTGCGCGCCGGCGGCGTTGTCCAGGAAGATGAAATCGCCGGCCCGTTGCAGGGCGGGAAACATGGCGCGGATGGCGTCGACGGGGAACGCGGCGGCGCTCGCATTGTCGGTTTGGTGCTTGTTCACGGGCAGGCTCCTGCGAAGGACTTGGTCGGGGTGGGTTAGGTTGGCGAGGTCAGCGCGTCTTTTCGGTCTTGAAGCGGTCTTCAAGCAGGCTGACGAGACGGACCATCGGCCAGAGGAAGATGAGATAGACCAGCGCCGCGCCGATCAGCGGCGAGGGATTGGCGTAGAGCGACTGCGCATTGGTCGCTTCCTTGAGCAACTCCGGCAGCGCCACGGTCGAGGCGAGCGAGGTGTCCTTGAACATGGAGACGCAATTGCTGGTCATCGGCGGGATCACCACGCGGACCGCTTGCGGCAGCACCACCTTGCGCAGGGTCAAAAGGAACGGCAGGCCAAGCGCCTGCGAGGCCTCGAACTGGCCGCGCGGAATGCTCTCTATGCCGGAGCGGAACACTTCCGCCGAATAGGCCGACATGATGATGGCGAACGCCGTCACGGCGGACGCCCAGGACGACAAGCGAATGCCGAGGAAGGGCAGCGCGTAGTAGATCAGGATCAGTACCACCAGCACCGGCAGGGCGCGGAAGATGTCGGTGTAGCCGACCGCCAGCCAGCGGAGCGGCTTCGGCGCATAGAGCCGCAGCAGGCTGATCACCAGGCCGATCGGGATGCCGATGCCGATGCTCAGGATTCCGAGCAGCAGCGTGTTCAGGAAACCACGCAACAGCGCCGGCAGGCTCGACGCGATGACATCGGCGTTGAAGAAAGTGTCGATCAGCGACATGGAAGCGTTCCCGAGAGCAAAGCATGCTCAGGTTGAAACCAGTTGACCCGCGCCTGCAGCGGGGCGGCCCGCGGCAGCCGATGCCGGAGCATGAAATGAGTCGTGCCGGCGTGGAAGGCCGGCACGATGTCAATGCATTGCCGCTCAGGCCTTCGGCAGCGGCATTTCCTTGACGGTCGACGAATCGGCCGGCGCGTCGCTGCCGAACCACTTCTTGTGGATCGCGGCCAGCGTGCCGTCCTTTTTCATCGCGGTCAGCGCGTCGTTCAGCTTGCCGAGCAGCGGATGGTCCTTGGTCATCATCAGGCCGTACTGTTCGCCGGTCTTGATGCGCTGCTTGACCTTCAAATCCTTCATCTTGGTGAAGGAGTATTCCATGCCCGGAATGTCGCTGACGGCGGCATCGACGCGGCCGGCGCTGAGGTCGAGCAGCAGGTTCTGCTGCGTGTCGTAGCCCTTCACGTCGCTGAAGCCGTCGGCTTCTTGGTGCCCCTTGACCCAGGTCTCGCCGGTCGAGCCCGAAAGCACGCCGACGATCTTGCCCTTGAGGTCGGCCTCGGTGTTGACAGCGCTGTCGGTCTTCGTCGCGATGCCCATGTCGGAATCATAGTAGGGCTGCGTGAAGGACTGCGATTTCAGCCGCTCCGGGGTGATGGTGATCGACGAGATCGCGACATCGATGCGCTTCGAGGTGGTAGCGGCGAACAAGGCCTGGAAGCCGAGATCGGCGATGTCGGTGGTCATGCCGGCGCGCTTGGCCGCTTCGTTGACGATGTCGACCTCGAAACCCTCGAAGGTGCCGCTCTCGTTTTTGTACTCGAAGGGCGGATTGGTTGGGTAGGCGCCGACATTGAGCACATCGGCGGCATAGGCGGTGGCAGGGCCGGCGGCGATACCGATGGTGGCCGCGAGCAGGATGAGATTGCGACGGGTGAGCTTCATTTGGTGTTCCCTCTAGGGTGTTCCCTCTGGTTGTTGATCGGGCGGGATTTCCCCGCACGGTTTTTTGCCGTCCCACCTCCCAGCGGGGCGTCAATTCATGGCGGCGAGCCTGCGCGCGCGATTGATGAGATTCTCTGTATGCGGATCACGGGCGCGCACGCCATCGAAACCATAACGCGCGTTCGACGATGACTGGGCCGGTACAAACGACAAGGACTGAACCCCTCCCACCCCGAACTCCACGACGGACTGGCCAGCAACCCCTTTGGCTCGGCGGTCGCCCATCGACTTTGAATGCTATCCAAAGTGAGGCGCTTTTCAAGGCGAAAGTTTTAAGCTTAAAAAGCTTGGCTGGCCTGTTGCCTGGCCGATACGCCTTTTTGCCTGGCTGCGCCCGTCTCAAGCCAATTCGTCGCGTGCGGCGGCACAGTTGGCGGCGGTGCCGGCGCCAAGAAACATCGTGTCGCTGGCCAGCACGAAGAAACTCGCCCCGATGGCCGCCCATCGGCTGATAGTCTGCGGGCTGGCGCAAAATATGCCCGATGTCCTGCCATGGGCGACCGTCGCGCCGATGATCGTCCGGATTGCATCCGTGAGTCTGTCAGCGCCGTTCGGCCCGACCGCATCGATCGACACCGAGAGATCGCCGGGGCCGACGAAGACCATGTCGACGCCGTCCACGGCCGCGATCGCCTCGATGTTGGCCAACCCCTCCGCTGTCTCGACCTGGACCGCGACGACGATCCTGTCGTTGGCGCCGGCCAGATATTCGGGAATGCGATAGCCATAGCCGGCGGCCCGGCCGGGTCCGACGCCGCGCTCGCCCTTTGGCGGATAGCGAGATGCCTTCACCGCCGCTTGCGCCTGGGCGGCGGTCGAGACGCGCGGCACCAGCACGCCTTGCGCGCCGCTGTCGAGTGCGGCCTGGATCGCTTCCGGCGCATGGCCGGGAACGCGCACCATCGCCGGCACGCGGTGGACATCGGCCGCACGCACCATGGTCTCGATCATGTCGCGCGAAATCTGGGCATGCTCCCAGTCGATGCAGAGGAAATCGAGGCCGGACTGCGCCATCACTTCGACCGCGACGGGATGAGGAATGGCGGCGAAGGAACCGACGAGGTTCGTCCTGCCGATGCATTTCTGGCGGAATTCGCTCATGCCGTCCCCTTTTTCATGCTGCCTGGATTCATATCCGCAAACCATCTCCGGACGAAGCTATTTCATGCTTGAAATATTTTCGCGGGGCCGTAGCGTGCAATCTTCGCCGGGAGGTCGCGACATGAAACCACATCCCCTGCACGGTCCCAACAAACTGAAGCTCGGCGTCTTTTCCACCAATGCCGATGGCGGTCTGGCCATCACCGATGTGCCGGAACGCTGGACGGCAAGCTGGCAGGACAATCTGACGGCCGCCCAGATCGCCGACCGCGCGGGGCTGGAGTTCATGCTGCCGATTGCCCGCTGGCGCGGCTTTGGCGGCCGCAACAATGTGCGCGAATGGTCGTTCGAGACTTTTACCTGGGCGGCGGCGCTCGCCATGGCCACCGACCGGATCGGCCTGTTCATGACCGTGCATGTGCCGCTGGTGCATCCGCTCTATGCCGCCAAGGCGCTGGCAACGGTCGACCACATCAGCCAGGGCCGCGCCGGCCTCAACATCGTCTGCGGCTGGAACCCTAGGGAATTCGGCATGTTCGGCACGCCGCTCGTCGAAAAGGGCTACGACCAGGCTGCGGAGTGGATCGAGATACTCGAAAGGCTTTATACATCGAGCGAGCCTCTCGACTATGAGGGCACCTACTATCGTCTCAAGGAAGCCGTCAGCCGGCCGGCCAGCCTGCAGGTTCCGCGCCCGGTGACCATGAACGCCGCGTTCGGCGGCCCGGGCCGCGATTTCGCCGCCGCCCGATGCGACTATCTGTTCACGACCTTCTCCGAGATGGGCGATGCCGGCAAGCATGTCGCCGACATCAGCGAGCGGGCCGACAGAGTGGGCCGCAATGTCGGCGTCTACACCGTGGCGCATGTCGTCTGCCGCCCGACCATGGAGGAGGCGCAGGCCTATTACACGCGCTATGCCGTCGATATGGCCGACCACGACGCGGTCGATGCCCACATGGCCGGCAAGAAGGAATTCTCGCAGTCGCACGACCCGCATGCCTATGACCGCTACCGGCAGCGTTTCGCCGGCGGCGCCGGCACTTATCCGCTGATTGGGACGCCGGAAACGATCGCCGCCGACATGGCCGCCATTGCCGGGCATGGCTATCAGGGCATCGCCCTGTCCTTCGTCAATTACACGCAGGAGCTGCCCTATTTCTGCGATCACGTGCTGCCGATTTTGCGGAAGGCGGGGCTGCGCGAATAAATTATTCCGGAATCACCGCCGTCGCCTGGATCTCCACCTTGGCGCGGTCCTCGACCAGCGCCATCACCTGCATGGCGGCCATCGCCGGAAAATGCCGGCCGATCACCTCGCGATAGGCCTCGCCGATCCCCCTGAGATTGGCCAGATATTCGGCCTTGTCGGTGAAATACCAGGTCATCGAGGTGATGTGCTGGGGCGTGGCGCCCGCCTCGGCCAGTACCGCGACGATATTCGCAAGCGTTTGCTTCACCTGGCCGACAAAGTCGTCGGTTTCGAACTGGCACTGCCCGTTCCAGCCGACCTGTCCGCCGACGAAGACGAGCCGCCCACGCGCCGCGACGCCATTGGCGTAGCCGACCGGTTTGGCCCAGCCCGCCGGCTGCAAAATCTCGTGCATTTCAAGCCTCCCGGTATTTCAAAAACTCAAGTCTCAAAATCGAATGCCGCTCGCCGTCAGGCCGCGCCCATCACTTGCCGCGCGATGACCACTTTCTGCACGTCCGAGGCGCCCTCATAGATGCGCAGCGCGCGGATCTCGCGATACAGGCTCTCGACGATATGGCCTTTGCGGACCCCGTCGCCGCCATGCAGCTGCACGGCCTTGTCGATCACCTCTTGCGCCTTGTCGGTGGCGAACAGCTTGGCCATTGCCGCCTCGCGCGTCACCCGGGCCGCGCCCATGTCCTTGGTCCAGGCGGCGCGGTAGACCAGAAGGGCCGCCGCGTCGACGTCGAGAGCCATGTCGGCGATGTGTCCCTGCACCATCTGCAGTTCGCCCATCGGCGCGCCGAACAGCTTGCGCTCGGCCACCCTCTTGATGCTCTCATCCAGCGCGCGGCGGGCAAAGCCGAGCGCTGCCGCGCCGACCGTCGAGCGGAACACGTCCAGCACCGACATGGCAATACGGAAGCCGTCGCCGGGCTTGCCGATCAGTGCGGCGGCAGGCAGGCGGACCTGATCGAAAGACAGCCGCGCCAGCGGATGCGGCGCGATCACTTCGAGACGCTCGGCAATGCCAAGTCCCTTGGCGTCGCCAGGCACCAGGAAGGCCGAGAGCCCCTTGGCGCCCGGCGCCTCGCCGGTGCGGGCAAACACGACATAGAGATCGGCGATGCCGCCATTGGAGATCCAGGTCTTTTCGCCGGACAGGACATAGCTGTCGCCGTCGCGGGTCGCCGTCATCTCCGTGTTGGCGACATCCGATCCGGAGCGCGGTTCAGACAAGGCAAAGGCCGAAATCGCCTTGCCGGCGCGTGTCTTCGAAAGCCATTGCTGCTGCTCCGGCGTGCCGAACAGGCTGAGCGCGCCAGTGCCCAATCCTTGCATGGCAAAGGCGAAGTCGGCTAGCCCATCATGCCGCGCCAGCGTCTCGCGCGTGATGCACAAAGTGCGCACGTCGAGTGGTCCCGGATTGCCGGTGTCGAGTGCCGTCGGTTTCAGCCAGCCGTCGCGGCCAAGTTTCGCCACGAGTTCGCGGCAGGCGGCGTCGACGTCGTGGTGATCGACGGGGAGGTTTTGTTGGCACCAGGATTCGAGGTTTTCGGCCAGTTCCCGGTGGCGGTCTTCGAAGAAGGGCCAGTTGAGGAAGGAACGGTCAGGCATTGGTGCCTCCGCGGTTGAGGCGTTGCGCTCTACGGCGCCCCCCTCTGTCCTGCCGGACATCTCCCCCTCTAGGGGGGAGATTGGCAGCGTCGGCGTAGGCGCTCTTCCTGCGACGGTGGCGATTTGCGAAAGCATGTACGACAGCCGATCTCCCCCCTAGAGGGGGAGATGTCCGGCAGGACAGAGGGGGGCGCTGTCCCGCCAACGTCTCCATTGAACCGCCCATCTCAATCCCCCTCGAACACCGGCTTTTCCTTGGCCACGAACGCCTTGTAGGCGCGCTCGAAATCGCGTGTCTGCATGCATATCGCCTGCGCCTGTGCTTCCGCCTCGATCGCCTGGTCGAGGCCCATCGACCATTCCTGGTTGAGCTGTGTCTTGGTGATGCCATGTGCAAAAGTCGGGCCGGAAACGATCCGCGCCGCCATGTCGAGCGCGTCGGCCTCGAGCGCTGCGGCATCGACCAGCCTGTTGTAGAACCCCCAGCGCTCGCCCTCGGCGGCCGTCATGGTGCGGCCGGTGTAGAGCAGTTCGGCGGCGCGGCCCTGGCCGATGATGCGCGGCAGGATGGCACAGGCGCCCATGTCGCAGCCGGCGAGGCCGACGCGCGTGAACAGGAACGCGGTCTTGGCTTCCGGGGTGGCGATGCGGATGTCGGAACTCATGGCGATGATGGCGCCGGCGCCGACCGCGACGCCGTCGACCGCCGCGATGATCGGCTTGCCGCAGTTGAGCATCGCCTTGACGAAATCGCCGGTCATGCGGGTGAAGGCCAGGAGCTCTTTCATGTCCATCTTGACCAGCGGACCGATAATGTCGTGGACATCGCCGCCGGAGCAGAAGTTGCCGCCGTTGGAGAGGAATACGACGGCATCGACATCGTCGGCATAGACAAGGTCGCGGAATGTGTTGCGCAGTTCCGCATAGCTGTCGAAAGTCAGCGGGTTTTTGCGCTCCGGCCGGTCGAGCCGGACCTTGGCGATCCTGCCCTCGACTTCCCAGAGGAAATGCTTCGGCTTGAGCCCGGCCATCCCGGTCATTCGCGTCCCTCCCAGTTGCTGCGGAACGAGGTCAGCATGCCGGTCAGCCGGCGCGCGTCGTCCTCGCTGACCTTGCCCAGCAGTTCACCGATCCAGCCCTCATGCGCGGCGGCGATGGTGGCAAAGGATTTGGTGCCTTCATCGGTCAGCCGCACCATCGAGGTGCGGCGGTCGCCGTTGCGGCGCGCGCGGGCCACCAGCCCTTCCGAGACCAACCGGTCGACAATGCCGGTGACATTGCCGTTGGACACCAAAAGGAAGCGCGACAGGTCGCTCATCAGCATGCCTTCCGGGGCGCGATAAAGTGCAGCCATCACGTCGAAGCGCGGCAGCGTCGTGTTGAAGTCCTTCTTCAGCCGCTCGCGCAGTTCGGCCTCGATGGTGCGCGAGGCGCGCAGCAGCCTGATCCACAGGCGCAAGCGGTCCTTGCCGGGTCCCGATGGCGCGGGCAGGGGGCCGGCTACCATGTTTCACCTCCCGAAATGGAAATCGCCTGTCCGGTCACCGATTGCGCCGCGTCGCCGCACAGCCACAGCACGGCGGCGGCGACCTCTTGCGGCTGGATGAAGCGGCCTTGCGGATTGGTCGAGGCAAGGCTTGCCCGCGCTTCGCCGGCCGAACGGCCGGTCTTTTCGATGATGCGCTGGATGGACTCTTCCAGCATGTCGGTCTCCACGAAACCAGGACACACCGCGTTGACAGTGACGCCGGATTTCGCCGTCTCGGCGGCAAGCGCCCGCATCAGGCCGACGACGCCATGCTTGGCGGCGACGTAAGGCGCGACATAGGCGTAGCCTTTCAATCCGGCCGTGGAGGCAATGAACACGATCCGCCCTGCCTTGCGCGCGGCCATCCCCGCCAGGGCCGGTTTCACCGTCAGGAAGGCTCCGGTCAAATTGACGTCGAGCGTGCGCTGCCAATCGGCGAGCGTCGTCTTGTGCGCCGGCGTGCTGCCGGCCATCCCGGCATTGGCAACGACAATGTCGAAGGCCCCGCGCGCGGCTTCCGCCGTCTTGTAGAGCGCGGCCATAGACTCCTCATTGGTGACATCGGCGCTGATGCCAAAAATGCCTTCGCTTTCGCCGGCCACCTTGGCAAGCTCGGCTTCCCGGCGACCGCAAATGGTGACGTCGATGCCGACGCCCGCCAGCGCCAGCGCGATGGCCCGGCCGACGCCGGAGCCGCCACCGGTGACCAGCGCATGCTTGCCGGGGATCCCGGTCGCGCCCGTCATACTTTCAGCCCCGCGGCCGCATCGCGCTCGGCCAGGCGGTAGAGCTGGTCGCGTCCGGGCAGATAGGGATCCGGCCATTTCACGCCGCGGTCGCCGAGCGTCACGGCGGCGTGCAGCGTCCAGTAGGGGTCGGCGAGATGCGGCCGGGCCAGTGCCACCAGATCGGCGCGGCCGGCCATCAGGATCGAATTCACATGGTCCGGCTCATAGATGTTGCCGACAGCCATCGTCGCCATGCCGACCTCGTTGCGGATGCGGTCGGAAAACGGCGTCTGGAACATGCGGCCATAGACCGGCTTCGCCAGTGCCGATGTCTGGCCGGCCGAGACGTCGCAGATGTCGACGCCGGCCTCATGCAGCAATCTTGCGATCTCGACCGCGTCGGCCGGTGTCACGCCTTCGATGCCCACCCAGTCATTGGCCGAAATGCGCATCGAGATCGGCTTTCCCGCCGGCCAGGCGGCACGCACCGCGCGGAAGATTTCGAGGGGATAGCGCATGCGGTTTTCCAGGGAACCGCCATATTGATCCGTGCGCCGGTTGGTGACCGGCGTGATGAAGGACGACAAGAGATAACCGTGCGCGGCGTGGATCTCGAGCATGTCGAAGCCGCATCGGTCGGCCATCTCGGCCGAAGCCACGAATTCGTCGCGCACCTGGTCCATGTCGGCGCGGTCCATCGCCTTCGGCATCTGATTCTGCGGCGACCACGCGACGGCCGACGCCGCCATGACCGGCCAGTTGCCCGAGGTCAGCGGCACGTCGGTGCCTTCCCAACCGAGCCGCGTCGAGCCCTTGGCGCCGGAGTGGCCGATCTGGGCGCAGATCTTCGCTTCGGTCTCGGTGTGGACGAAATCGACCAGCCGCTTCCATGCCACCTCGTGTTCGGGCGCGTAGAAACCGGGACAGCCGGGCGTGATCCGTCCCTCGGGGCTGACGCAGGTCATCTCGATATAAATGAGGCCGGCGCCGCCCTTGGCCCGCTCGGCATAATGGGTGAAATGCCAGTCGGTCGGGCAGCCGTCGACGGCCTTGTACTGCGCCATCGGCGAGACGACGACGCGGTTGCTGAGCTGCATGTCGCGCAGCTTGAACGGGGCGAACATCGGCGCGCGGCGCAGGCTGTTGCCGCCGGCGCCGGCCTGGCGCTGGAACCATTCTTCCGCACCACCTAGCCATTCGGCATCGCGCAGCCGCAAATTCTCGTGGCTGATGCGCTGCGAGCGGGTCAAAAGCGAATAGTTGAACTGCACCGGATCGAGACCGAGATAGCGTTCGACTTCCTCGAACCATTCCAGCGAATTGCGTGCCGCCGATTGTAGCTTCAGCACCTCGGTGCGCCGTGCATCCTCATATTTGCGGAAGGCGGCGTCGAGGTCCGGTTCGGTCTCGACATACTCGGCCAGCGCCACGGCGCTTTCCAGTGCGAGCTTGGTGCCGGAACCGATCGAGAAATGCGCCGATGCCGCCGCGTCGCCCATCAAGGCCAGGTTCTTGTAAGACCAGCGCTCGCACAAGACGCGCGGGAAATTGATCCACGCCGAGCCACGGATGTGGTTGGCATTGGTCATCAGCGAATGACCACCAAGATGTTTGGCGAAGATCTTCTCGCAAACGGCGATCGATTCCTGCTGCGTCATCGCGCCGAAGCCGAAGGCAGCCCAGGTCTGTTCGCTGCACTCGACGATGAAGGTCGCGGTGTCGCTGTCGAACTGGTAGGCGTGCGCCCACACCCAGCCATGCTCGGTCTTCTGGAAGATGAAGGTGAAAGCGTCGTCGAATTTCTGGTTGGTGCCGAGCCAGACGAACTTGCACTTGCGGGTGTCGATGTCGGGCTTGAAGATATCGACGAAGCTGTTGCGCGCCCTGGAGTTCAGCCCGTCGGCGGCAACAACCAGATCGTGCGTCTCCATGTAAGGCCGGGGATCGGCGATATCGCTCTCGAACATCAGCTTGACGCCGAGTTCGCGCGCGCGCCGCTGCAGCAGGATCAACAGCCGCTTGCGGCCGATGCCGCAGAAGCCGTGGCCCGACGAGACTGTGCGCACACCGTCATGGATGACGGCGATGTCGTCCCAATAGGCGAAATGCTTCTTGATCCAGACGGCGCTGACCGGGTCGTTCTTCGACAGATTGTCGAGCGTCTCGGCCGACAGCACGACGCCCCAGCCGAACGTGTCGTCGGCGCGGTTGCGCTCGAACACCGTCACATCATGCGCGGCATCCCTGAGCTTCATCGAAATGGCAAAGTAGAGGCCGGCTGGTCCGCCGCCGAGAACCGCAACCTTCATCCGTGCGATCTCCTCTTCGCTTGCTGCATCTCAAGTATCGCGCCGGAAGCCAGATATTTCAAGCTTAAAGTTTTATGCCGAAATCATTGGCTACCATCGGGGCGGCGCGCTTGCGTGTCGCTCCGCAAGCGCACCGCCAGAGGTCACTTTTCCGGGTTCTTCGGGCTCCACAGAACCGTCTCGGCACCCTTCTCATAGGCCATCCCCGTGGGATAGCTGATCGCTTCCAGTTGCAGTCCCCAGGGCGCCTGGAAGTAGAGGATGGTCTGGCCGGCGGCGGGCCCTTCCTTGACCGGCAAAGGTCCCAGGCGTGTCTTGACGCCCTTGCCATCGAGATAGGCTTTGGCGGCGGCGACATCGTCGACATAGAAGGCGATGTGGAAGCCGCCAATGTCGCTGTTCTTCGGCGTCAGGTCCTTCTGGTCGGGCGCGGTGTATTTGAACAGCTCGATGTTCGATCCATAGCCGCAGCGGACCATGGTGACCTGCTCGATGACAGCCTTGGGATCGACACCCAGGAGATCCTGCATGAAGGTGCCCTTGTCGTCGGCGAACGGGCCGAACGACATCGCCTTCTTGCAGCCGACCACTTCGGTGAAGAAGTCGACCGCTTGCTTCATGTCGGGAACGGTGATGCCCGTGTGGTCGTGGCCGCGCATGCCCGGAATCGAGCTGGCGGTGGCCATGCCGGCGCTGCCGAGCATCGCGGCGGCGAGCGTTGCAATTGTGATTGTGGTCTTCATGTCGGTCCTCTCCATTTGACGGGACTTGGGTCTTTGTGGCCGCACGTCCGGACCCGCTCTTCGGCGTGCGTATGCATTCATGTCGGCGCCTTGGCGGCGGAAGGAATGTCCAGCCAGCCCGCATCGATCTCGGGCAGCGGAATGGCTGCGATGAGGTCGCGCGTGTAGGCCTGCCGCGGCTTGTCGAACAGCGCGTCGGTGGCGCTCGCCTCGACAATCACTCCTTCGCGCATGACGATCACTTGCCGGCACAGCCGCCGGATGACGGACAGATCGTGACTGATGAAGGCGACCGTCAGCCCCATCTCCGCCGCCAGCTTTTCCAGCAGAGTGAGGATCTGCGCCTGCGTCGAGACGTCGAGACCGGAGACGATCTCGTCGGCCAGCACGAATTTCGGCGACAGCGCCAGTGCGCGGGCAATGCCGACGCGCTGGCGCTGGCCGCCAGACAGTTCGTGGCGGTAGCGGCTGGCGAAGCTCTGCGGCAGGCCGACCCGCTGCAAAGCTTCGGCGACGCGGCTCTTGAGGTTGTCGCCAAGGCCGTTCTGCTTGAGCGGCGCGGCGATGATGCTGGCGATGGTGCGGCGCGGGTTGAGCGACGACATCGGATCCTGGAAGATCATCTGCAGGTCGCGGCGCAACGGCCGCAGCTCCGTCTCCGGCAGATGCGTGATATCGCGGCCGTCGAAGCGGATGCTGCCGGCGCTGGGTTCCGAGAGCCGCACCAAAGCACGGCCGAGCGTCGATTTGCCGGAACCGGATTCGCCGACGATGCCGGTCACCGATCCCCTCGGCAGGTCGAAGTCGAGACCCTTCAGAATCTGGGCTAGGGGTGCGCGGCCGATCAGCGGCTTGCGCGTCATGTCGGGCAACGCGACCTTCAGCCCGCGCACGCAAAACAGCGGCTCAGCCATGCGGCCGCCTCCACGCTTGGTCGGCAGCAGTGATCTCGGCGGCGAGCCCGGCCAGCACCGTCTCGTCCACCGGTTTCAGCGAGGCGAGCGGGTCCGTGTAGCGCGGCGTGGCAGCCATCAGCGCCCGTGTGTAGGGATGCTGCGGCGCGGCGAACAGAGCAGCTGTGTCGGCCTCTTCCACCACCTTGCCGGCATAAAGCACCGACACTTTCTGGCTGATCTTGGCGACGACGCCGAGGTCATGAGTAACGAACAGGATCGCCGTGCCGTGTTCGCGCTGCAATTGCGCGATCAACCGCAGGATCTGCTTCTGCACGGTGACGTCGAGCGCCGTCGTCGGCTCGTCGGCAACGATCAGCCTTGGCTCGGCGGCGAAGGCGGCGGCGATCAGCACGCGCTGGCGCATGCCGCCGGAAAGCTCGTGCGGATAGCTTCTCAGCACGCGGTCGGGGTCGCGGATCTGCACCTCGTCCAGCAACTGCCGAATTCGAGTATCGGCCTTCTCTGCGCTCCAGCCGAGAATGCGTACCAGCCGGTCGGTCATCTGCGAGCCGATGCGGCGTGACGGGTTGAGTGCGGTCAATGGATCCTGCGGGATCAGAGCCGTGCGTGCGCCGATCAGCGTGCGCCGTGCCTTGGGCTGAAGCTTGCCTAGGTCCTCGCCCTCGAGCCGCATGTCGCCTTCGACGATGCGCACGCTCGACGGCAATGCGCCGAGCACCGCCTTGCCGATCATCGTCTTGCCGGCGCCGCTCTCGCCAACCAGCGCACGCACCTCGCCGGGCTGTACCGAGAGTGAAACCGAGCGCAGCACGCGTTGGCCGTTCGGCAGCAAGGCGCTCAGATTGGCGATGTCGAGACAGGCGCTCATCGCAGCACCGGATCGAAACGCGTCTTCAGCGCTTCGCCGAACTGGCTGAACGACAGCACGGTGAGGATCAGCGTGACCAGCGGGAACACCAGCACCCACCAGGCCTGATGGATCGACAGCCGGCCTTCGGCGATGATGCCGCCCCAGGTCGGATCGTCGGTCGAGATCGACAGATTGACGAAGGACAGGATCGCCTCGACGATGACGGCGATGCCCATTTCCAGCGACAGCAGGGCGACGATCGACGGCACCACATTGGGCAGCACTTCGCGCAGCATGATGCCGATGCGGCCATAGCCGGCGATGCGGGCATTCTCGACATAGTCCATGCGCGACTGGCCCATCGTCTCGGCCCGGATCACCCGGCAGAAGCGCGTCCAGTCGATGACGGCAATGGCGATGATGACCGAGCTGAGGCCGGTGCCGAGCACGGCAACCAGCAGGATGGCGAACAGCACCGGCGGGAACGCCATCCAGACATCGACGATGCGCGAGATGATGCGGTCGGCCCAGCCGCCGAAATAGCCGGCGATCAGTCCGAGCGTCGAGCCGACCAGGCAGGCGGCGATGGCCGCGGCAAAGGCGACGATAAAGGCGATGCGTCCGCCGAAGATAAGCCGAGACAACAGATCGCGGCCGAGGCTGTCGGTGCCCAGCCAATAGCCGGGTTCGGCTCCATCGATCCAGAACGGCGGCAGCCGTTCCAGCATCAAATCCTGCGCCAGCGGATCCTGCGGTGCGACCAGTGGTGCCAAGATCGCCGCTAGAAGCGCCAGCAGCAGCCAGCCGCCGGCCAGCCACAGCCTGGGACTTAGCCCGCGTCGTGAGGTGCGCGCGTTATCCATGGCGCAGCCTCGGATTGAGCAGTGCATACATCATGTCGACGGTAAGGTTGATCAGCACGAAGAGCAGCGCGAAGACCAGCACGATGCCCTGGATCAGCGGGAGGTCGCGGTTGATGACGGCATCGATTGCCATGTTGCCGAGGCCCTCATAGGAAAACAGCCGTTCGACGATGACCGTGCCGCCGATCAGAAAGGTGAACTGCACGCCGACCAGTGTCAGCGTCGGCAAAGCGGCGTTCTTCAGCGCCTCGCGCAGAATGACCTGCGTTTCCGAAAACCCCTTCACCCGCGCCAGCACGACATAGTCGAGGTCGAGCACTTCCTTCAGCGACTGCTTCAGCAGTTGCGAGATGATCGCGGCCAGCGGCAGCGCCAGCGCCACAGCCGGCATCAGCATGTGCTTCAGCAGGTCCCAGGTCAGGTCGAAGCGCAGGCGTAAAATGCTCTCGAACAGATAGAACTGGGTGACGAAGGGCAGGTCGAGTTGCGGCGACACGCGGCCGGAAATGTCGAAGATCGGCACCAGCACGCCGAACAAAAGGATCAGCACCAGGCCCCACAGGAAGTCGGGAATGGAGAGTGCCGCCCCGCTGGCGATGTCGATGCCGGCCTCGACCGCGGTGCCGCGTTCACGAGCGCCGAGGACCGCCGTCGTGCCGCCGAGCGCCACCGCCATGACGAGCGCGACGATGGCGAGTTCCAGCGTCGCCGGCAGCCGGTTGAAGACAAGGCCGAGCACATCTTGCCTGAGCGAAATCGAGGTGCCGAAATCGCCCCGGGCCACGCCGGACAGCCAGATGAAGAATTGCTGCACGATCGTCTTGTCGAGCCCATAGAGCGCCCGCAGCCGGGCAATGTCGGCATCGGTCGCGCCGGGCGGCAGCATCATCGCGATCGGATCGCCGGGCGCGACGCGGATCACGACGAACACGACGACGGCCACGCCGAACAGCGTGATCAGCATCGTCAAAAGACGGATCAGGAAACGTTGCAGGAGCATGCCGGCGTAAGCCCAGTGCGTATAAGCGACTGATGGAACGAACGGCCCCCTCATCCGGCCGCTTCGCGGCCACCTTTTCCCGAGGGGAGAAGAGGTCACGGATGGCTGCGCCCGTTCCTTCTTCCCGGCGGGGAGAAGGTGGCCCGAAGGGCCGGATGAGGGGGCCTGCGTAAGTTGGAGAGGCACGCCGTCTTTGCGACGGCATGCCTCCTAGCTTGTCTCAGGCCGGGGTCATCAACGCCGGCAAAAGGGCGCCGGACACATGCTGGACCACGTTGACGCCCTTGGCATGCACGATCGGCTGCGCGTACTGCATCAGCGGCAGCACATAGGCCTGCTCGGCGATGTATTTGTCGACCGCCTTCCAGCCGGCAATGCGCTTGGCTTCGTCCTTCTCGCCCCACAGCGGGTTGATCATGTCGATCAGGTCCTGGCTGTCCCACACGGAATGCGGGCTCGGGCCATACATGGCAAAGCCGGTCGAAGTGGTTGGGTCGCCGATGGCATTGCCCCAATTGTAGAAGGCGGCTGGCGCCAGCTTGTCGGCGGCACGCAATTCATAGTGCTTGGCGATTTCGTAGACCTCGATCGTCGCCTCGATGCCGACCTTGCGCCACATGCCGACGATCGCCTGGATCATCTCATAGTCCTTGGGCTTGAAGCCCTTGGTCGTCTGGATGGTGAACTTGACCGGCTTCTCGGGCGAATAGCCCGAGGCTGCCAGCAATTCCTTGGCCTTTTCCGGATTGTGCTCGACCTTGATTGAGGCGTCGAAGGCCGTGTACTCCGGTGTCTCCAGCGTAGCGATCGGCTGGCCATAGCCTCGCAGTAGCCGCTTGACCAGAAGCTCCTTGTCCACCGCCATGACGGCGGCTTGGCGGACATTCTTGTCCAGCATCGCTTCAATGTCGTTGAAGAAGATCATGCCGATGTCGGAAACCGGCTTGCACGAGCCGGCAAGTCCGTCCTTGGCGATCAGCCGGTCATACTCCTCATAGGGGATTTCGAGCGTCACCTGCGAGGAGCCGGACTCGATCTCGGCGACGCGGCTCGCCGCATCGGCGACGAACTTGATCGTCACATTCTCGAAGGCCGGCTTGCCGCCCCAGTAGGTCGGGTTGGCCTTCAGCCGCAGGAAGGCATTGCGCTCGAACTTCTCGACCATGTAGGGGCCGGTGCCGATCGGCGCTTTCTCGAAACCTTCGGCGCCTACCTTCTCGTAATAGGCCTTGGGCAGGATGTAGCCGGTCAGGAACGACATCCATTTGAAATAGACCGGGTCGAACTGCACGACATCGCCGGTGATCTTGTTGCCGTCGATCTTGAAGTTGTTGACGTTCTTCCAGACGAACTGGATCGGGTTGCCGGTCTTTTCGTCGCCCGCCCGCTGCAGCGACCACACCACGTCCTCGGGCGTGAAGGGCGAGCCGTCATGCCATTTGACGCCTTCGCGCACCGTCATCATCACCTTGGTGCGGTCGTCGTTCCAGCCCCATTCGGTGAGCAGGCCCGGCGCGAAGGACAGGTCCGGCTTCTGCGGGATGAACTGGTCGAACACCGACTGGTAGAGGCCCTGGATCGTCGGGTTGACCGCCGAGGGTCCGGTGGTCGGATCCCAGGACGGCAAGTTGACATTATAGGCGATGGTCAGTTCGCCGGCGGCAGCCTTGGCGATCTGTGGCAGGCCGACGGCGGCCACCCCGAGTGCCGCGGCACTGTATCCGAGCAATTCGCGTCTGTTGATTGTCATGGTCGTTCCCCTTGTTGGTTATTGTCGTTGCGCGGCGGTGTCGGTTCATTGTCTCAGGCTTCGTGGGCAGCAGCGCCTTGCCTCTCGTCGCCTCCATAAAATCTTCGGGCCTACCTCCCGCCAAGCTGTTGCGCGAGCATGAAGCCCGAGGCCGCACCGGTGCCCGCGCCCGGCCATGTCGCGGCCCCGGTGAGATGCAAATTGGCGACCGGCGTGTTCCAGCCGGCATAGCCCCGTGCCGGGCGGAACAAAAAGTTCTGCGCCAGATGATGGCTGCCGCAGACCTGGTCACCGCCGACGAGGTTCGGGTTCTCGCGTTCGAGGTCGATGGGTGAAAACACCGCCCGGCCGAGGATTTTGCTCCGCAGGCCGGGCGCGTAGGTCTCGATGATATCGAGCACGCGCTCGGCGTAGACATCCTTGACCTGGTCCCAATGCGCGGGCGCGATCTTGCCGGCGGCATCGCCCAGGATTTCGGCGGGCAGCATGCGCACCTGCACCCACAGCACATGCTTGCCCTGAGGCGCGCGTGACGGATCGACCGCCGTCGGCTGGCCGACGACCAGCACAGGTTCGTCCGGCAGCGTGCCTGCCATCGCCTGCTGGTACGTGCGCGACATGGTGTCGAGCGACGGCGACAGATGCACATAGGCGAATTGCCGCAACTTCGCTCCCGCGCGCCAATCCGGCAAGTCGTCGAGCGCCAGGTGGATCATCATCGTGCCCGGCGCATGGCGGAATTTCTGCATCGCCGTGTCGAAGCCGGCATCGCCCGAACCGTTCGGCAGCAGCTTGCCGGTCAGCGCCTTGGGCGCGACGCCGGCGATGACCGCCTTGGTGGCTGTATGCGTTTTACCCGAAGCGAGCCGCACGCCCGTTGCCTTGCCGGCGGAAACCGTGATTTCCGCCACCTCGGCGCCGGTCACGATCCTGCCCCCGGCGGAGGTGACCATGCCCGAGAGCGCCCGGATGATGGTGTCGGCGCCGCCCTTGCCGAGCACCATGCCGAAGCTCTGGTTGGCCATCGATTCCAGATAGGGAAAGACGGCGCCGCCGGCGATGTCCGGCGCGAAGTCGAGATGCATGCCCCAGGTGGCGAGCGTCGCCCGCACATGCGGCGACTCGAAGTTTTCCTCAAGCCAGGCGCGGGGTGAGGACAACAGCAGCCGGCCAGTGTCGAGCGCGCCGGCAATGCCCTTCTTGCGCCACAGGGTCCACGCCGTGCCGGTCAGTGCGCGGGCGCTCATCGGCGAGCCCAGCAGCCGGAAAAGATGCTCGGCCTCGGCCGGGAAGGCGGCAACCAGCCTGCGCCATGTCGCGGCATCGGCGGCCGAGAAGGCGGCCATGCGGCTCGCTGTCTTCTCCAGGTCGTTGCTGACGCCGAACCAGCGCCCGTCGGGAAAGGCGCTGGCGAAACAGTCGGCGACCGGCGCGAACTCCAGCCCCTGGGCTTTCAATTCATTTGCATATTTCCGATGGAAGGCGGAGCCGGCAAACAGGCTGAGATTCATCGCGCCGAAGTCGTGGCGGAAGCCGGGAAGAGTATATTCGCGCGTCTGGACGGCGCCGCCGATTGCTGCGCTGCACTCGAAAATCCCGGTTTTCCAACCTTTGAGCGCCAGATGCGCGGCGCATGCCAGACTGTTGTGGCCCGCCCCGACAAAGATGGCGTCGAACTCGCTCACGCCCCGTTCCCATTTCCTTTATGCTTAAAGATAATTGCAGATGCATATGTTTTCGTCTAGTAGGATATTAAGGGCCGAGACGAGCCTTGATCATCATCGAAAAGAGGGAACAGAGACCATGGACACCCAAAAACTCCTCGGCGAGGTCGCCGGCCAGTTGCTTTCAGGCGCCATCAGGGTGGTCGACCTGTCGGCGCCGCTCGGGCCGGATACGCCGCTGATCAAGCTGCCGCCGGAGCTTGCCGTCGACACCCCGAAGATCGAAATCCACAACATCTCCCGCTATGACAAGAACGGCCCGTGGTGGGCATGGAACTGGCTGAAGCTCGGCGAGCATTCGGGTACGCATTTCGATGCGCCGCAGCATTGGATCAGCGGCAAGGACTATCCGGACGGCGCTACCGACACCATTCCGGCACAGAACTTCGTCGGCCCGGTCAATGTCATCGACTGCTCGAAGGAAGCCGCCGCCGACCATGATTTCCTGCTCACCGTCGACCACATCAAGGCATGGGAAGCCGAGCACGGCGCGATCAATGCCGGCGAATGGGTGGTGATGCGCACCGACTGGTACAAGCGCAACGGCTCTGAAGCCGAGTTCCTCAACGCCAACGAGACCGGCCCGCACACGCCCGGCCCGACGGCCGAAGCCATCCAGTTCCTGATCGGCAAGAACATCAAGGGCTGGGGCTCGGAGACGATCGGCACCGATGCCGGCAAGGCCGGCGGCATGGAACCGCCATTCCCGGCGCATACGCTGATGCACAAGGCCAACCGCTACGGGCTGGCCAGCCTTTGCAATCTCGACCAGTTGCCGCCGAAAGGCGCCATCCTGATCGCCGCGCCGCTGAAAATCGAGCACGGCACCGGCAGCCCGATCCGCGCCCTGGCGCTGGTGTCGGGAAAATAGGGCGAGGTGGGTCTTCGGGAGAAGATCATGAGTGAAGGCGATGCGTTGGTGACAGGTGAGGGGTGGCAGGCTTGCAACGCCGCCACTCTACGGCGCCCCCCTCTGTCCTGCCGGACATCTCCCCCTCAAGGGGGGAGATTGGCCTTCACCACGATCGTTTTCGCGAATCTACGACGCTGCAAGAATGAGCAGAGCGCCGAAGCTGCCAATCTCCCCCCAAGAGGGGGAGATGTCCGGCAGGACAGAGGGGGGCGCCGTAGAGCGCAATCCCACGCGATTGAACTGCAGTGTCCGCCCACAGGAAACCCCCGATGAAAGCCCCCGATCACATCATCGTCGGCAGCGGCATCAACGCGCTGGTCTGCGCGGCGATGCTGGGCGGCAAGGGCGCGAAGGTGCTGGTGCTCGAGCGCAACGACCGCATCGGCGGCTGCATGCGCACCGAGGAGATCACCGCGCCGGGCTTCGTCCACGATGTGATGGCGACGACCTTCGTGCTGTTCATCACCTCGCCGGCCTTTGCGGCATTGGGCGCCGATCTCGCCCGGCACGGCCTGGAATTCTGCAGCACCGGCACGCCGACCGGCGTGCTGCGGCCAGACGGCAGCCATGCCGTGCTCGGCACCGACCGCGCCGCCAACGTTGCCGCGCTCAACGCGATCGCGGCTGGTGACGGCGACCGCCACGCCGACGATGTCGGCGGCATCGAGCGCAATGCCGGCCTTTTGTTCGGCCTGCTCGGCGGCAGCCTGTGGTCCTACCCGACGGCGAAGCTGCTGGCCGGCGATGCCTGGCGGCGCGGTCCGCGTGGCCTTGGCGCCTTTCTCGGCGAAGCTTTGGTGCCGGCGCGCGGCTGGCTGGAAAGCACCTACCAGTCCGAGACCATCCGCGCGCTGTGGGCGCCCTGGGTGCTGCATGCCGGGCTCGGGCCTGAAGATGCGTTCTCCGGCCAGATCGCCAAGGTGATCGCCTTCGCGCTGGAAGCGGCCGGCGCGCCGATCGTCAAGGGCGGGGCGAAGAACCTGCTTTCGGCCTTCGAGGCGTTGATCACCGAACGCGGTGGCGTCATCTCCACCGAAGCCGACGTTGCCTCCATCATCCTGGCTGGCGGCCGCGCCACCGGCGTGCGGCTGGCCTCGGGCGAAACGGTCCACGCCAGCAAGAGCGTCATCTGCTCGGTGACGCCGACGCAACTCTACGGCCGGCTGCTCGGCGCGGAGGCGCCCAAGGTCGATATTGAGGCGACGCAGAAATATCGCTACGGCAAGGGCAATTTCCAGATCCACTACGCCCTCGACAAGCCGCCGGCATGGCGGGGCAATGGCTTGGACAAGGTGGCGCTGCTGCATCTGACGCCTGGACTGGACGGCGTATCGAAGGCCTGCAACGAGGCGGCGCGCGGCATGCTGCCGGAGGTGCCGACCATCTGCGTCGGCCAGCCGCATGCGCTCGATCCGTCGCGCTGCCCGGAGGGCAAGGCGATCCTGTGGCTGCAACTGCCAGAGGCGCCTCGCTTTATCAAGGGCGACGCCGCAGGCAAACTGCAGGCCCCGGCCGACGGGCAATGGACCGACGCGTTGCGCGAGGCCTATGCCGACCGTGCCGAAGCGATCCTCGCCAGCCACATCGATGGCTTCAAGGACAGCATCATCGCGCGCCGCGCCTATTCGCCGGCCGATCTTGAAGCGATGAACATCAACCTGGTCGGCGGCGATCCCTATGGCGGTTCGTCGGCCCTCGATCAGTCCTTCCTGTGGCGGCCGTTCAAGACCAGCCGCAACCATCAGACCGGCATCAAGAACCTCTACCATATCGGCGCCTCGACCCATCCGGGCGCGGGCCTCGGCGGCGGTTCCGGCTTTCTCCTGGCGGGGAGGATGTGATGGAACAGAAGGTCGCCGAAAAGCGCCAGCGCATCTCGACCCTCGGGCAAATCGGCCTGCAGCAATTCGCGCCCTACCTGATGAACCGCATCATGGGCCGCTACAACGCCACCTTGCGCGACGATTTCCGCAAGCAGGGCCTGACCATTCCGCAGGTCCGCACGCTCGCCGTGCTGTCCGTCACCGACGGCATCACCGTCAATGATCTTTCGGTCTATACGGTGATCGAGCAGTCGACCTTGAGCCGCACGCTCGACACGCTGGAGAGCCAGGGCCTTGTGCGGCGCGAGCAAGGCGTCACCGACAGCCGCATCCGCCATGTGTTCCTGACCGACGATGGCCGCGCCGAGTTCGCCCGCGCCTGGCCGGCCATGCATGACGCGTTCGAGGCGATGTTCGACGATGTCGACGATGCCGAATATGCAGCCCTCATCGCCACGCTGCAGAAGATGCTGAAGAACATTCGTAAGCACGACATCTGATGCATGTCGCCCAAAAGTGGATCCGATTTTGGGGAAACGACATGCATGAACAAGGACTTTAGATGGACGCCGCCAATTTCGGCGGCAACGGAAGGAGGCAGAGATGGCCGAACGGTCTTTTGCCAAGGAAGTTGAAAAGCTCAGGCTCGGCGCCGGCGAGGAATTCGCCGGCGAGGGCATCCTCGCCATCACCAAGGCGCTGCTGCAATGCGGCGTCGGCTATGTCGGCGGCTATCAGGGCGCGCCGATCAGCCATCTGATGGATGTGCTGGCCGACGCGCAAGACATTCTGGGTGAGCTCGGCGTGCATTTCGAGGCCAGCGCCTCCGAAGCCACCGCCACCGCCATGCTCGCGGCCTCGGTGCATTATCCTATCCGTGGCGCCGCGACCTTCAAGTCGACCGTCGGCACCAATGTCGCCTCAGACGCGCTGGCCAATCTCGCCTCCGGCGGCGTCACCGGCGGCGCGCTGATCATCGTCGGCGAGGATTATGGCGAGGGCTCCTCGATCATGCAGGAGCGCAGCCATGCCTTCGCCATGAAGAGCCAGGTCTGGCTGCTCGACCCGCGTCCGAACCTGCCGTCGATCGTCAAGGCGGTGGAGGACGGTTTCGAGCTGTCCGAAATCTCCAACACGCCGGTCATGCTGCAGGTCCGCATCCGCTGCTGCCATGTCCACGGCCATTTCATCGCCAAGGACAACAAGCGGCCGCCGATGACGGTGGCCGATGCGCTGGAAGCACCGCGCCGCGACACCGGCCGCATCGTGCTGCCGCCCGCCTCCTTCCTGCATGAAAAGGAGAAGGTGCAAAAACGCTGGCCGGCGGCGGTGGATTTCATCGCCAAGAACAAGATCAACGAGTTCTTCGGGTCGGATCACGGCTCGGTCGGCATCGTCATGCAGGGCGGCATGTACAATTCGGTCATCCGCGCGCTGCAGCGGCTCGGCCTTGCCGACACTTACGGCGACACCGACGTGCCGCTCTACGTGCTCAACGCCGTCTATCCGCTGATCGACGACGAGTTCCTGTCGTTCTGCGAGGGCAAGCAAGCGGTGCTGGTCGTCGAGGAAGGCCAGCCTAATTTTATCGAACAGGCCTTTGCCGCCATGCTGCACAAGGCCGGGCGTGGCACCAGGCTGGTCGGCAAGGAACATCTGCCGATGGCCGGCGAGTACACTGGCCAGGTCATGCTCGACGGCATCGGCACCTTCCTGCGCGCCGAGGCACCGCATCTTCTACCCGGCGAAGTCCGCGCGCCCAACAAGGTCGGCGACGGCGTTGACACCGCCGACCTCATCAACGTCGTGCCGGGCCGTCCGCCGGGCTTCTGCATCGGTTGCCCGGAGCGGCCGATCTTCGCCGCGACAAAACTGGTCGAGCAGGAGCTGGGCAAGCACCACATCGCTTCCGACATCGGCTGCCATTTGTTCTCGATCATGCCGCCTTTCGAATTGGGCGCCACCACCATGGGCTATGGGCTGGGGCCGGCCTCGGCGTCGGCGTTCAATTCGCCCGACGCAAAGCGCCGCTCCATCTCCTTCGTCGGCGATGGCGGCTTCTGGCACAACGGCCTGACCTCCTCGATCGGTAATGCGGTGTTCAACAAGAACGACGGCGTCATCGTCATCGTCGATAATTTCTATTCGGCAGCCACCGGCGGCCAGGACATCCTGTCGTCGCGCGCCGGCAACAAGACCAAGTCGACGAAACATCCGATCACCGAGGCGGTGAAGGGCATGGGCGTCAAATGGCTGCGCCATGTCGACCGCACCTATGATGTCGGCAAGATGCAGGACACGTTGCGCGAGGCGCTGACGACGGAGGAGAAGGGGCCGAAGGTCATCGTCGCCTCGTCCGAATGCATGCTGAACCGTCAGCGCCGTGAAAAGCCGCTGGTCGACAAGGCGATCAAGGGCGGCGAGCGGGTGATCAAACCGAAGTTCGGCGTCGACGAGGACATCTGCACCGGCGACCATGCCTGCATGCGGCTCTCCGGCTGCCCGTCGCTGTCGGTGAAATCGCTCGATGACCCGCTGCGCGACGATCCGGTGGCATCGATCGACCAGAACTGTGTCGGCTGCGGCAATTGCGGCGAGGTCGCCGATGCGGCGGTGCTGTGCCCGTCCTTCTACCGTGCCGATGTCGTGCACAATCCGAGCCGTTGGGATCGCTTCCTCGAAGCCAGCCGCCGCGCCACCATCGGCCTGTTGCAGCGCCGCCGCGAAAGCCGGCGGCTGACCTTCGCCGATGCTTGACGCCGTGCCGCCATTCCGCGCCCGCCCGGACGCCCAGGATGACGAGCGCGTCATCAAGCTCGCCGTGCTCGCGGTCGGCGGCCAGGGCGGCGGCGTGCTCGCCGACTGGATCACCGACGTTGCCGAGCGCAATGGCTACGTCGCGCAATCAACCTCGGTCGCCGGCGTCGCCCAGCGCACCGGCGCCACCATCTACTATGTCGAAATGGCGCGTGACACCGGCCGGCTTCCGATCTTCGCGCTGTCGCCGTCGCAAGGCGATGTCGACATATTGATTGCCGCCGAATTGATGGAGGCCGGCCGCGCCATCATCCGTGGCTTCGTCACGCCAGAGCGCACCACGCTGATCGCCTCCTCGCACCGCATCGCCGCCGTGTCGGAAAAGATCGAGCCGGGCGACGGCCGGGCCTCGTCGTCCAAGGTGCACGCCACGGCGGAGGCGGCATCGAAGCGCTTCATCGCCTTCGACATGGAGAAGATCGCCGCCGACAACGGCTCGATGATCTCGGCCAGCCTGCTTGGTGCTTTGGCGGGGTCCGATGCCCTGCCGTTCACGAAGAAAAGTTACGAGCAGGCGATCGGCGCCGGTGGCCGGGGCGTGAAAGCCAGCCTTGCCGCTTTTGGCGCCGCGTTTGACCGCGCGCGTGGCGCGGCGGCGCCTGCGCCAAAGCCGTCGGAGCCGGCGATTGTCGAATCCGCCCTGGGTGCAGGGCGCGTCAGTGGTCCGCAAAGCCTGCTGCAGGGCTGGCAGGCCTTGGCCGCCCGCATTGACCTGATGCCAGTCGCCATGCGCGACATGGCGGTCCGGGGCCTGAAAAAGGTGGTCGACTACCAGGACATCGCCTACGGGCGCGAATATCTCGACCGGCTGGACAAGGCCATCGCGCTGGACGGCGCCGGACATGGCCATGCTTTGTCGATCGCGGCGGCAAAGCATCTCGCCAACGCAATGTGCTACGACGACATGATCCGCGTCGCCGATCTGAAGACGCGCTCGACGCGCGACAAACGTGTGCGCCGCGAGGTCGGCGTCAAGGCCGGCTCGATCCTGCAGGTGACCGAATATTTCCATCCGCGCATCGAGGAGTTCTGCGGCACGCTGCCGGCGGGGCTGGGCAGCTATATCGAGAACCGGCCGAAGCTTGCCGCCTTTCTCGACCGCCGCATCAACCGCGGCCGCCGCATCCGCACCGACAGCTTTGCCGGCTTTGCGGCACTGTGGTTCATCGGCGGCCTGCGCCGCTGGCGCCGTCGCCTGCTGCGCCACCAGGTGGAACTTGCCCATCTGGAACGCTGGTACGCATTGGCGCTCAGTCATATACCGGCCGACTATGCGCTGGCCGTCGAGATCCTCAATTGCCGCCGGCTGATCAAGGGCTACAGCGACACCCACGTCCGCGCCCAGTCGAAATTCGACCGCGTGCTGTCGGCGCTCGACCTGCTCAAGGGCCGGCACGATGCCGCCGACTGGATCCGCCGCCTGCGCGAGGTGGCGCTGAAGGACGAAAAGGGCGACATGCTCGACGGCGCGCTGAAGACGGTGGCGACAATGGGGCCAGATCCGGCAACTGGCACGCCCTGATTCCTGACAGACCCACCGGCCGCCGCTTCCGTTTTCAATGGCGGTGAACGCTGTTCATTTTTCTGCTTGAACAATGTTCAGGGCGTGGTAGAGTGCGATTCTGAACGATGTTCATTTGATGAGCATCAAGCGCAGTTAGGAAGTTAACCCGCTCACGACTATCACTGGGATCGAAACAGCGCCTGCAACCCGCGGGGCCCACCGGCACAGCGTCGCAGGGTTCCGCCAAATGGAAATCGCCATGAACACGCATCTGATGTTGTCCCGGCGCTTTGCGCCTCTGTTCTGGACGCAGTTCCTGTCCGCTTTCAACGACAATTTCCTCAAGAACACATTGGTGTTCCTGATCCTTTTCACGCTGGCCGCCGATCAGGCGGCTTCGCTGGTCACGCTCGCCGGGGCCGTCTTCATGGCCCCCTTCCTGTTGTTGTCAGCGCTTGGCGGCGAGATCGCCGATCGCTTCGACAAGGCGTTGATCGCGCGCCGGCTGAAATTCGCCGAGATCGCGGCGGCGGGAGTCTCCGTCGCCGGCATCGCGCTGTCGTCCATCCCGGTGCTGATGACGGCGCTGCTGATGTTCGGCATCATCTCGGCGCTGTTCGGGCCGATCAAATACGGCATCCTGCCCGACCATCTCGAGCGCAAGGAACTGCCCAAGGCCAACGCCTGGATCGAGTCGGCCACGTTTGCCGCCATCCTCGGCGGCACGATTGCCGGCGGCGTCGTCTCGGCCGATGGCATTGGCGTCATGGTGTTCGGACCGATCATGATGGCCTTGGCCGTCGGTTGCTGGTTCGTCAGCCGCTACATTCCGGCCACGGGTTCGGCTGCGCCCGATCTCGTCATCGACAAGAACATCTTCCGCTCGACCTGGCGTCAGGTCTCGGAACTGCGCACCGACAAGCGGATCTGGCGCGCCGGACTGATGACGTCGTGGTTCTGGCTGATCGGCGCCATCGTGCTTTCGATCCTGCCGACCTTGATCAAGGATTCGCTCGGCGGCAACGAAATCGCCGTCACCGCCTATCTCGCTGTCTTCGCTGTCTCGATCGCCATCGGCTCGGCCATTGCCGCATGGATGTCGCAGGGGCGCATCGTGCTCTTGCCCGCTCCTGTCGGCACGGCGCTGCTGGCGCTGTTCGGCCTGCATTTGGCCTGGACCATCTGGAGCATGCAGCCTTCGCCCAAGGCGGAAACCCTCAGCGCATTCTTCGCCGGTCCGAACACGATCCGCGTCGCGATCGACCTTGCCGGCATGGCCATCGCCAGCGCCTTCCTGGTGGTGCCGACCTTCGCCGCCGTGCAGGCCTGGTCGCCCGAAGCCCGCCGCGCCCGCGTCGTCGCAGCCGTGAGCATCGTCAATGCCGGCTTCATGACGGTGGGCGGTATCGTTGTCGCCCTGATCCAGACGAAAGTCTCCACCGGCGGCATCCTCTTCGGCCTCGCCGCGGCTAACGCCGTCGCCGCCTGGCTGATGCTGAAATATCTGCCGACCAACGCCTTCCGCGACTTCGTCTCCATCCTGTTCCGCGCCTTCCTGCGCCTGGAGATAGAGGGCATGGAAAACCTCAAGGCGGCCGGCAAGGCACCGATCCTGGCACTCAACCATGTCAGCTTCCTCGACGGTCCGCTGGCGCTGACGCTGACCGACGAGGAGCCGGTCTTCGCCATCGACTACACCATTGCCCAGGCCTGGTGGATGAAGCCGTTCATGAAGCTCGCCCGCGCCTTGCCGCTCAACCCGGCCAAGCCGATGTCGACCCGCACGCTGATCAAGATCGTGCAAGGCGGTGATCCGCTGGTCATCTTCCCCGAAGGCCGCATCACCGTCACCGGCGGGCTGATGAAGGTCTATGACGGCGCCGCCATGGTGGCGGACAAGACCGGCTCGATGGTCGTGCCGATCCGCATCGACGGGCTGGAGAAAAGCCCGTTCTCCCGGCTGACGTCGCAACATGTGCGCCGCCGCCTGTTCCCGAAGGTCAAGGTGACCATACTGGAACCGGTCAAGCTGGAAGTGGCGCCGGAGCTGAGGGGCCGCCAGCGGCGTGCCGCGGCGGGCGCTGCCCTCTATCAGGTCATGTCGGATCTCGTCTTCCGCACCCAGGATATCGACAAGACGGTGCTGGAAAAGGTCATCCTGACCGCGAATGAACGCGGCATGAAACGGCTCGCCGTGCAGGATCCGGTCACCGGCTCGCTGAGCTATGGCAAGCTGCTTACGGCCGCCGCCGTGCTTGGCGAGAAATTCGAGACCCTTTATGCCGACCAGCAGACGCTCGGCATCATGCTGCCCAACGCCAACGGCTCGTGCGCCACACTGCTTGGCGTCATGTCGGCCGGCAAGGTGCCGGCGATGATCAACTTCACCGCCGGTGCCGCCAACATCCTCTCCGCCTGCAAGGCGGCCGATGTGCGCACCGTGCTGACCTCGCGTGCCTTTGTCGAACAGGCCAAGCTTGGCGCGGTGGTCGAGGAGATGGGCCGGTCTGTCGACATCGTCTGGCTCGACGACCTGCGCGCAACCATCGGCCTCAAGGACAAGCTGCTTGGCCTGTTGCGCAAGAGCACGCCGCGGGTCGCCCGCAAGGCCACCGACCCGGCGGTGATCCTGTTCACCTCAGGCTCGGAGGGTACGCCGAAGGGCGTCGTGCTCACCCACCGCAACATCCTGGCCAATGCCGCGCAGGCGGCCTCGCGGATCGACTTCCACTCGGGCGACAAGGTGTTCAACGTCTTGCCGATCTTCCATTCCTTCGGCTTGACGGCCGGCACGGTGCTGCCGCTGATTTCGGGTGTGCCGGTCTTTTTCTACCCATCGCCGCTGCACTACCGCATCGTGCCGGAGCTGATTTATGCATCCAACGCAACGATCATCTTCGGCACCGATACGTTCCTCAGCGGCTATGCGCGCTCGGCGCACCCCTACGACTTCCGCTCGATACGTTATTGCTTTGCCGGCGCGGAACCCGTCAAGCCGTCGACCCGCATGACCTATATGGAAAAGTTCGGCGTGCGTATCCTGGAAGGTTATGGCGTCACCGAGACCGCGCCGGTGATCTCCATCAACACGCCGATGTACAACCGTTCCGGCAGCGTCGGCAAAATCATGCCCGGCATGGAGTATCGTCTCGATCCGGTGCCGGGTGTCGACGATGGCGGACGGCTGCATGTGCGCGGCCCCAACGTGATGGCGGGCTATTTGCGCGCCGAGAAGCCGGGCGTGCTCGAACCGCTGCCGGATGGCTGGCATGACACTGGCGACGTCGTCTCGGTGGACGAGGGGTTCATCACCATTCGCGGCCGCGCCAAGCGCTTCGCCAAGATCGGCGGCGAGATGATCTCGCTGGCCGCCGTCGAGGCGCTGGCGGGTGAATTGTGGAAAGGTTCGCTATCGGCCGTTGCGGCTGTGGCGGATGCGCGCAAAGGCGAAAAGCTGATCCTGATCACCGAGGCTCCCGGCGCCACACGCGCGGATCTCCTGGCCTTCGCCAAGGCGAACGGTGCCATGGATCTGATGGTGCCCGCCGAAGTACGCATCGTCCCGAAAGTGCCGGTGCTCGGTTCCGGCAAGCTCGACTTCGCCGGCGTCACCAGGCTTGTGCAGGGAGAGCCGGTCGCCAAGGTCGAGGCCGCCTGATCAAGGCGGCACGCTCGACGCTGCGCCGAAGACGGTCTAGCGAGCTTCAGCGGATTGGAGCGGCACAAGCGCATGCAGTGGCGCGGCCTGCGGGAAAAGGTGCAGCAGGCCTGAATCGACGCGCCGCCGCAGATGCGCATCCACCGCCGCCCGATCGCTGCAGCTATGGAAGCTGCCGCCGCAATGGTCGCGCAGGCGCACCAGATCGGCCATGACGGGCGACATCGGCAGGCCGGCGGCATCGAGCAGGCTGGCGCCGAGGAAGCCGACATCGAGCGGTGCCATCCCGGGCATCGGATGCTTGAGCGGATGGTTGAAGGTGGTGAGCGTGTAGAAGGTGCGGTAGGCAATCGAATCCGGCCTGGCCAGTGCGTCGCCGCCAGCGATCGCGTCGACGAACGGCTTGGTCGCCGACGACTGGTGATCGCCGAATTCGAGCACCACGGCGCCACGCTCCCCGACATCCGCCTCGCGGCCGGCGAGGAAGTCCTGGAAATCGCCGCGCGCCACCGCCATCCGGCGCAGATATTCGCTGACCTGGACATCGTCCGAGAAAGGTTCTCCGGCAACCTTCAGCTCGGGCTCCAGTCGCCCCTCATAGGGCGAGTGCGGAAACATGGTCTGGATTTCGAGGAACAGCGGCCGCCCGTCCTCCTTGCGGTGGCGGGCGATGAACGCCTCGGCCGCGTGGTAGTAGAAGTTGTCGCGCAGGTGATAGAAGGGCGCCGCGATGGCTTTGATGTCGAGGACGGTTTCGAAACCGATCGATTTCAGGAACGGCCCTTCATTGACGAAAGTGAAGTCCATCGGCGTCATCACGGCGGTTCGATAGCCGCAGCGCGCCAGCACTTCCGGCAAGGCGCCGGCAACCTTGTCCTGCAGCGTGATCGTCAAATAGGGGCTTCGCCAGCCGAAATCGGTGGCTGAAAGGCCGGTCATCAGCGACAGATTGGTGATCCAGGTGCCGCCGCCAAAGGTCTCGACCTGCATTGGATGTGGCGTGCCGGCTCCGGGGGCGAACCTCTGCAGGAATCCCGCACCATTGCCGACCTGCGGAAAGTTGCCGGGATCGGACTGGCTTTCGCTGAGCACGAAAAAGACATCGGGAAGATGAGCCCGGTCGCCGCAGTCGACCGTGTCGGCGAAAGGCGTTTGCGGCGCAACCGCCTGCAGCCGCTTCTCGAAGGCCGGCTCGGCGACCAGATTGCGCAGGTCGAGCAGCGAGACAAAGAAGGCCGACATGTGCCGGCCCTGCATATAGTAGAAATAGCGGTCCTTCGAGGCTTCGGCCGGAAAGGTCAGCGGCACCAGGACGACGAGCGCCGCCATGATCAGCACGCGCACCGATACCGGCCAGCCAATTTTCCGGTCGAACCGGAACAGCACGATCGCCGCCGCGATGCCGAGCGCCAGCGCAATGACGACCGGCACGATGAGATGGAGGTAGGAGCCGAGCAGGAAGCGATACACTTCCGCATCCCTCGACACGAAGACCGCGTCGTAGAAGTGCAGCGAAAATCCCTTCATGCGGAATTTGATCGCCGAAACCGCGGTGATGAAGGCAACGCTCATCCAGGCGAGATAGACGGAGAAGGCAAGACGCCCGCAAGCCAGCAACAGAAGCCCGGCAAGGGCCGCCACCAGCGCCAGCGAGAACGGTACCGACAGCCATTCATGCTCGGCCCGGCCGGCGGCGAAAATCCCGGCAAGGCTGACCAGGACCAGGGCCAGCGGGTGGCAGAATAGCCGAACAAGTCGTTGAAGCTGAACCACAGATTTTCCCATCGATATGCCTCAGCATGGTTTGGGAAACTCTTCGAATATTTGCGCGGGAAGAACAAATGTATAGTGAATTTAACCTTAATCCTGGGTGGCAGGGTTTCGGGAGCGGCACCCGCTTCAGGCGATGAGATCCCGCATCGGCTTCACCGCGGCGGACTCCGGAAACACCTTGTCGCCAAGTATCGCGGCGGAAAGGCCGAACTGGTCGGCGAGCAGGCCCTTCAGCACCGCCCTGACGTCGCTGGTCGGCGCCAGGTCGCGTTGCTCGAAGAGCTGAGCCGGCTTCAATCCGGGCCAGTCGGCGATGACGCGGCCGCCCTTGATCGCGCCTCCGGCCAACAGCACCACGGTGCCGGTGCCGTGGTCGGTGCCGACCGTGCCGTTGATCTGCGCCGTGCGCCCGAACTCGGTGATGGCGACGATCGCGGTGTCCTTCCAGCGTTCGCCGAGGCCCTTTTCGAATTCCTCGAAGGCGCCGTCGAGGCCACCGAGCAAAGTGGCGAGCCGGCCGGTCGCGCCGCCCTCGTTGACATGCGTGTCCCAGCCGTCGAAGGCCAGTGCCGCGACGCGCGGCCCGTCATCGGCCGCGATCAGCCTGGCGGAGCCTTGTGCCGCCTGCCGCATGCCGGCGGCGCTGTCGAGGCCGCCTTTAGGCTTCATCGCCTTCGCTCCCATCTGGTCGTCGAGCGCCATCTTGTCAGTGTCGAGCCCATTTCGCAGCGCCACCGCCAGCACCGGGTCGCGATGCTGATAGAGATCGAGAACCCGTGCCGCGAGGTCGCCGGCCGGCGCCGGCAGCGATTGCGGCGCCCAGCCGAGCACAGGGGCTGCGCCGCGGATCACCAACGGTGTCGACGGGCCGACGGCCAGACCGCCAAGCGTCGCCACACGATCGCCCGCCGGCAGGCTCTCGAGCGCCCGGTTGAGCCAGCCGGTGGCGACATGGCCGGGGCCAGCAAAGCCGCTTTCCAGCACATCCTGGCCATCGAAATGCGAGCGCTCGCGATAGCCTGTCGCTGCCGCATGCACCACCGCTGCCTGGCCGTCCTTGAACAGCCTGGCGAATACCGGCATCGCCGGATTGACCGCGAAGAAACCGTCGAGCGGCAGCGCCGCGTGCGGGCCGGCGAGCGATAAGGCGATGTCACCGTGCAGGCCGGCATAGTCCGGATCGCCCACAGGACCGACCGCCGAGAGGCCGTCGAGTGCGCCTCGCAGGACGATGACGATCAGGCGCGGGTCGCGATTGTCGGCGGCACGCGCGAAGCGGGGCAGGTAGGCCCAGGCAAACAGCGCGCCGCCGGTCATCAGCATGGCGCGGCGCGAAGGGTTGGGGACCTCACACAGCAGGCTCATGGCATCATCTCCATGGGAATTGTCCGCACCAAAACGATCTTCGCTCGCGCTATCGTCGCTGGAATTCCGACGCCATCATGAGCAGCGCCAGGCCTTGTTGCTTGGACTCGGCGCGGGCCACCGCTTGCCGCGTCTCCGGTGACGCGGAGGGACCGATGACGGCGTCGAGCATGTCGCTGGGATTGCCGATATCTCTGGCCTGCCGGGCCGCCTGCCAGGCGATATCGAGGCGGACCTTCATGCCTTCCGCCGACGCCCAGCTGGCGGTCAGGTCGGAAAACCCATTCGGTCCCGGCGGCTGCCAGAGCGGCTCGCCCAGCGCGTTGAGCCAGGCGAGCGACTGGCCGGGATCGTTCGGACCCGGGCCGGCCGCTCTTCGGATGGCGGCGACATAGTCGACTGGCGAGCGCATCTTGGCCAATGGCGTCGACCAGGCCTCCGGCATGTCGATGAGCGCCGCCGCCAACGCCCTGAGATTGCCGTCGCTCTTGGCGAAAACCTTGGCGAGGCGCGCGACCGCCGCCGCTGGCGGGTCGTCCGATATGAAATGGCGGGCGAACTTCGTGGCGATGTGCCGTGCCGTCGCCGGATGGCGGGCGATATCGTCGAGCGCGGCCTCGGCCTGGCCCATGCCGCCGGCCGGATAGGTCTTGCCGAGCAGCACCGCGTCGCCCGGCTCATGCGCATTGGCATTGAAGACGGAACTGCCGGGTTCGCCCAGCCGTCCTTCCCGTCCGGCCATCGTCCAGCCGGTCAGGATGCGGGCGAAGCTGGTGACGTCGGCTTGGGTATAGCCGCTGCCGACGCCGAGCGTATGCAGTTCCAGGGTTTCACGGGCGAGGTTCTCGTTGAGGCCGCGCTTTCGGTTCTTGCCGGCACGGGAGTCCGGGCCGATCGATTGCTGGTTGTCGAGATAGAACAGCATCGCCGGATGCCGCTCCACCGCCATCAGCATGTCGGCGAAGCGGCCGAGCACGAAGGGCCTGATCGCTTCCCGTTCGAAGGCACCGGCGCTCGCCCGCACGATGTTGTCTTTCGCCACGGAGACACAGAAATGGTTCGACCAGAAATAGACCAGGCGTTCGACAAAGCCGCCTTGCGCCCGCAGCGCCTTGTCGAAGCGCGCCTGTGCTTCGGCCCGAAACAGCGTGGCCTCGACCGGCGGTACGGGTTTGGTCGGAGCTGCGGGAGGCGGTACGGGTGGGGCAGGCATAATCGGAGCCGGCGTGGTCTGGGCGCGCATGTTCTGGGCCGGCATGTTTTGGGCGTTCGCCGTCGCCGGTTGCCCCACGGCGGCAGCCATACGCTCGCGGTCGAGCTTGCGCTGGAAATTTGCCGCCATGCTGGCCTGGATGGCTGACGTGCTGCCCGGCAGGTTCGGATAGGCTGGATCGTCAAGTGAAATCATGGCGATGTCGGGCTGCCGCAGTTCCGCCTTCAGGTAGCCGCGCGGGTCGCCGGCAATCCTGTCGCGGTCGCCGGGCCTTGCCCCTAGCCCGAAACGGTTGAACACGACGAGGACTGGATCTGGGACTGGATCTGGCGGGGAATTGGAGGCCGGGATAGCCAAGTCAGCTCTCCATTGCTTGGGTTCGCGCGCGAGGCGCGAGAGCCCGTTCGAGCCGTTTCATGCTGTTCAACTAGGGGCCGACGCGGCTGGCCGGCCCCGAGGCTCCTACCAGCGATGCCAGCGGTGCCAGTGGCGGTGCGGATGCCAGCCGTAGTAGGCCGGTCCATGCCAGTAGCGATAGCGCGGGTAGACCACCACGCGATTGGGGACGCAGCGACCCCAGGGATTGGGATGCCAGCCGGGTCCGCAACCCCAGGCGACGTGCTCGACCAGCGCGGCTGGCTGGGCAAGCGACACAATTGGCATTGCCGAGGATGCCGCAACCGTCGCGACCGTTCCGGTCACGGCAAGGGCGGCGGTGATGGCGTATTTTCTCAGTTGGTTCATGATCGTACTCCGAATGGTCCCAAAGTTGAGAATCTGCCCGCACCACGCGGGGTCGGCAGATCCCGCCCTTCGCTTCGTTAAACGGCGGCTTCGGCATTTTCCGTCGGTCGTTACGGCGATTTTTTTGGCGTGGCGGATGGTTGCTGCCCGGCGCGTCTTGTCAGCCCTTCGGCCAGCACGCTGCGCTCATCGGCGGAGCCTGCCGCCGCGAATTCGATGATGCGCTGCTCCAGCCGCGTGCGCACGGTGATGTCGGCATTGCGGGCGCGCTCCAGTGCTGCCGACAAAGCCGCGGTGTCGAGGACGGGCTGCCGCAACAGGTCCGCCGCCTCGCGCCTCGCCTGCTGGCCGTCGAGGATGATGTCGCGCGACTCGCGGCGGACTTCACGCAGTGCCTTGCGGAACAGCATGCGCTCCTGATCGGGAAGCCGGCCGCCGGCCGCTTCCAGCGAATAGCCCTGGGCCGGCTTGCCGCTTCTTATCCAGACGGCTCCGCCGGCAAGCGCGCCGGCCAGGAAGACATTCAGCACCACCGACGCGATGAGGAAATTGCGGCCTGTGCTCATAGGTCTTCCTCGATCGTGTCGTCGGGCCCGGCATCGCCGAACGCCGTCGCGTTGGCATCGAGTACATAGTGGTCGGGCTGAACCTCCGGCGTGACGACGGTCACCAGGGCCAGCCCCGCGACGGCGCCGGCAAGACCGATGCCCGCAAGTCCCATCCCCACCCACCAAAACCGCTGGCGCCGACGCCGGGTGAGATGTTGGCCGGCAGTCCGCAGGATGGCGTCGTGCAGTGCCTTGCCTGGGTGCGGGACGCTGTAGCGGTCGAGCAGGGCATCGAGCCTGCCGGCGTGCCCCGAAATAGCCTGGCCCGCCTCGCTTGAAGCGAATGCGGTCGCCGCCTCGCGTTCGGTTTGCGGCCATCGGCGCAAGTCGCTGCCATAGGCCGCGGCCAGTGCCGCGAAGCGTTTGGCGTCCATCGCCCGACTGTTCTCTTCGGTCATCTATTTTCCCCTTGCCCAAAGGTGCCGCGTGCCCCGATGGAAACCGGTGCCCGCCCGGCAAGCTGCGACAGAAGCCGCGCGTTCGTGGTCGTGCGTGTCTTGGTTATGCCTTTCTCAGTCATGCCCTTCTCAGTCATGGACACCATCCCTGGCCAGGATCATCTGCAAAGCCCGCCGGCCGCGCGAAAGCAGGCTTTCCAAGGCATCGACGCTGATCTCCAGGGTCGCGGCCGCCTCCATGTTCGACATCTCCTGATAGTAGACCAGGACGATCGCCTCGCGCTGGCGCGGCGCGATCGCCTGCAGGGCCTGCTCGACGCGAAACGCGTCTTCCCGCGGATGGGCGTCGGGAAGCGGCGCCGGGTCGGCCACGTCCGGCACATCGTCGGTCACCCATTCGCGGCGCCGGCGCAGCCGGTCGTAGCACAGGTTGAGCGTCACCCGGTGGATCCAGGTGTCGAAGCGTGCATTGCCGCGCCGCCAGCTCGATGCGTGGCGCCAGATGCGCACGAAGGTTTCCTGCGCGACATCCTCGGCCTCCGCCGCGTCGCCCAGCATGCGCGCGGCCAGCGACAGTATGCGCGGCAGCTTGCGCGCGACGAGCGTCTGCACCGCCGCGGGATCGCCAGCACCGACCCGACGAACCAACTCCTCGTCCGGATCGGCGCTCATCGGCTGGCGCGCTCCCGATATTCATCACGCTTCATGGCCTCTTGGTCATTGCTCCGGCTTGGGAGCGGATTTGTGACCTGGCCTCTCGTCGGCCGTCAGAACGCCATCGCCATTCTTGTCCAGCTTGGCGAAGCGCTTGGCGAAGAAGGCATCGAGTTCGGCGCGATCGATGAAGCCGTCATGGTTCGAATCGATGCGCGCGAAGGATTTGGCGGGATCGCCCTTGCCGTTGTGCTTGGCCTGAAAGGCTCCCCACTCTGGCTGGCTGATCTTGCCGTCGCCGTCCGTGTCGGCGGCCATGATCGCCTTCTCCCGCCGCTTCTGGAACTTGGCCAGGGTGAGGTCGGGCTTGGCCTTCGGCGCGGCGGGGGCGGCAGCCGGCGGCGTGGCGGCAGGCGGCGTGGTGGTTGGGGGCGCGTCGGCTGGGGGCTGCGTCGCCGTCTGGGCGAAGGCGGCCACGGTCAGCAGGCTCAAGGCAGCGACAAGGATCGAACTGCGTATCATGGTCGGCATCTCCGGTTGGCGCGTTGGCCACGGCCTGTGCCGAGGTCACGCTTCAACCGTTAAACGCCGCGACGGCGGAAATCCGTCGGTCGCTCTGCGCCGATCATGCCGATTGTCCGCGACATCGCGACAGCGCTGGTTCCGAGAGCCGTGGGAATGCCCCTGATCCGGCCCCTGGACAGGAATTATGTCGATTGGTCGGCGGCCACCAACTGGTCCGATTTGAAACCCGCATGTTGGGGTGTCCAGACGTCGCCTTCCTTGTTGAACCAATGGCACAGATACACGCCGGAAGCGGCACCGTCGCTGACTGTCATCTTCGGGCCTCCCGACTTCAGCTTGACGACGTCTCCGGTCTTGAAAGTGTTGGGCATTTTCGACCTCCCATGCTGACGTCTGGGAGTTTCCCACCAAACCCGAGTCGCGACAATGGCGGATGTGGGTTGCCGGCGTCTCGATCCACTGCACAGGCAGTGACGAAGGCGCTGGTTACGGCACGTGGCAGGACGACATGAGCGGAGCGTAACTGGTGCCGCTTGCGTGACTCGAACACGCGACCCCCGCATTACGAATGCGGTGCTCTACCAACTGAGCTAAAGCGGCCCGGGAGGCCGAAGCCATCCAAGATGGGCTGGGTGATAGACGCAACCGGCCGCGAATTCAAGATGCGACTTGGCAAATCATTGAGGAGCGTCCATTGCGATGAAAACCGGGTTCACGCGTCCCCAAGCGTGAAAATCGCCGCGATATTCCGATTTTGTTTGCCGGAATATCGCGAAGATGGACTTTCGACAGCCCGTCGAGGCAGAATGCGGCTGCCCGCCCGTTGATTGATTGGTCGCCTGCGGCTAACCATCACGCCAGGTTAGGCGATTTGCAGAGGGATTTCGCTTGGACGCGATCGAAAAAGCGATCCGGAACGCCTTGGAAAAGGGCAATGCCGAGGACCGCGCGTTCCGCGAGCGGGTCTACCGGTCGGCCTTTGCCGCGCTTGACCGTGCGCTCCAGGCCAATCCCGGCGTGACCGTGGAAATGGCCATCAAGCGCCGCAAGTCGATCCAGGCGACAATCACCGAAATCGAATCCGAGTTCCTGCCGGCGGTGCCGGATGTTGGCCTGGAGGTCGACGCACCGGCGGCCGAGCCCGCGCCCGGTGCGGCGCCCGCGATCGAGATCGGCGACAAGTCGCCATCGCCCGCTGCCGCCGTCGACAGCCCTGCGCAGCCCGCGTCCGACGCGCCGCGCTCGCGCGTGCTGCCGGTCGTTCCCGACATCATGCCGGACGCGACGCTCCCCGGTGCGCCGGCTATCGACATGTCCGCCCCCGCCACGTCCGGTGCCGCGACGGAAGTGGCGCCCGACCGCGACGAGCGGCGCATTCGCGGACGCCGCCTGCCGCTGACCGCCATCTTCCTCACCGTGACCGTGCTTGCGGCCGTAGGCATCGGCTTGTTTTTCGCCATGCAGACCGGCGTGTTCAAGACGGCGGCGCAGCTCGATACGGCGCCACCTGAAGCGCCGCCAACGGTCGAGGACGATGATTTCACCCCGGCCGATGGCGCCAACGCACCCGCAAAGCCGGGGTCCGCGGACCAGTCGCGCGACTGGATCAATGTTTTCTCGCCGACCGACCCGACGCATGTCGCCGCTCCCTCGGACGCCAAGGCCGAGGTGATGAAGGACGACAGCGGGCCGTTCCTGCGCATCCAGTCCGGCGCCTCCGGTTCGGCGGTTGCCTTCGACGTCGGGCAAGGCGTGCTGGAGAAACTCGCCGGCAAGCACGCCGTGTTCGACATCCTCGCCCGCGCCGAGGACGGCAAGGACACGCAGATCTCCGTCGACTGCAATTTCGGCGAGCTTGGCGACTGCGGCCGCAAGCGCTACGCGGTCGGCCAGCAGCGCAACGAATATCTGTTCGACGTGAAATTCCCCGACAAGCGTCCAGGCTCGGCCGGAACCATCGCCATCAATTCCGATTTCGACAAGCAGGGCAAGGCGGTCGATATCTACGAGATCCGCGTGTCGATCGAGCCCTGAACGGAGGCTTCTGCCGTAAAGTGATCTATCGGTCGAGCAGTGCCTGCAGCGTCTCGATTCGGTCGGCCTCGTTGGCCGGCTTGTCCCAGCGCAGCCGCGAAATGCGGGGAAAGCGCATGGCGACGCCGGATTTGTGCCGGGTCGAGCGGTTGAGCCCTTCGAAGGCGACTTCCAGCACCAGCCCATTGTCGCGGTCGGCCCGCACCGAACGCACCGGCCCGAAACGCTCGACCGTGTTGTCGCGGACATATTTGTCGATCTGCCTCAGCTCCTCGTCGGTAAAGCCGAAATAGGCCTTGCCGACCGGCACCAGTTCCTCCTCGCCCTCGGTTCCGGACCAGACGCCGAACGTGTAGTCCGAGTAGAAGCTCGACCGCTTGCCATGGCCGCGCTGGGCATACATCAGCACCGCGTCCACCGTGTGCGGGTCGCGCTTCCATTTGAACCATGGGCCTTTCGGCCGGCCGGCGACATAGGCCGAATCCCAGCGCTTGAGCATCACCCCTTCGATGATCGGGTGCGGCGGCGCCCGGCGCAGGTTCTCCAGCGCCTGCCAGTCGGTGAAGTCGACGAAGGGCGACAGATCGAAGCGGCTCGGGTCGAGCGTTCCCATGAAGGCTTCGAGGCGGGTGCGCCGTTCGCGGAAAGACAATCCGCGCAGATCCTCGCCGCCGATCTGCAGCAGGTCGTAGCAGCGCATGAAGGCCGGGTATTGCTGCTGCATCTTCGGGGTCACCGTCTTGCGGTTCAGCCGCTGCTGCAGGTCCGAAAAGGTTCCTGTCGCCTCTCTGGGATCGCCGACCAGCAGCTCGCCGTCGAGTGTCGCCGAAAAATTCATGGCGTCGGCAAGGTCGGGAAAGGCGCCGGAGACATCGTCGCCGGTGCGCGAATAGAGCCGGCGGACGCCGCCTTCGGCCACCGCCTGGACGCGGATGCCGTCCCATTTCCATTCGGCCGCATAGTCAGCCGGATCAAGCTTTTCGAGATCGCCGTCGCCGATCGGGTTCGACAGCATCACCGGGCGGAACAGCGCCAACGCGGTGTTGCGCGGTTTGTCGGCCTTGCCCTCCAGCCAGGCGAACAGCGCCGTGTAAGGCGGCGACAATCCGTGCCAGAGCTCCTCGATCTCGGCGATATCGACCTTGCCGAAATCCGCCAGCGCCTGTTTGGCGAGCCGCGCCGACACACCGATGCGCAGGCCGCCGGTGACCAGCTTGATGATGGCGAAGCGCGCCGAGATGCCGGCGCTGTCGAGCAGCCCCGCCAGTATCTTCGGGCCGTCGGAGCGGCTCGCCGCCTGCAGTTTCGCCACGACCTCGCCAAGCGTCGGCTCGCGGTTCGGGATGTGCCCCGGTGTCTGCGGCCAGACCAGCGACACCGTTTCGGCGAGATCGCCGACATAGTCATAGGAATAGCCGAACAGCACGGGGTCCATGCGTTCCGTGACCAGGGTGCGCAGCATTGCCGGCTTGATCGCCGCTATGTTGAGGTCGCCGGTGATGGCGGCCAGCGCCAGGCCGCGGTCCGGGTCCTCGACGCTGCGGAAATAGTCGGTCAGCAAGGTCAGCTTGCCATTGCGCGACGGCGTCAGCACCAGGCGGTCGAGAAGCTCGGCGAAGCGGTTCATGGTGACACTGGGCGAGCATGGCGCTTCGGCACACCCCCCTCTGTCCTGCCGGACATCTCCCCCGCAAGGGAGGAGATTGGCAGCTTCGATGCCGGCACTTTCCTTGCGCCGTTGGCGATTGGCGAAAGCGGTGGTGACATCCGATCTCCCCCCTTGCGGGGGAGATGGCCGGCAGGCCAGAGGGGGGTGTGAAGGATCGCGACGCCGGCGATTAGTTGATCAGCAACTAACATCAATCGCCCTCGTCCTCATACCCCACCAGATGCAGCGGTCTCGCGGCGATGCCTTCCAGCTCGCACCAGCGCACCAGCGCTTCCTCGCGGCCATGGGTGACCCAGATTTCCTCGGCGCCGGTCTCCTTGATGGTGGCGGTGAGCTCGTCCCAGTCGGCATGGTCCGAGATGATCAGCGGCAGCTCGACGCCACCTTGCTTGGCGCGCTGGCGGATGCGCATCCAGCCTGACGCGAAGCATGAGATCGGATCGGGAAAACGCCGCGCCCAGCGGTCGGCGAAAGCCGCCGGCGGGCCGACCACGATGGCGCCGGCAAAATCCCCCTTGCCGTCTTCCACCGTCGCCGGTTCGAGTATCCCCAGCTCGATGCCCTGGCTCTGATAATAGTCGCTGAGCTTGGCCAGCGCGCCATGGATGTAGAGCGGCTTGTCGTAGCCGGCGTCGCGCAGCAGCCGCATCACCCGCTGCGCCTTGCCCAGCGCATAGGCGCCGACCAGATGCGTGCGCTCCGGGAATTGCGCGGCCGATTTCAGCAGGCGGGCGATCTCCTCCGTATCGGGCGGATGGCGAAACACCGGCAGGCCGAAAGTCGCCTCGGTGATGAACACGTCGCAGCGGATCGGCTCGAACGGCGCGCAGGTCGCATCCTTCTGCCGCTTGTAGTCGCCGGAGGCGACGATGCGCGTGCCCTGGTGGTCTACGCATATCTGCGCCGAACCCAGCACATGGCCGGCCGGATGGAAGCTGACGTCGACGCCATTGAGGACGATCGTCTCGCCAAACCGCGCCGCTTGCGTCGTTCCGGCAAAATCCTCGCCATAGCGCAGGCCCATGATGTCGAGCGTCTGCTGCGTCGCCAGCACCGAGCGGTGGCCGGAGCGTGCATGGTCGGAATGGCCGTGCGTGATCAGTGCCCGGTTCACCGGCCGCACCGGATCGATGAAGAAATCGCCCGGCGGGCAGTAAAGGCCCTCGGGCCGGGGTTGAAGCAGGTCGCTGGCGCGCATCGCCCCAAGATATGATATAATTCCGCCACGGGAAGCCTGTTGCCGGAGACTGCTGACTCCCCGTCAAAACATGACTGGCCAGTTCAATTCGGCTCTTGTTTGCTCTACAGAGGCGATGGCTGGCGGTTCTGCCGGCGGAACCCATCATCATGAAGCCGCTTCAGACCTCGTCGGGCGATTTGAACGCTGATCGCCGTGCCGATTATGCCGAAATGCTCTTTGCCTCCGGCGATCACGCCCAGGCGGCCGAACTGCTGCTCGGCGCGCTGGAACTGGCACCGCGATGGGCGATGGGCTGGTTTCGCCTCGGTGAGATGCAGCAGACCTCCGGCCGGGCCGACCTGGCCGCGCAGGCATGGGCGACGTCGCTGAAGCTCGATCCGGCGGACCGGCAGGGCGCATCCCTCAAGCTGCAGCTGATCGGCAAGCGTCCTGCGGCCCCGGCGCCGCCGAGTGCCTTTGTCGAAACGCTGTTCGACCATTATGCCGAAACCTTCGACACGGCACTGGTCGACAAGCTCGGCTACCGGCTGCCCGAGTTTCTTGACCGACAGATTCGCAAGGCAAGGCCGGGTCGCTTCCGCCTGGCGCTCGATCTCGGCTGCGGCACCGGGCTGATGGGCGAGCGGCTGAGGCCGATCGTCGACCGGCTGGAAGGGTTCGACATTTCCGCCGCGATGCTGAGGAAGGCGCGGGCAAAAGGCATCTATGACGCGCTGGTGAAGGCGGATCTGCAGGCATTTTCCTATTCAGGTGACAAGGCCGATCTGGTGACGTCGGCCGATGTGCTCATCTATGTCGGTCGGCTCGAAGCTCTGGTGGAGACGGTCGCGGGCCTGCTTGCCGGCGGCGGCCTGTTTGCCTTCTCCGTCGAAACCATGGCGGAGGCCGGCGACTTCGCGCTGCAGCCGTCGCGGCGCTACGCCCATTCGCAAGCCTATGTCAGGCGCACGCTCGAGGCCAACGGGCTTTCGGTCCTGGCGCTGGAGTCGACGACCATCCGGCTGGACCGCCATGAGCCTGTCAAAGGGCTGGCCGTTGTGGCAGGGAAGGCTTACGCCGCCTGAGCTGCACAATCTTGGTGTGGTGATCCTGCTCTCGTGTGTGCGGCTGCGAAAAAGTCTGATTTGCGTGCGCGACTGATATTTGCGATCTGGTCGCATCAGGCGGGATATCAGGAGGAGCATTTCAGATGCGCTGGAACATGATGATCTTGGCGTCTTGCCTGGCAACGGCCGGCTGCGTGGGCAATTCGATGTCCGAGCGGCAGGACGCCAACATAGAGTCCTCCCTGCAGTATGACAGCGTGCCGTGCGATCAATTGCTGGCGCGGCGCAATGGCTTGGCGCAGCAATACAACCTTCCCACGACGGCAAAACCGACCTTTTACAACCCCGCAATGGGCTTCGGCCCGTTCACGCCCGACATGCGTTCCAAAGCCAAGCGCGACAGCGACAAGGCATCCGGCGAGATCGATGCCATGAACCGGTCGATCGAGCGCCGCGACTGCGGCAAGCCGGACAAGCAGAAGAAGTTCGCCCTGCCCAGCTAATCGCAAGCAGTAGGCCGCGGCTTCGCAAGGGTGTCATCGGATGAAACTCTCGGACCTTGGAGACCGCATATGCGTCCTGGGACCGTCCAACAGCGGCAAGTCGACCCTGGCCGACGCGATTGCCCGCAAGCGTGGCCTGGAGCCCGTTCATCTTGACCTGCTTCATCATCTGCCCGACACCGACTGGGAACCGCGTCCAAAGGCCGAATTCATCGCCTTGCATGACGCCGCGATTGCCGGCGAACGCTGGGTGATGGACGGAAATTACTCGATCTGCATGCCGCAACGCTTTCAGCGGGCGACGGGACTGATCCTGCTGGATATCTCCACGCCGGCAAGCCTGCTGCGTTATTTCAGGCGAACACTGTTCGAGAAGGAGAGGCGCGGTGCCCTGCAGGGCGGGCGCGACAGCGTCAAATGGGACATGATCCGCCATATCGCCGTGACCACGCCGAAAAACCGCGAACGCTACCAGGCGTTGTTCGAACAGACAGACCTGCCAAAGTTGCAGTTGTCTTCCATCAAGGCGATCAAGCAATGCTTCCGCAAGTGGGATCTGGCCAGATGAGGACGGTCCCCGCCTAATACCCCGCCTTGCGGTCCACCAGGTTATCGAGCTTTTCGCCGCGCTCGAAGGCGTCCATCTGGCGCAGCATGATCGGCGCCAGGTGGACCGGGTCCGAGGTTGCCGCGGCGTGCGGTGTCACGAACACCTTTGGGTGTTTCCACAGCGGACTGGTTTTCGGCAGCGGTTCGACCTCGAACACGTCGAGGCTCGCTTCCTTCAGCGTGCCGTCGTCCAGCGCCCGCGCGATGTCGGCGTCCTTCTGCAGGCGGCCGCGTCCGGCATTGATCAGCACCGAGCCGCCGAGACCGTTGCGTTTCCGCAGTTCCTTCAGCACGCCGTAGTTGATGATGCCTTGCGTGTCCGGCGTCAGCGGCAACAGCACCACCAGTATATCGGTCGCCTTGAGGAAGGGGATCAATCCGGCCTCGCCGCAATAGGTCGCCACGCCCGCCATCGGCCGGTCGGTGCGCGACCAGCCATTGACCGCGAAACCGAGCGACAAGAGCACCGAGGCCGCGGCGCGGCCGAGATTGCCGAGCCCCATGATGCCGACGGAAATGTCGCTAGCCGCCCTCTGCTGCGGCTCGTGCCAGATCTTCTTCTGCTGCTGCGAACGGTAGAGCATGCCCTGGCGATGATGATCGAGCACCCGCCAGACGACATATTCGGTCATGTGCTGGGTAAGGTTGTCGGCGACGACCCTGACGACAGGCACGTCGGGCAGGCCGGGGTCGGCGAAGACATGGTCGACGCCGGCGCCGATCGAGAAGATGGCGCGCAGATTGGGCAGCGACGACAACAGGTTGGGCCTCTGCTTCCACACCACCGCATAGGTGATCGATGGATCCTTGGCGCCGTCCGGCTCCAGCACCACCTCGCGCTCGGCCGACAACAGGTCGCGCCAGCGCTGTGGATGAAAGCCGGTAACGGCAAGCAGGATGCGGCCTTTTTCCATCGCGGTCTTTCAGTCTCTCTCTATGCAGTCACTGGCTGACAATCCCGACCGGAGCGGTCTCTATCTTGAAGGCCGCCGCGATCAGCGCCCGAGTATAGTCGGTTTGCGGATTTCCAAAAATCTGTTCGGAAGGGCCGGCTTCGACGATCTGGCCGTTGCGCATGACGATGACGTCGTTGGCCAGCGCCCGGATGACCTTGAGGTCGTGGCTGATGAAGAGATAGGCGAGGTCGTGCTTGGCCTGCAGGCTGCGCAGCAGGTCGACGACCTGCGCCTGCACGCTCATGTCGAGCGCCGATGTCGGCTCGTCCAGCATGACGAAGCGCGGGTTGAGCACCATGGCGCGCGCGATGGCGACGCGCTGGCGCTGGCCGCCGGAGAATTCGTGCGGATAGCGGTTGCGGGTCGCCGGATCGAGCCCGACCTCCTTCAGCACGGCGGCCACCTTGTCGTCACGCTCGTCGGGCGACAGCTTCGGCTCGTGGATCTTCAGGCCTTCCTCGATGATCTCGGCGATCGACATGCGCGGGCTGAGGGAACCGAACGGATCCTGGAAGACGATCTGCAATTCGCGCCTGAGCGGCCGCATGGCGTTGAAGGTGAGCTGATTGATGTCGCGCCCGTTGAACTGGATGGTTCCCGTCGACGAGATCATGCGCGCCAGCGCCAGGCCGAGCGTCGTCTTGCCGGAGCCGGATTCACCGACCACGCCCAACGTCTGGCCGGCGCGCACGGTGACATCGATGCCGTCGACCGCCTTCACATGGTCGACGGTGCGCCGGAAGAAGCCTTGCTTGATCGGGAACCAGACCTTGATGTCCTTGCCGGTCATGACCGGCTTGGCGTCGGCATTGGCGGCCGGCGGCTTGCCCTTCGGCTCGGCGGCCAGAAGGTGACGCGTATAGGGGTGCTGCGGGTTGGCGAAGATGTCCTTGGTCGGTCCGGTCTCGACGATCTTGCCCTTGGTCATCACGCAGACCCGGTCGGCGATCTTGCGCACGATGCCGAGATCATGGGTGATGAACAGCATCGACATGCCCTTGCGGCTCTTCAGGCCGGCGAGCAGTTCGAGGATCTGCGCCTGCACGGTGACGTCGAGCGCCGTCGTCGGCTCGTCGGCGATCAGCAGTTCCGGCTCGTTGGCCAGCGCCATGGCGATCATGACGCGCTGGCGCTGGCCGCCCGACAGCTGGTGCGGGTAGGCGTCGAGCCGCTTCTGCGGATCGCGGATGCCGACCTCGTTGAGCAGGGCCAGCGTGCGCGCCTTGGCCGGACGGTCGGCCATGCCCTGGTGCAGCTTCAGGATCTCGACGATCTGCTGCTCGATCGTGTGCAGCGGATTGAGCGAGGTCATCGGCTCCTGGAAGATCATGGTGATCTTGTTGCCGCGCACCTGGCGCAACTGTTTCTCGTTCATGGCCAGGAGGTCGGTGCCCTGGAACAGGATCTTTCCCGAGGGATGGCTGGCGCTGGGATAGGGCAGCAGCTTCAGCACCGACAGCGCCGACACCGACTTGCCGGAGCCGGATTCGCCTACCAGCGCCACCGTCTCGCCCTTGGCGATGTCGAACGAGATGTGGTCGACCGCCATCGACTGGCCGCCGCCCTGGCCGAAGGCGACGCTGAGGTCCTGGACGCGGAGCAAGGGGGCTTCGCTCATCTGAACGTCTTGCGCGGATCGAAGGCGTCGCGCGTCGCCTCGCCGACGAAGACCAGCAGCGACAGCATCAGCGAGATGACGACGAAGCCGGAAATGCCGAGCCACGGCGCATTGAGGTTGCGCTGCGCCTGCTTGAGCAGTTCGCCCAGCGACGCCGAGCCCGGCGGCAGGCCGAAGCCGAGGTAGTCGAGCGAGGTCAGCGTCGAGATCGAGCCTGAGAGCAGGAACGGCAGGAAGGTCAGTGTCGCCACCATGGCGTTGGGCAGCAAATGCCGGAACATGATGGTGCGGTTGGGCACGCCGAGCGCGCGAGCCGCGTTGACATATTCGAAGTTGCGGGCGCGGAGGAATTCGGCCCGCACCACGCCGACCAGCGCCACCCAGGAAAACAGCAGCATCAGCCCGAGCAGGATGAAGAAGCCCGGCGGCAGGATGGCGGCGACGATGAGCAGGAGATAGAGCACCGGGATAGCCGACCAGATTTCGATGAAGCGCTGGAACAGGAGATCCGTCCAGCCGCCGAAATAGCCCTGCAAGGCGCCGGCGCCGACACCGATCAGAGCCGAGCCGGCGGTCAGGATCAGGCCGAACAGCACCGAGATGCGAAAGCCGTAGATAACCCGTGCCAGCACGTCGCGCGCCTGGTCGTCGGTGCCCAGCCAGTTCCAGTTGCCGACGATGCAGGCCGGATCGGCAGCGCCCTGCGGATACTGGTTGCAGCGCGTCTTGGCGTCATATTCCCATGACGGCTTGGCGGGTGCCGCTTCGGGAATGGCGTTGTTGACGGTCTGGTAGGAGTAGCGCACCGGCGGCCAGATCATCCAGCCATGGGCGTTGATCTCGTCCTGGATGACCGGGTCGCGGTAGTCGGTGACGGCATAGAAGCCGCCGAACTTTTCCTCGGGATAGGCGACCAGCACCGGAAACAGGATCTCGCCCTTGTAGGAGGCGACGATCGGCTTGTCGTTGGCGATGAATTCGGAAAACAGCGACAGCACGAACAGGACGAGGAATATCCACAGCGACCAGTAGCCGCGCTTGTTGGCCTTGAAATTCTGCAGGCGGCGCTTGTTGAGCGGCGACAGAAAAGGCCGTGGCATCCGCTCCGGCACCACGCCGGCGGTAACGCTTGCCTCCGACATCAGACGTCTCTCCGCTCGAAATCGATGCGCGGATCGACCCAGGTGTAGATGAGGTCGGACAGCAATCCGATGAACAGCCCCAGCAGCGAGAAGATGTAGAGGTTGGCGAACACCACCGGATAGTCGCGCTCGACCACCGACCGGAAGCCGAGCAGGCCGAGGCCGTCGAGCGAGAAGATGTTCTCGATCAGGAGCGAGCCGGTGAAGAAGGCCGAGATGAAGGCGCCGGGGAAGCCGGCAATGACGATCAGCATGGCGTTGCGGAAGACGTGGCCGTAGAGCACCTGCCGTTCCGAAAGGCCCTTGGCGCGTGCGGTCACCACATACTGCTTGCGGATTTCTTCCAGGAACGAGTTCTTGGTCAGCAGCGTCGTCGTGGCGAAAGCCGACAGCACCAGCGCCGTCAGCGGCAGGGTCATGTGCCAGAAATAGTCGACGATCTTGCCCCACCAGGACAACTGGTCCCAATTGTCCGAGGTCAGGCCGCGCAACGGGAACCAATCCCAGAACGAGCCGCCCGCAAACAGCACCATCAGCATGATGCCGAACAGGAAGCCTGGAATGGCATAGCCGACGATGACGACACCGCTGGTCCAGATGTCGAAAGGTGTGCCGTCCTTCACCGCCTTGCGGATGCCGAGCGGGATCGAGATCATGTAGGACAGGAGCGTGATCCAGAGCCCGATCGAGATCGACACTGGCATTTTTTCCAGGATCAGGTCGAGCACCGAGATGTCGCGGAAGTAGCTGTTGCCGAAATCGAAGCGGGCATAATTCCACAGCATCATGCCGAAGCGCTCGAGCGGCGGCTTGTCGAAGCCGAACTGCTTCTCCAGCTTCTTGATGAATTCCGGATCGAGCCCCTGCGCGCCGCGATATTTCGAGCTGACGTCGCCGGCGACGTCGAGGTTGGAGCCGCCCGCATCGCCGCCACCGCCGCCGAGGCGGTCGCTGCCGCCCTGGTTGGTCAGCTTGGCGATGACCTGCTCGACCGGGCCGCCAGGTGCGAACTGGATGACGGCGAAGGAGATTGCCATGATGCCGAACAGCGTCGGGATCATCAAAAGGATGCGGCGCAGGATATAGGCGCCCATCAGGCTTCCTGCCCTCGTTGGATCTCAGCCTTTGCCAATTTTCGTCGCCTTGCCCTTATCGACCCACCACAGCGCCTCGACCGGAAAGCCGAAATCGGGCTTCTGCTCGGGAAAGCCGAACATATCCCAATAGGCGCTTCGGTGATTCGCCAGAAACCAACTTGGAATCCAATCGCACCGCGCGCGCAAGACCCGGTCGAGCGCGCGCATCGCCACGTTCAGGTCTTCGCGGTTCTTCGCAGCCCCTACCATGTCGATCAATGCGTCGATCGCCGGGTTCGAAATGCCCGGCAGGTTACGAGATCCTGGGAGGTTGGCGGTGCGGGAATGGAAGAAGGCTTCGATGTCGTCTCGGGTCGGCGTTGCGCTGAACGAGAAGGCGGCCGACAGCAGATCGAAATCGAACGTTGCCTGTCTGGACTGGTATTGCGCCGAATCCACCAGCCGGATCGTGGCGTCGATGCCCACCGCCTTCATGTTGGCGACCCAGGGCGAATAGACCTGAACGAAGGTGTCGTCATCGACCATGAACTCGGCCGAAAGCCTGCCGCCCTTGTCGTTGACGACGAAATCGCCCGATCGTTTCCAGCCCGCCGCGTTGAGCAGCTTCACGGCCTGGCCAAGCAGCTTGCGGTCGCGGCCGGAACCGTCGGATGCAGGCTGGACTACGGCCTCGCCGAAGACCTCGGCTGGAAGCTGGCCACGCAGCGGCTCCAGCAGGGCCAGTTCTTGCGGCGATGGCGGTCCTTCGGCGCGAAAGTCCGATTTCTCGAAGCAGGATTGCGAACGCTCGTAGGAACCGTAGAAGAAGTTACGCCGCGTCCACTCGAAGTCGAAGCAGAGCGCGATCGCCTGGCGCACGCGCGCGTCGCGAAACTGGGCGCGTCGCTGGTTGACCGCGGTTCCCTGCATCGTCGGTCGCTTCTCGGCCGGGAATTCGTGTTTGACCACCTTGCCGGCGGTCAGTGCTGGAAAATCGTAGGCGGTCGCCCAGACGCGTGAGGTGAACTCCTCGCGATAGGTGATTTCGCCCTTCTTGAAAGCTTCGAAGCCGGCCGTGCGGTTCTGGTAGAACTCGATGCGGATGCGGTCGAAATTGTTCTGGCCGCGATTGACGGGCAGGTCGCGGCCCCAATAGTCGGGCACGCGGTCATATTCGATCCATGCGCCGGCCGAAAAGCGCCCGACCTTGTAGGCGCCGGAGCCGAGCGGTGGACTCAACTGCGAAGAGTCGAAAGGATTGGCCGTGTAGAAGGCTTTCGACAGGATCGGGAATTCCACGACGTTGAGGACGGTGCGGGCCGATTGCTTGCCGGAAAAGGTAAGTCGCAAGGCGTGGTCGTCGACGGCGGTGGCTTCGACCATGTGCGTCAGCGACAACGACAGGTCGGGGTGCCCTTTTTCCTTGTAGAGCTTGAAGGTGAAGGCCGCGTCCTGCGCAGTCAACGGCGATCCGTCATGGAAACGCGCTTCGGGGCGAAGCGAGAAGGTGAAACTGTTGCGGTCATCCGACAGCGTTACGCCGTCGGCGACCTGGCCATAGACCGCGTCGGGCTCGTCGAGGGCGCGCACCATCAGCCCGTCGAAACACATCTCCATGCGTGGTGGCGCATCGCCCTTGTCGGCGAACGAGTTCAATGTGTTGAAAGTCTGCGTATCCTGGTTATAGCCCCAGTTGGGTGGCGAGAAATTGAAAATCCCGCCGGCCGGCGCATCGACATTGACATAGTCGAAACGGGTGAAATCCGCTTTATATTTGAGGTCGCCGAAGGCGGAGAGCCCATGCAGCTTCACGCCGGTCGCAATATCGGCGAAAGCCTTGCCGGGCAACAGGGCGGCGGCAGCGGCGGCGGTGCCCAGGGCGAGAAAATCACGGCGGGGCAGCACCGCCATCAATTGCTGCTCCTGTATTTGGCGGCCAAGGCCTTTTCCTTGTCGAGGTCGATCCACCAGGAATTCTGGTCGGCGCCGATATAGGACGGCTGCTTGGCCGGAATGCCGAATTTGTTCCAGTAAGCCAGCCAGACCACGGCTCGATAGTATTGCGGCACCACGTAGTAGTTCCACAACAGTACCCGGTCGAGTGCATGGGTGGCCGCAACCAGATCGTCGCGGTCGGTGGCGAAGATGATGCCGTCGACCAGGGCATCGACGACCGGGTTCTTGATGCCGGCGTAGTTGCGCGAACCAGGTCTGTCGGCAGCCATGGAACTCCAGAAGTCACGCTGCTCGTTGCCGGGCGATTCGGACTGGCCGAGCTGCCCGATAATGACGTCATAGTCGAAATTGTTGACGCGGTTGATGTACTGCGTCTGATCGATCAGACGCAGCGTGGCGTCGACCCCGATTTTGCGCAGATTCGCGATATAGGGGCTGGCGATGACCTGATCGGTGTCGTTCCAGCCGAGGATTTCAAACTTGAACGGTTCGCCGGTCTTGGCGTTGACCATCTTGCCGCCCTTGATGACCCAGCCCGCCTTGGCGAAGAGATCGACAGCCTGTTTGAGATATTTTCGCTCCGCCTGAGGTGAATCGTAGACCGGCAGCTTGAATTCCTGGGTGAACAGTTCAGGCGGCAGCTTGTCACGATACTTTTCCAGAATCTCCAATTCCTTGCCTTGCGGCAAGCCGCTTGAGGCCAGTTCCGTGCCTTGGAAATAGCTGCTGGTGCGAGTGTTGAAACCGTAGAACAGCGTGCGGTTCATCGTCTCGAAGTCGAACGGGTAGGTCAGAGCTGCGCGCACCAGACGGTCCGCGAACAGCGGTCGCCTCTGGTTCAGCATGAAGGCCTGCATCGGCTCGGGCGAGGTGGTCTTGAATTCCTTTTTGATGACGTCGCCAGCCTTGATGGCTGGGAAATCATAGAATGTCTTCCAGCGCTTCGAACTGTTTTCCGGCTTGATGTCATCAAGTCCGCCCTTGGTGAAGGCTTGCCATGCCGCATTGTCGTCGAGAATGTAGGTGAAGCGCTGTGTGTCGAAGTTCTCGCGGCCGATCTTCACCGGCAGCTTGGCCGCCCAATAGTCCGGCACGCGCTGCCAGACGATTTCCGACCCAGGCTTGAAGCTGACGATCTTGTAGGCGGCCGAGCCGAGCGGGATTTCCAGTGTCGGCTTGGTGACGTCGCGCTTCTTGCCATTGGCATCCGTACCTTCCCACCAGTGCTTCGGCAGCACGGCGAGATCGCCGAGGATCTTCGGCAGTTCCCGGTTGCCCTTCTGACTGAAGTGGAACTCGACCTCGCGGTCGGAGATCGCCACCGCATCGGTGACGTTCTCGAAATAGCGGCTGTATTGCGGGCTGTTCGCCTTCAGCACCTGGAACGACCAGATCACGTCGTCGACCGTGATCGGCTGGCCGTCATGCCATTTTGCGCGCGGGTCGAGCCGGTATGTCGCCGAGGAATAGTCATCGGGATATTTGTAGGCATCGGCGATCAGCGGGTGGCTGACGCTGCCTTCGTCGGTCGCCTGCTCCATCAGCGTGTCGTAGAGCAGGCCGCCGCCGAAGCCGACGAGGCCCGCCGCTGGCGATCCCTGCACGATGTAGGGGTTGAAGCTGTCGAACGTGCCGAGCACCACCGAGTTCAGCGTGCCGCCCTTGGGCGCGTTCGGGTTGACGTAGTCGTAGTGCTGGAAATTGTCGCCGTATTTGGATTGGCCGATCAGCGATGAGGTGGTGCGCCATTCGTCGGCACGCGTCGTCTGCAATCCCGCCGTCAGCAGGGCAGCCGCCAGCAACGATTTGAGAAGCGTTCGGCCAACCGTCATGCACTGTCCTCTTCGCACTGCCTGCATCATCGCGCTGCCCGTCTTCGCACTGCCCGTCTTCGCACTGCCCGTCTTCGCACTGCTCGTCTTCGTACGGCTTGTCCCAGACCAATCTAGATGATTTGGCGCTGGTGAAAACCGCCATGCGCGGCTTTGTCGCCGCACATGCCGTTTTCCTAACGAAAAAGCCGGGCTGAACCCGGCTTTTTCAAGATCGTCGCGATGATATCTGGTTATTTGGCGGGTGCAGCCGGGGCAGGCGCCGCGGGCGCCGCCGGCTTGGCCGGTGCGGCGCCGTCAGCGGGCTTTGCCGGAGCGGCTCCATCGGCGGGCTTGGCCGGTGCGCCGGCATCGGCGGCGGCACCGGGTGCCGGCAGCGGCTTGGGATTGTCCGACAGCGTGCGCAGATAGGCGATGACATTGGCGCGGTCCTCGTCCTTGGGCAGGCCGGCGAAGCCCATGGCCGTGCCCTTCACGAATTTCTTCGGCGAGGTGATGAAGTGGTTGATGTTGTCGTAGGTCCACTTCTCGGTGCCGCCCTTGGAAAATTCCTTCATGCCGGCCGAATAGGCAAAGCCTTCATGTTCGGCAACCGGACGGTCGACGAGGTCCCACAGATCGGGGCCGACCTTGTTGGGGCCGCCCTTTTCACCGGAATGGCAAGCCTGGCATTTCTTGAATACGGCGGCACCTTGCTCGACATTGGCGGTCGCCAACAGGTCGGCGATCGGCTTGGCCGCGGCGGCCGGCGCGGCCGGGCCGCCTTCGGCTGGCTCGGCGGCCTCGATGGCGAAGCCGGGCTTTTCCGGCGCCGGCGAGGCAAACAGCGCATCGGACACAATGCCGACCGAGAAAACGACGAAAACGGTTCCGAGCAATCCGGCGAGCAGCTTGTTGACTTCTTTGGAATCCATACGCCCCTTGCTCCCTTTTCCGGCGGACTGATCCGTCCACTCCGTCCGTCGGTATCGAGACCCACCCTCCAGGGCCGGTCAAATCGGGCGGAAACTAGGTCTTTTGCTCGGGCGTTGCAACACCTATAAGGGCGCTTCCAGTGAGACCTTTTGCCACTTTTCCCCTCCTCTTTCCGAACGCCTTGCCATCGCGATGTCCACCTTGATCCTGATCCCGGCCCGCATGGCCTCGACCCGCCTGCCGGGCAAGCCGCTGGCCGACATCGCCGGCGCTCCGATGATCGTCCATGTCGCCCGCCGCGCCGCCGAAGCCGGCCTGGGCCGGGTGGTGGTGGCGACCGACACGCAAAGCGTGGCCGAGGCCGTGCGCGCGCACGGTTTCGAGGCGGTGATGACACGGATCGATCATGAATCGGGCTCCGATCGCATCCACGAGGCGCTGCTCGCGCTCGATCCCGGGCGCAAGGTCGAAACCATCGTCAATGTCCAGGGCGACCTGCCGACCATCGATCCCGGCATCATTGCGGCTTCGCTCAGACCGTTCGAGGACAGGGCCGTGGATATCGCCACGCTCGGCGTCGAGATCGTTCGCGACGAGGAAAAGACCAATCCGAACGTCGTCAAGATCGTCGGGTCGCCGCTGTCGGCTACCAGGCTCAAGGCACTGTATTTCACCCGCGCCACAGCACCTTGGGGCGAGGGCGCGCTCTATCACCATGTCGGCCTCTACGCCTATCGCCGTGCTGCACTCGAGCGCTTCGTCGCGCTGAAGCCGTCGCCGCTCGAGCGCCGCGAGCGGCTGGAGCAGTTGCGGGCGCTGGAAGCCGGCATGCGCATCGACGCAGAGATCGTCCAGTCGCTGCCGCTCGGCGTCGACACGCTGGAAGACCTCGAACGCGCCAGAACCATCCTTGTAAATTGAACTATCCTCGCAAATTCAACGATCCCCTTCGAACTGAGACATTTTTGAATCGAGACTTGGCCCATGCCTGAAAAGACCAACAGAATATCCTTCCAAGGCGAGCCGGGGGCCAATTCCGACACCGCCTGCCGCAATGTCTTCCCCTCGATGGAGCCGTTGCCGTGTCCGACCTTCGAGGATGCGTTCAACGCGGTCGAGACCGGCAAGGCCGATCTCGCCATGATCCCGATCGAGAACACCATCGCCGGGCGTGTCGCCGACATCCATCATCTGCTGCCGGAATCGAAGCTGCACATTGTCGGCGAATATTTCCTGCCCATCCATTTCCAGCTGATGGTGTTGCCCGGCGTCAAGCGCGACGAGATCAAGACCGTGCACAGCCACATCCATGCGCTTGGCCAGTGCCGCAAATACGTCCGCAAGAACGGCTGGAAGGCGATCGTCGCAGGTGACACGGCGGGTGCGGCCAAGATGGTCTCCGAGGTCAAGGACCGCACCATGGCTGCCTTGTCGCCGGCGCTTGCCGCGACGCTCTACGGGCTCGACATCATCGAGGAGAATGTCGAGGACACCGATTCCAACGTCACCCGTTTCGTCGTCCTGACCAAGAACAAGCAATGGGCCGAGCGCTCGTCACCCGACGTCAAGATGATGACGACCTTCATCTTCCGCGTCCGCAACGTGCCGGCCGCGCTTTACAAGGCGATGGGCGGCTTCGCCACCAACGGCATCAACATGACCAAGCTGGAGAGCTACCAGCTCGGTGCGTTCACGGCGACGCTGTTTTACGCCGACATCGAGGGCCATCCCGACGATCCGCTGGTCAAGCTGGCGCTGGAAGAACTCCGCTTCTTCTCGCGGGAAGTGCGCATCCTGGGCGTCTACCCGGCCAGTGAGTCGCGTGAGCAGTGGAAGGTGGCGGACTGAACTACCAGCCCAGCGGCACGTAATCGATCTCGAGAAATTTCTCGACCTCCGGCACCCAGCGGTCGCGCACGAAGGCGACATGGTCGGGATGGTCGTTGTATCTCGTATAGGCGGCTTGGTCGGCGAACTCCATCGAGAAGCCGAACTGGTAGTCGTTCTTGGGGCTGACCTGCCGCAACTGCTCGAAATGCGTGACGCCCCGGATCGCCGTGAGGATTTTCCTGGCGTCGACGAGGAACCGCTTCTCCTCCAGCGAGTGTGGCTGATGTTTCAGCGTGAAGACCACTGTGTGACGGATCATTTGCCTCTCCTGCAATGACTTTCGGTATTCGTTATTCGCTGTCCACCCAGGCTCGGATCAGGTGATGCGCAATGGCGCCTTTCGGCGGCGTGACCAGATTGCCGGGGTGTTCCCGGGCCAGCATCAGGCGCACCTCGTCGCGGCCGAACCAGCGGCAGTCTTCCAGCTCGTTGAGGTCGGCCTGGATGTCCTCGTTGAGCGGCTCGCCGAAGCAGCCGATCATCAGCGAATAGGGAAACGGCCAGGGCTGGCTGGCATGATAGACGACGCGGCCGAGCCGGATGCCGGCTTCCTCCAAGGTCTCGCGACGCACCGCCGCCTCGATCGTCTCGCCCGGCTCGATGAAGCCGGCCAGTGCGGAATACATGCCCGGCGCGAAATGGGCGCCGCGCCCAAGCAGGCATTTCTCCCGGGTCGCCGTCAGCATGATCGCCACCGGGTCGGTGCGCGGAAAATGCTCGGTGCCGCAATTCGGGCAATGCCGCTTGTAGCCGCCGGCCCGCATTTCCGATTGCGTGCCGCATTTGCTGCAGAAGCGATGGCTGGCATGCCAAGCGAGCAGGGCGGCGCCCTGCGCCATCGCGCCGGCGGCCGCTTCGTCGATCAGCCCTTGCATGTAGACCGAGCGGTAGTCGATCGCCTTGACGGTTTCTGGCAGCTGTTCGGGATCGACGCCGGCCAGCACGGCGACAACCGGCCCCTGTTCGGAGAAGCCGAGCAAAACGCCTCGGTCGAAGGCAGGCTTGAAAGGCTCGCTCTCGGTGAGCCCGAACCAGGGATCGAGGCTGCCGCCTTCCCTGAGCTTCAGATGAAGCCGACCGCCATTCATCAGGAGCAGCCGCGTCGTCGGATCGGCAAGCGCCTTGTCGACCGAATCGTCGGCGCGGTTTTCGGATTGGCGGTCGATCGTGTTGCCGGCGAAGCCGACGAATTGGCTCGGCTCGCGCAAGGGCGCGTCAAACAGGCTGAAGCTCATAGGGACTCTGATGCTTTGGGATGACATGTCTTGGGATGAACACAGGGGAACGCTTATAGCGCCGCCCTTATCGTTTCGGCAAACCGGCGCAGCTCGGAACGCTGGTAGGGCTCGCGCAGGCCGTGCCCCCATACCGGACCTGGCCAGCCGGCATCGCCTTCGGAACGGGCGACAATATGGATATGCAGCTGGCGCACGATGTTGCCGAGCGCGCCGGTGTTGATCTTGGTGCAGCCGGTCACTTTCTTCAGCGCCTGCGCCACCATATTGGTCTCGAAGGTCAGCATTGCCTGGTCGAGCGGGGTCATGTCATGGATTTCCTCCGCGCCAGGCCGCTGCGGCACCAGCAGCAACCATGGCCAGCGGCGATCGTTCATCACCCGCAATTCGCACAGCCCAAGCCACATCAACTGCTCGCTGTCCGCCTCCAGCCGGGCATCCAGCGTGAATCCGGCCTTGAGGCCCGGCAACATCGGCGTTTCCCTTACTTTGCTTTTCTTGGTTTCCTCAAACCATGAACGCTAGAGCGGCTGCATCGGGGCTGCAAGCGAATCTCTTGGGGATGATCTCGATTCGCTTGCGCACTTGCATTTCGTCGCGCAATTGCCGATATGGACAGCGGGAGGTTGGTGGTGGACGATCCACTCGCCAACCGGGTCAGGTCCGGAAGGAAGCAGCCCTAACGAGCCCGGAACGGGTCATTGTTCCAGCCTCCCACCTCATCGGCCCTCCTCGTGACATTGACGACGCATTGCAGCGCGGGCGAGACTATGCGCAGGAATCGGCCGCCTTCGGGCGCAGCCTTTTGGAGCTTTACGGGCGAATGAGCGAAGCGGGAAATGAAAAGGCCGCTGCCTATCGCGTGCTGGCGCGCAAGTACCGTCCCTCGAACTTCTCCGAGCTCGTCGGCCAGGAGCCGATGGTGCGCACCCTCACCAACGCCTTTTCCACCGGCCGCATCGCCCAGGCGTGGATGCTGACAGGCGTGCGCGGTGTCGGCAAGACCACCACCGCGCGCATTCTGGCGCGGGCGCTCAATTACAAGACCGCCACCGTTGATCAGCCCTCGGTCGACCTTGCCGTGCTCGGCGAGCATTGCCAGGCGATCATGGAAGGCCGCCATGTCGACGTCATCGAGATGGACGCCGCCTCGCACACCGGCATCGACGACATAAGGGACATCATCGAACGCGTGCGCTATGCGCCGGTCTCGGCCCGCTACAAGGTCTACATCATCGACGAAGTGCACATGCTGTCGACACAGGCCTTCAACGGCCTTTTGAAGACGCTGGAGGAACCACCTCCGCACGTGAAATTCATCTTCGCCACCACCGAAATCCGCAAAGTTCCGATCACCGTCCTGTCGCGCTGCCAGCGTTTTGACCTGAGGCGCATCGATGCCGGCGCGCTGGTCGCGCATCTCTCCTCGATTGCCGGCAAGGAAGGCATTTCGGTCGACGACGACGCGCTGGCGATGATCGCCCGCGCCGCCGAGGGTTCGGCCCGCGATTCGCTCTCCATCCTCGACCAGGCGATCGCCCATGGCGCCGGCTCCGTCAGCGCCGAAGCGGTACGGGCCATGCTGGGCCTCGCCGATCGCGCCCGCATCGTCGATCTGTTCGAACATGTGATGAAAGGCGATGTGGCGGCGGTCCTGGCCGAATTCCGCGCGCAATACGACACCGGCGCCGATCCGGCCGCCGTGCTGACCGATCTTGCCGAGTTCAACCATCTGGTCACCCGGTTGCGGTTCGTGCCGACCGCCATGGACGACGCCTCGCTGTCGCAGGACGAGCGGCAGCGTGGCGCCGACTTCGCCCGGGCGCTGTCGGTCAGGGTGCTGTCGCGGACATGGCAGATGCTGCTCAAGGGCATTCCCGAGGTGCAGTCCTCCAACCGGCCGGTCAGCGCCGCCGAAATGGTGCTGATCCGGCTGGCCCATGCCGCCGACCTGCCGACACTGGACGAGGCGCTGCGATCGCTCGAGGGCGCTTCTCCGGTTCAAAATGGCGCGCCGCGCCCGAATGGGGTGCCCGCGGGTCCCGGCAATGGCGGCGGCGCCAGCGCGGTCGCGCAGACCCGCATGCCATCCGGGCAGGGCGGCGCACAGACCATGCGGCTGGTCGAGGCCACCCCTGCGCCGGTCGCCTTCGTAGCACCTCCGCCGCCGGCGCCGGAGGCGCAGCCGGTACCGCTGAAATCGCTCGCCGACATCGTTGCGCTTGCCGATGCGCAGCGCGACATCGCCTTCAAGGTGCTGGTCAAGCGCTGCATTCGCCTCGTGCGCATCGAGCCCGGCCGTATCGACGTCAGCCTGACCGACGATGCGCCCAAGATGCTGCTCAACGACCTGACGATGAAATTGCGCGCCTGGACCGGCCGCAACTGGCTCGTCTCGTTGTCGAAGGAAGAGGGCGGACAGACGCTGGCCGAAATGGAATCGACCAGGCGCGAGAACGCTTTCCTCGATGCCAAGAGCGATCCGGCCGTGGCTGCCATATTGGCGCGCTTTCCCGGTGCCAAGATCATCGACGTGCGCATTCCCGACGCGCCGGAAGCGGACGCGGACCAAGCCGAAGTGCCGGTCGAACCGCCGGCGGATGACGACGACGCCTGACAAACCAAGAACCCCGACCAACCAAGAACAAGGATCGGACCATGAAAGATCTTCTCGGCCTGATGGGCAAGGCAAAGGAAATGCAGGCCAAGTTCCAGGCCATGCAGGACGAGATTGCCACGGTCGAAGCCGCCGGCCAGTCCGGCGGCGGCCTGGTAAGCGTCACCCTGACCGGGAAATTCGAGATGAAGTCGCTGAAGATCGATCCGTCGCTGTTCAAGGAGGACGATGTCGAAGTCCTCGAGGACCTGCTGCTCGCCGCGCACAATGACGCCAGGGTCAAGGTCGAGCAGATCATGCAGGAAAAGACCAAGGCGCTGACCGCCGGCCTGCCGATTCCGCCGGGAATGAAACTGCCGTTCTAGGTCCGGCGGCCGCAGCTCCATGACCGATGAGCCGTCCGAAAGACTGATCGAGCAGCGTATCCGCAACAGGATCTACGAGATCCTGGAAATCCTCGCCGATTGCGACGCGGGCGTCGATCTCGTCGGCATCAAGGGCTACTTCTATCTGTTCGAGGACTTCGTCCACCGCCCGTCGATCGAGGCCGGCACGTCGGCGCTTTCCAGGGAGGAGCGCGCGGTCGTGCTGGAGATCGCCGAATTCCTCGAGGCGGCCTCCGAAACAAATCCCGACTTCACCAAGGCCGAATTCATCCACAGCGACTGGCCGGGAAGGATCGCGCCGGCGGCCAGGAACGCTCGTAGGCTCTTCCTCGCACGCGGCCTGTTTTCTGAGAAAGTCGAGGAACTCGAGCCCGGCCAGCCGGCCGTGGCGGCGGCAGGACGATAGAGCGGTTCAGGAAGAGCGTGATTCGGATTTCCCCTTCCGAATTGCGGCGAAACAGAGAGAAAGCGGTCATCGGTTTTGTGAAACGATGGCTCGATCTATCTGAAAAGCCAAGAAATTGTGCTAATTATGCAACAGTACCCTGCTAATAACGTTTTGGCCATCATTTTGCCCGAAAGTGTCTCATTCTTGCCGCAGCCTGGGGCGGGCATCGAAGTGAAGTGAGAGGGTTACCTGTTGATTGTCACGCGATGGAAGGCGCCGCTGTTGCTCGGCGTCGTTACCTCTCCGCTGTTCTTGGCTGCATGCAGCCAGACCACGTCGCACGGCATGTCCGTTGCCAGCCTGACTGACGCCATCACGCCGAGTTTCCTCAGTTCGCGCGCCTACAGCCACACGCCGAAGGACAGGGAATGCCTGGAAAGGGCGATGTTCTTCGAATCCAACCGCTCGAGCCGCGACGGCATGATCGCCGTCGGCACCGTGGTGATGAACCGGCTGCGCTCCGGCAACCATGGCAGCACCATTTGCCAGGTGGTGGGCGAGCCTGGACAGTTCGCGCCCGGCGTCATGACAAGGCAGATGAATTCGCGCGCAATGCCCGATGTCGAGGAAGCCGCCGACGCCGTGCTCAAGGGCGAGCGCAAGGCCAAGCTCAAGAACACCATGTATTTCCACACGGCGGGGCTGCGCTTCCCCTACAAGAACATGCACTACACCATGGTTGCCGGCGGGAACGCCTTCTACGAGAAACGTGGCCGCAACTGGCAGCCGCTGCCCGATGAGCCGATGGTTGCCTCGGTGGAGACAGAAAAGCCGGCCGTCCCGGTCACGATGGTTGCCTCGGCGGAGCCGGTTCGCTCGGACAGGAAGCTTGTTCGCAACGCCCCGGCACAGCAGCAGGCCCCAACACAACGGGCCCCAATACAACAGGCCTATGTGACTGCGGCAGTCGAACCGGCGCGCCCGTTCAAGATGGCCACTGCCCCTGACCAGCAGACCTACGTGACTGCGGCCGCGGCACCCTCGGCGAAGTCTGCCCGCGTCGCATCGAAGCCGGTGGCAGTTGCCATGCAGGAGCCGATGGAAGAACCGGATGCCGCCCGTTTCGGCGGAACCTTGAACAAAAAAATCATCAGTTCGGTCCAGGGCGAACCGCAAGAGGCGTCCATGGGATTCCAGTCGACGCCCGAAAACACCGACGCCATTGGCGCGATGATCGTCAGCCAGGGCCGCCCGCTCGAAACCAATTGATCCGCGTCGCATGGCAGCATGGGGCGTCATGCGCTGCCGCGGGATGTTCCAAAGCGCTCTGAAAAATCCTAGATCAGAGCGATGTCGAAACGAATCGCCGGTCCCGAGATCGAACGCCTGATCCAACTCCTGGCCAAGGTGCCGGGTCTTGGCCCCCGTTCGGCCAGGCGTGCGGCTCTCCATCTGATCAAGAAGAAGGAGCAGCTCCTGTCGCCGCTCGCCGCCGCCATGGGCGAAGCCGCCGACAAGGTGCGCATCTGTTCCACTTGCGGCAATGTCGACACCTCGGACCCTTGCATGATCTGCACCGATCCGCGCCGCGACGCCACCACCTTGATCGTCGTCGAGGACGTCTCGGATCTCTGGGCGCTGGAGCGGGCGGCGGCGATGAACGTGCGCTATCACGTGCTCGGCGGCACACTGTCGCCGCTCGACGGCGTCGGCCCCGACCAGCTCAACATCCGCTCCTTGATCGACCGCGTCGCCGGCGGCGAGGTCAAGGAAATCATCCTTGCCGTCAACGCCACGGTCGAGGGCCAGACCACAGCGCACTACCTCACCGACCAACTGTCCGGCTTCGACATCAAGGTGACGCGCCTTGCGCATGGCGTGCCGGTCGGCGGCGAACTCGACTATCTCGACGAAGGCACGCTGGCGGCTGCGCTTAGGTCGCGGACGGCGTTTTGACGGGGGGTGGTTCTGAAATGACAGCACCCTACGGCGCCCCCCTCTGTCCTGCCGGACATCTCCCCCTCAAGGGGGGAGATCGGCCGTCATCACGACCTTCGCTAATCTCCAACGTTGCAAGGAGAGAGCTGGAGCTGAAGCTGCCGATCTCCCCCCTTGAGGGGGAGATGTCCGGCAGGACAGAGGGGGGCCTCGTAGAGCGCACGCCTCACAAATCAATCATCGCCACCTTTGTATTAGTACTGGCCTCGATTTTTCTCACCCTTCCCGCCTCCGCCGCCAAGATCGACGACCAGTTCCGCGCCTGGCTGCAGAACGACCTCTGGCCGCAAGCCAAGGCCCAAGGCATCTCGAAAAACACCTTCGACGCCGCCTTCGACGGCATCAAACCCAATCTGAAGCTGCCCGACCTTGTCATGCCAGGCGAGAAGCCGAAGACGCCGCAGAAGCAGCATCAGGCCGAATTCGGTTCGCCCGGTGCCTATTTCGCCGAGAAGACCATTGGCGCGGTCACAGCGGGCGGACGCGCGCGCGAAACCGCCAACGCCAAGACGATTGCCGCGATCGAAAAACGCTATGGCGTGCCCGGCGAGATTCTGCTGGCGATCTGGGGCCGCGAGACCGGCTTCGGTGCGGCGAAGATGCCTTACGACGCCTTCGAGGTGCTCGGCACCAAGGCGTTCATGTCGACCAAGAAGGATTTCTTCCGCACCGAGCTTTTGGCCGCGCTCGAAATCGTCGAGCGCGGGCTCGCCCCGGTCGGCGCGATGAAATCGTCCTGGGCCGGCGCACTTGGCCAGCCGCAATTCATGCCGACCTCGTTCCTCAAGCATGCCGTGGATTTCGACGGCGACGGACGCGTCGACATCTGGAACTCGACGCCGGACGTGCTTGCTTCGATCGCCAACTATCTCGTCCATTATGGCTGGGTGAAGGGCCGTGGCTGGGGTTTCGAGGTGACCGTGCCCGAGACGGTCTCCTGTTCGCTGGAAGGCCCCGACCAGGGCAAGAAGATCTCGCAATGGGCAGCGCTGGGCATCAAGCGTGTCGGCGGAAAGCCGTTTCCGGCGAGCGAGCTGAAGGCCGAGGGCTTCCTGCTCATGCCGGCCGGCCGCAGCGGGCCTGCGTTCATCGCCACGCCCAATTTCTACGTGCTGAAGGAATACAACACCAGCGACCTCTACGCGCTGTTCATCGGCCATGGCGCCGACCGTATCGCCCACGGCGACTCCAATTTTTCCGGCGCCTGGGGTCCGGTCGGCGATCTCCACCGCTCCGACATAGCCGCACTGCAGCGGACCCTGGAGGCCAAGGGCTATGACGTCGGCAGCGCCGACGGCCTGCCCGGCTTCAAGACCCGCCGTTCGATCGGCAAATGGCAGGCCAAGAACGGGCAGGCCTCGACCTGCTTTCCCGACGCCGGCCTGGTTACCGCGCTGAAATAGCGCCGAAATTGGCAGATTTTTCTCGACACGCGGGCCCGATTGGACTGTGTATGCGTCGCCATGCCGCCTGCCATTCTGGTCCAATGAACCGTCGCATAAATGCGCGTTGCCCGCCACGAAGTCGCCGGATATGGTGTTGACCAACTGGACAAAAACCACGACGGTAAGTGGGCAGAGGGCCATGGCCGGCCCCGAAAAAGAATACTGCAACCCTGAGCCGGGAACTCAGGTCAACAAAACAGGGAACAATCACCATGATGATGGAAAAGTTTGCTCTACGCTCCCGCATCTTGCTCGCGGGTGCCGCCATGTCCGCGCTGCTTCTGGCCGGCGCGCCGGCAGGTGCGGTCACGCCCGCAGATACGCTGGTCGAAGGTTTCGCGATCGATGACATCATCTCCATGGATCCGGGCGAGGCGTTCGAGCTGTCGACCGCCGAGGTCACCGGCAACACCTACGATCTGCTGGTCCGTCTCGATCTCAGCGACACCTCCAAGGTCAAGCCCGATCTCGCTGAGAGCTGGACCGTTTCGGACGATGGTCTTACCTACACATTCAAGCTCAAGCCCGGCCTGAAGTTCGCCTCCGGCAACCCGATCACCGCGGCCGATGTCGCCTATTCGTTCGAGCGCGCCGTCAAGCTGGACAAGAGCCCGGCCTTCATCATCGACCAGTTCGGCATCAGCGGCGACAACGTCACCGAAAAGGCCAAGGCGGTCGACGACACCACCTTCCAGTTCACCGTCGACAAGGCTTATGCGCCAAGCTTCGTGCTGAACTGCCTCTCGGCAACCGTCGCTTCGGTGGTCGATGCCAAGCTGGTCAAGGAACATGTCGCCGCGGTCACGCCGAGCGCCGACTACAAATGGGACAACGACTTCGGCAATGCCTGGCTGAAGACAGGCTATGCCGGCTCCGGTGCCTTCAAGCTGCGCGAATGGCGCGCCAACGAAGCCGTCGTCATGGAGCGCAACGACAATTACTACGGCGAGAAGGCCAAGCTCGCCCGCGTCATCTACCGCAACATGAAGGAAAGCTCGGCCCAGCGCCTGGCGCTCGAAGCCGGCGACATCGACGTCGCCCGCAATCTCGAGCCGAACGACCTCGACGCGATCGCCAAGAACGCCGACCTCACCACCACCAGCGCGCCGAAAGGAACGGTCTATTACATCAGCCTCAACCAGAAGAACCCGAATCTGGCCAAACCAGAGGTTCGCCAGGCCTTCAAATATCTCGTCGACTACGACGCTTTGAGCTCGACCATCCTCAAGGGCATCGGCGAAATCCACCAGACCTTCCTGCCCAAGGGCGTGCTCGGCGAACTGGACGAGAACCCGTTCAAGCTCGACGTCGCCAAGGCCAAGGAGTTGCTGGCCAAGGCAGGCCTGCCCGACGGCTTCAGCGTCACCATGGACGTACGCACCGGCCAGCCGACGACCGGCATGGCGGAATCGATCCAGCAGACGCTCGGCCAGGCCGGCATCAAGTTGGAAATCATCCCCGGTGACGGCAAGCAGACGCTGACCAAGTACCGCGCCCGCAACCACGACATCTATATCGGCCAGTGGGGCCAGGACTATTTCGACCCGAACTCCAACGCCCAGACCTTTGCCTCGAACCCGGACAATTCGGATGCGGGCAAGTCCAAGACATTGGCCTGGCGCAACGCCTGGGACATTCCGGATCTGACCAAGCAGACGGAAGCGGCCCTGCTGGAGAAGGATTCGGGCAAGCGCGCCGATATGTACAAGGATCTGGAGAAGAAGATCCTCGACACCAGCCCCTTCGTCGTCATCCACCAGCAGCTGGAAGTGGCTGGCCTGCGCAAGAACCTCAAGGGCTTTGCGCTCGGTCCGAGCTTCGACACCAACTTCGTCGGGCCGGTTTCCAAGGAATAACGCCGGCGGACGCGCAGCATGAGCGCAGTTGAAAACGAGGGCGGGCGCGGCGGCGCCCGCGCCTATGCACTTGCGTCGTCGCTCGGCCGCTTCCTGGTCATCGCGGTGACGACCTATCTTGGTCTGCTCGCGGTGACCTTCTTCATTGGCCGCGTCATCCCGATCGACCCGGTGCTGGCGGTGCTCGGTGACCGGGCGCCGGCCAATGTCGTCGAACGCACGCGCCGCGAGATGGGTCTCGACCTGCCATTGATCGAGCAATTCTACATCTATGTGAAACACGCGTTGAGTGGCGATTTCGGCACTTCGGTGCTGACCACCAATCCGGTCATGACCGACATCCGTCGTGCGCTTCCGGCAACGACCGAACTGGCGACGCTCGGAACGTTGATCGGCGCGCTGCTTGGCGTACCGCTCGGCGTGCTGGCAGCGGTCAGGCGAGGCAGCCTCATCGACCAGATCGTTCGCGTCATCGGCCTGATCGGCTACTCCGTGCCGATCTTCTGGCTCGGCCTGCTCGGGCTCGTCCTGTTCTACGCCAAGCTGCAATGGGTGGCTTTTCCGGCCCGGCTCGACGTCGTCTACGAATACACCTTCACGCCGATCACCGGCTTCTACCTTCTCGATTCGGCGATGCAGGGGCAGTGGGATGTCTTTTACGACGCCTTCCGGCACATCATCCTGCCGGCCTCGCTGCTCGGCTACTTTTCGCTCGCTTATATCAGCCGCATGACGCGCTCGTTCATGCTCAACGAACTCGCCCAGGAATACATCGTCGCCGCGCGCGCCAAGGGCCTGTCGGAAACGCGCATCATCTGGGGCCATGCGCTGCGCAACGCCGCCGTGCCGATGGTGACAGTGATCGCGCTCTCCTATGCCGGACTGCTCGAAGGCTCGGTGCTGACCGAGACCGTCTTCTCCTGGCCGGGCATCGGCCTCTACATCACCAATTCACTCCAGAATGCCGATATGAACGCCGTGCTCGGCGGCACCATCGTCATCGGCTCGGTGTTCATAGCCATCAACCTCCTGTCCGACCTGCTCTACCGCGTCCTCGATCCGAGGACGAAGGTTCAATGAGCAAAGGTATCCCACTTTCGGGCTCGGTTGCGGCCAACCACCCCCACTCCGGCCCTTCGGGCCACCTCTCCCCCTGCCGGGGGGAGAGGAAAACCCGGACGTACGCTCGGGGCATTTCCTCTCCCCCGTCGAACGGGGGAGAGGTGGTCTGCGAAGCAGACCGGAGTGGGGGTCGACACCTTCAAGAGGCATCGACATGACCGCCTCCGACGTTCGCCCCCTCTCCCGGCGCGACTGGCTGCTCAGCGAGCGGCCGGCATCGCGCATGCAGGCAAGGCTCGGCCGCGCCTATGTCGCCTGGCGGCGGTTTTCCGCCAACCGGCTGGCCTTCGTCGGCCTGCTCATCATCATCGCCTTGCTGGTTATTGCCGCCCTTGCCGGCGTGCTGGCTCCCTATTCGCCAACCTTCGGCGATCTCAAGAACGCGCGGCTGCTGGCGCCGAGCGCCGAGCACTGGTTCGGCACCGACGATCTCGGCCGCGATATTCTTTCGCGCATCCTCTACGGCTCGCGCTGGACACTCTATGTGGTCATCCTGGTTGCCATCATCGCGGCGCCCATCGGTCTTCTGGTCGGCACCGTCGCCGGCTATGCCGGCGGCTGGACCGATGCCATCCTGATGCGCATCACCGACATCTTCCTCGCCTTTCCCAAGCTGGTCCTGGCGCTTGCCTTCGTCGCCGCGCTTGGCCCCGGCATCGAGAACGCGGTGCTTGCCATCGCCATCACCTCCTGGCCGCCTTACGCGCGCATCGCCCGCGCCGAAACGCTCACCGTTCGCAATTCCGACTACATCAAGGCGGTGCAGCTGATGGGGGCTTCGCCCTTCCGCATCGTGCTGCGTCACATCATGCCGCTCTGCATCTCCTCCCTGATCGTCAGGGTGACGCTCGACATGGCCGGCATCATCCTGACCGCCGCCGGCCTCGGCTTCCTCGGCCTCGGTGCGCAGCCGCCATTGCCCGAATGGGGCACCATGATCGCGTCTGGCCGTCGCTTCATCCTTGACCAATGGTGGGTGGCCGGTGCGCCGGGCTTCGCCATCCTCATCGTCAGCCTTGGCTTCAACCTGCTCGGCGATGGCCTGCGCGACGCGCTCGATCCCCGGAGCGGTGACCAATGAGTGGCGACCAATGAGCGGTGATCAATGAGCAGGGAGACGAAGACGCTGCTTGAGGTCGACGATCTGCACGTCACCTTTCCGACCCGCACCGGCCTGATCGAGGCGGTGCGCGGCGTCTCGTTCTCGCTTGGCCGCGAGCGTCTCGGCATCGTCGGCGAGTCGGGCTCGGGAAAATCGCAGACCGGCCGCGCCATCATGGGGCTGACGCCGCCGCAGGCAAGGATATCGGCGAACAAGCTGGCGTTCGACGGCATCGATCTGCTCGACATCTCGCCGCGCGAACGCCGCGCGCTGCGGGGCAACCGCATCGCCATGATCCTGCAGGATCCGAAATATTCGCTCGACCCGGTGATGAGCATCGGCCGCCAGATCGTCGAGACGCTGCGCACGCATGAGAAGGTCTCCAAGGCCGAGGCACGCGAGCGCGCGCTGGCCATGCTGGAGGCGGTGCAGATCCGCGACTCCAAGCGGGTGTTCGACCTGCATCCGCACGAAGTCTCCGGCGGAATGGGCCAGCGCGCCATGATCGCCATGATGCTGATCGCCGGGCCGGAGATGATGATCGCCGACGAACCGACCTCGGCGCTCGACGTCACAGTGCAGCTCGATGTGCTCGGCATCCTCGACCGGCTGGTCAGCGAGCGCGGCATGGGCCTGATCTTCATCTCGCACGATCTGCGCCTGGTCTCGTCCTTCTGCGACCGCGTCATCGTCATGTATGCCGGCAAGGTGGTCGAGCAGCTCAAGGCCTCCGAACTCGGCCAGGCCCAGCATCCCTACACGCGCGGCCTGCTCAACTGCATGCCCAAGATCGGCGCCGACCGTCACCCGCTGCCGGTGCTCGACCGCAAGCCGGAGTGGGCGGCATGACATCAGCGATCGCGGTCGACGGGCTGGAAGTGATCTTCGACCGCTTTCGCGCGCTGAAGGGCGTCAGCCTCGACGTGCAGCCGGGCGAATCCTTCGGTCTTGTCGGCGAATCCGGCTCCGGCAAATCGACGCTGCTCAGGGCGATCGCAGGCCTTGCGCCGGTCGCTTCCGGCAGCATCGCCGTCAACGGCAAGACGCTTGGCACGCGCCGCGACAAGGCCTTCTACCGCGAGGTGCAGATGGTCTTCCAGGATCCATATGGCTCGCTGCACCCGCGCCAGACCGTCGACCGCCTGCTGCAGGAGCCGCTGGCGATCCATGGCTTTTCCGACGGCGAAAAACGGATCCAGCGGGCGCTCGACGAGGTCGGCCTCGGCAACGGTTTCCGCTTCCGCTATTCGCATCAATTGTCCGGCGGCCAGCGCCAGCGCGTGGCGATCGCGCGCGCTCTCATCCTCGAACCCTCGATCCTGCTCTTGGACGAGCCGACCTCGGCGCTCGATGCCTCGGTGCAGGCGGAAGTGCTCAACTTGCTGGAAGAGGTCCGCCGGCGGCGCAAGCTGACCTTCCTGATGGTCAGCCACGACCTCGCCATCATCACCCATATGTGCGAGCGGCTGATGGTGATGCAGAGCGGTGAGGCGGTGGAGAATCTGACCGCAAGCGACCTTGTCGAGCGCCATGTCACCAAGGATTATACGCGCAATCTGCTGAGGGCGAGCGAGGGGTTCGTGAGAACCGTTTGAATTCGTTCTTCTGTGCACAGATCGACGGTCTTGGGGGATTCCATGGAGCAATGGAGATTTGAAGACCCACCCAACGTGGCGGTGCTATCGGACCGAGGCATATTTAAAAGTGGCGATTGGATCGCATACGTTGTGCATGAAGCTGGTGACGACGATAGCTACAGCGATGAAGGTGGCAGCTGGCAATTCCACAGCAGCGACACTCGAGATTGGAACGAACGCGAGATAATGCTCGTCAGCTTGCAAAATGTTTTGCGGCGGGATGAAAGCATCCTGGAATTGGTCGATTTGCCAAAGGGCTGGCATGCTTGGCGCAGTTCCAAATCGTCGCCGTGGCAGCGCGCCAAATCACTTCCTGTACCCTCCAACGACAATGAATGATCCGGTTACGTCCTAGGCCGGAGTTTGCACTGGTTCGCCGATATCCGGAACGGGTGGCTCATCCCGGGCTTTCGGCTCCTTGATCCGGAACCACGTCACGTAGAGTGCCGGCAGGAACAGCAGCGTGATCGCCGTACCCGCGATGATGCCGCCCATCATCGCATAGGCCATCGGCCCCCAGAAGACTTCGCGTGCGATCGGGATCAGCGCCAGGCTGGCTGCCGCCGCCGTCAACGCGATCGGCCGCATGCGGTGTTCGGTCGCCTCGATGACGGCCGCCCAACGGTCCTTGCCCTCGCGGACAAGATCCTCGATCTGCACGATCAGGATCACCGAGTTCCGGATCAGGATGCCGATCAGCGCCAGCACGCCCAGGATGGCGACGAAGCCGAGCGGGGCGCCGCTCGGCACCAGGGCCGCCACCACGCCGATCAGTCCGAGCGGCGCCACCGCCACCACCAGGAACAGGCGCTGGAAGCTTTGCAATTGCACCATCAGGATGGTCGCCATCACGAACAGCATCAACGGCACGACGGCGGCGATCGGACCTTGGCTTTTGGCGCTCTCCTCGACCGAACCGGCGGTTTCGACCGAATAGCCTGGCGGCAGCTTGGCAATGAAGGCATCGACCGATGGCTTGAGTTCGTTGACCACCGTGGCCGGCAGCACATCGCCGACGAGGCCGGCGCGCACGGTGATCGTCGGAATGCGGTCGCGTCGCCAGACGGTCGGCTGTTCGAGGTCGTAGCGGAAATTGGCCACCGCCGCGAGCGGGATGGCCTCGCCGCTGCTGGTCGGCAGCTGCATGTTCTGCAGCGTCCCGATCGAGCCGCGCTCGGCATCGCGTGAGCGCGCCACGACATTGATCAGATAGGTGGCGTCGCGCACCTGCGTGATGGTTGCGCCGCCGACCGTGCTGTTGAGCGCGCTGGCGATGTCGGAGGAGGTGATGCCGAGCTGGCGTGCCTTGTCCTGCAGCACGTCGACCCTCAGCACGCGTTGCGGCTCGTTCCAGTCGAAGGTCGACGCGGCGAGCCTCGGATTGGCCGAGATGACGCCGGCGAATTGCTGCGCCAGCTCGCGCACCGTCTGGATGTCGGGTCCGCCGACGCGGTATTGCACCGGGCGGCCGACCGGCGGGCCGAGTTCGAGCAGCTTGACGAAGGCGTCGGTGCCGACGAACTCCTCGCGCAGCAGCTTTTCCAGCGCCGGCTTCACCCGGTTGCGCGCCTCGATGCTCTTGGTGACGATCACGGTCTGGCCGAAATAGGGGTTGGCCGGCTGCACGTCATAGGCCAGCACGAAGCGCACCGCGCCCTGGCCGATATAGGACGAGAAATGATCGATGTCGGGATTGCCGACCAGCGCCCGCTGCTCGAAGCGCTCCATCTGGTCGCGTGTATCCGCGATCGACGAATTCTGCGGCAGGTTCCAGTCGACGATCAGCTCTGGTCGGTCCGACGGCGGAAAGAACTGCTGCTGCACCAGGCCGAAGCCGGCGATCGAGCCGGCAAACAACAGCACGGTGGCGATGATGGTCAGCCAGTGATGGCGCACCGAGCCGACAAGCACCCGCCGGAACAGCGAGGTGAAGCGGCCCGGCTGGTCGTGATGCTTGGTCTTCATCGTCGCCGGCAGGATGGTGACGCCAAGTAGTGGAGCAAACAGCACCGCCACGATCCATGACACCAGAAGCGACACGGCGATCACCACGAACAGCGTGAAGGTGTATTCGCCGGCGGCGCTGTTGTTGAGGCCGATCGGGATGAAGCCGGCGACGGTCACCAGCGTGCCGGTCAGCATCGGGAAGGCGGTCGAGGTGTAGACATAGGTCGCCGCCTTGCGCAGATTGTCGCCGACCTCCAGCCGCGCCACCATCATCTCGACGGCGATCATCGCGTCGTCGACCAGGAGCCCGAGCGCGATGATCAGCGCGCCCAATGAAATACGCTGCAGCGAAATGCCGAGATAGGCCATGACCGTGAAGGTGATGGCCAGCACCAGCGGGATCGACAGCGCCACCACGAAGCCGGCGCGCATGCCGAGGCTGATGAACGACACCGCGAGCACGATGGCCACCGCCTCGAACAGCGCGCGGGTGAAGCCGGAGACGGCCTCCTCGACGATGACCGGCTGGTCGGCGACCAGATGCACGCCGACGCCGACCGGCAGGTCGGCCAGCACCTTGTTCATCTCCTTGTGCAGCGCTTCGCCGAATTCGAGCAGATTGGCGTTGGGCTTCATGCCGATGGCGAGACCGATGGCATCCTGGCCGTTGAAGCGGAACAGTGCTGTTGGTGGATCGGCGTAGCCGCGCGTGATCGTCGCCACGTCGCTTAGCCGGAAGAAGCGGTCGTTGACGCGCAGATTGATGGCGCGAAGGCTGTCCTCGGAGGTGAACTGGCCGCCGACGCGCACGCTGATGCGCTCCGGTCCGGACTGGATGACGCCGGACGGCGTGATCGCGTTTTGAGCCTGCAGGCTTGCCACGATCGCCTGCTGGTTGAGGCCGAGTGCCGCGATCTGGCGGGTCGAGAATTCGAGATAGATCGCCTCGTCCTGCGCGCCGACCAGATCGACCTTGCCGGCATTGGGCACGGTGAGGATCTTGGTGCGGGCGTCCTCGACATAGTCGCGCAGCTGGCGCGGCGTCAGTCCGTCCGACGTGAAGGCGTAGATATTGCCGTAGACATCGCCGAAGCGGTCGTTGAAGAACGGTCCCTGCACGCCTTGCGGAAACTGCGCCGCGATGTCGTTGACCATGTTGCGCACCTGAATCCAGTTCGGCACGACATCGCGTGCCTTGGTGGTGTCCTTCAGGTTGACGAAGATGACGGTCTGGCCGGCGGTGGTGACGGACTTGGTGTAGTCCAGGCTGTCGAGTTCCTCGAGTTTCTTCTCGATACGGTCGGTCACCTGCTGCACGGTCTCCTTGACCGAGGCGCCCGGCCAGTTGGCCTGGATGATCATCGTCTTGATGGTGAAGTTGGGGTCTTCCTCACGGCCGAGGTTGAGGTACGAGAACACGCCGGCCACCACGAAGACCAGCATGAAATACCAGACCATGGAGCGGTGGCTGAGCGCCCAGTCGGAGAGATTGAAGCCCTTCATCAGACGCCGCCCTCCGGCACTTTGACCTTCTGGCCTTCGCTCAGGCTGTGGACGCCCGCGGTGACCACGCGCATGCCGGCCTCAAGCCCCTCGGCGACGATGAAGGTGGCGGCACCCTTCGCGGCCACCTTGATTTCCTTCGCGCTCACGCTCGATGTCTGTGGGTCGACGATCCACACCTTGTCGGCACCGTCCTTTTCGAGCAGCGCCGACAGGGGCAGTTCGATCGTCGGCGTCACCTTGGTCATGCGCGTCGCCCTCACCGTCGAGCCGAGCCGGAAGGCTTGCGGCGGATCGGTGAGCGTCAGCTTGACGCGCCGGGTGCGGGTCGAGCCCTCGGACTGCGGCGCGATCTCGCGCAGCTTGGCCTCGGTCTGGATCGTCGGCAGCGATTGCAGGATAATCTGGAACGGCGTGCCGGCCGCGAGATCGCCGGTCAATTGGTCGGGAATGTCGACCACCGCCTCGCGCAGGTCCGAGCGCGCCACGGTGACGACCGTCTGGCCTGGCGAGACCGTCTGGCCGACCTCGGCGCCGACGGCCGTGACGACGCCGTCGAAGTCCGAGAACAGCCTGGCATAGCCAAGCTGTTCCTGCGATTTGGCAAGCGAAGCCTTCGCCCGCTCCACATTGGCCTCGGCCGCTTTGCGTGCCTGCTGCGCGGCATCGAAGACAGCTTGCGTGGTGTTGGCCGCGGCAAGCAGCTGGCGCTGGCGCTCCTCGCTGGCGGCTGCGTTGGCAAACTGCGCCTCGGCGTTGGAGAGTTCCGCCTTGGCCGCCTGGACAGCGAGCTCCAGCGCGGTCGGATCGAGCGTGGCGATCGTCGTGCCCTTGCTGACGATGTCGCCGACCTTGACATCGCGCGAGACAACCCGGCCAAGCAAACGGAAAGCAAGGTCGGCGCTGACCTGCGGCTCGACCGAGCCGGCAAAGCCGAAAATCTGCGTGGTGCGCGGCTCGACCACCACCGACAGCACCGGCCGGATGATCTCGGGCGGCTTTTCATCGGACTTCGAGCAGGACGCGAGCGCGCCCAACATGAACAGGCCGAGCAGGATGGATGGCAGCCGGCTCATTGGCCTGCTCCGGATATCTCTACGGTCCGTCCAGGGCTAAGCAACTGTCCGCCCGCGGTGACGACGCTTTGGCCCTCGTTCAGTCCCTTGGCGATCGCCACCGTGCCGGAACCGAACGCCAGCACCTCGACCGGCGCCATCGTCACCGCCTTGGTCGAGGGGTCGACGATCCAGACCGCCGGCTTGCCGGCGCTGGACGTCAGCGCCTGCCAGGGCAGCAAAATAGCCTTCGCCTGTTTGGCGCTGACCGAACCGATGACGGCTGCCCCCAGCGGCATTCCGGCGGGCGTGTCGGGAATGCCGACCTTGACCCGGACCGAACCGGAGGCCGGATCAACCGCCGGCGAAATTTCGCGCACCTTGCCCGTCGCCCTGACCTGTGGATCGGACAACAATGTGATCGTCACCGCAGGCGATGCCGGTGTCCTGGCGACCAGCGTCTCCTGCACGTTGAACACCGCGTCGCGGTCACCGTCCTCGGCGACGGTGAAGACGGTTTGCGCCGCTTGCACCACCTGGCCGGTTTCGACCTGGCGGGCGGTGATCACGCCGGCGGCTCCTGCCTTGATCTCGGTGAAGGACAGGTTTTGCTGGGCGTTGGCGAACGCGCTCCGCGCGGCATCGACGCTGCCTTGCGCCACCTTCTGCGCCTGGTCGGCCGCGTCATAGTCGCGCCGCGTGGTGAAGCCCTGGGCCAGCAGTGTCTTCTGCCGCTCGAAGGCGGCGGCGGACTGGGTCAGCTGCGCCTGCGCGGCATCGAGATCGGCCTGTGCCGAACGCAGATCGGATTCCTGCTCCTGCGGATCGATACGGGCAAGCACCGTGCCCTGGTCGACATGCTGGCCGACATCGACGAGCCGCTCGGCCACGCGACCGCCGACCCGGAACGACAGATTGTTCAACGTGCGCGCGGCGATCACGCCGGTCAGCGAGGTTCTCGGCGCATAGTCGGCCATCGCCACTGTCTCGGTGCGCACCATGATGGGCAGTTTTTTGGCCGCCGCCTCCTGCTTTTGGCAGCCGGCCAGCAGCAGCACCGTCGTGCAGGCGAAGATCGTCGAAGCGGCTGTAAAAGACAAAAGGCGGGGAGCTTGGGCCGATGGCGGCGAGACGGACGATGTCGCGTTCCTGCTCATGGGCTCCCCCAGCCGCGGGCCGCTCGCTGAGCGCGATACCTCCCGGACATCGGGAGGATAATCGATCCCCGGAAAAAGGAAACCGCTCTCGTACGCGTATCGCACGGCTGGTCAAGGTTGGGGATCCGCCTGCCGCAGGCCCAATCGCCCGCCGGTGGTGCCGACTTGAGGAAAACATGAAATAAGGTCAGAAGACGGTATCAAAACGAGAACGGGCGCCGGCCCGATGAGGGACATCATGAAGAATTCAGCCATTTCCGAACGCAAGAACCAGTCGATCTCGCGCGGCGTCGGCATGACCACGCAAATCTATGCCGACCGGGCTGAAAACTCGGAGATCTGGGATGTCGAAGGCCGCCGCTACATCGATTTCTCCTCGGGCATCGCCGTCGTCAACACCGGCCACCGCCACCCAAGGGTGATCGAGGCGGTCAAGGCGCAGCTCGATCGCTTCACCCACACGTGCCACCAGGTGGTGCCCTATGAGAGCTATGTGCGGCTGGCCGAACGGCTGAACGCCATGCTGCCCGGCAAGTTCGAGAAGAAGACCATTTTCGTGACCACCGGCGCCGAGGCGGTCGAGAACGCCATCAAGATCGCCCGCAACGCCACCGGCCGTCCGGCGGTCATCGCTTTCTCCGGCGGCTTTCATGGCCGCACCTTCATGGGCATGGCGCTGACCGGCAAGGTCGTGCCCTACAAGGTCGGCTTCGGCGCCATGCCGGGCGACGTCTACCATGCGCCGTTCCCGGTGCCGCTGCACGGCGTTTCCACAGCCGATTCGCTGGCCGCGCTGGATCGTTTGTTCAAGGCCGATGTCGATCCGGCCCGCGTTGCCGCCATCATCGTCGAGCCGGTGCAGGGCGAGGGCGGTTTCTACGAAGCGCCGCGCGAGTTCCTGACCGCGCTGCGCAAGCTGTGCGACCAGCATGGCATGCTGCTGATCGCCGACGAAGTCCAAACCGGCTTTGCCCGCACCGGCAAGATGTTCGCGATGGATCATCATGAGGTGGCGGCCGACATCACCACCATGGCCAAGAGCCTGGCCGGCGGCTTCCCGCTGTCGGCGGTTACCGGCCGCGCCGAGATCATGGATGCGCCCGGCCCCGGCGGGCTCGGCGGCACCTATGGCGGCAGCCCGATCGGCGTTGCCGCCGCACACGCGGTTCTCGACGTGATCGATGACGAAAAGCTGTGCGACCGCGCCAACACACTGGGCGCGCGGCTGAAGCAGCGCCTGCAGTCGATCCGTGACGACGTTCCCGAGATCGTCGATATAAGGGGCCTCGGCTTCATGAACGCGGTCGAGTTCAACGACGTCAAGAAGGGCTTGCCGTCGGCCGAGATCGCCAACGCGATCCGGCTGAAGGCGCTCGACAAGGGCCTGATCCTGCTGACCTGCGGCGTCCACGGCAACGTCATCCGCTTCCTGGCGCCGATCACCATCCAGGACGAAGTCATGAACGAAGCGCTCGACATCTTGGAAAGCTCGATCCGCGAAGTCTGCGCCGCCTGAACTGAAGCGCTCCTCTTCTCCCCGTCACTATACGGGGAGTTGAGGAGCGATCCGCGAAGCGGGCGAAAAGCCAATTGCTTGGCTTTTCTGACGACGAACGCCGGCAGGCGGATGAGGGGCGGCGCAGACGTTCTAAACTGACGCCTATCGCCATACCGCCTCGTCTCGACCGGCAGATTCCTTATTGGCCCTGCGCTCTTTTTCGCAGTGCTGCGAAATAGCCATCATCAACCGGGGCGCCCGGCTCGGATGACGCGCCCTCAAGGAGGAGACGTCGAAGCAGTTGACGGTCTTGATAGCGGCGGATCAACTCTCGGACATATTCGCTGCTCACGACGTCTCTCCGACTGGTGATTGCTCGAACAAATTCTTCAAACTAGCCGACAGCCTTCGCCGGTTCGACGGCTTGAAACGCAGCTAGCGCCGCTTTCAGCCCATCCGGTCCCGCCGCCACCGTTTCCGGCGTCGGTGAGAAACCCGCACCGAGCATCTTGCGGCCAAGCATGTGGTCGCCGGGGCGGTTGACCGATTCGATGCCGAGCAGCCGATCCCCGGCATAGTGGTAGATCGAGAACTTGTTGTCGGGCAGGTCGCCCAGCAGGACATGGCTGTTGCCGCCGGCTGTCAGCCCGACCATCTGCAATTTCATGTCGCCAATGTCGGACCAGAACCACGGCACCGCGCAATAGGCATCGGCATGGCCGGTGATGGTGCGCGCCGCGAGCCGCGCCTGGTCGGTGGCGTTCTGCACGGATTCCAGCCGCACGTCGCCGCCGGTGAACCAGTGCCGGTAGGAGGCGGCATCGCCGATGGCCAGGATTTCCGGCACCGGGCTGCGCATCTGCTGATCGACGCGGATGCCGTTGGCGATGGCAAGGCCGGCGTCCTGCGCCAGTTCGACATTCGGCACGGCGCCGATGCCGACGATGACCATGCGCGCCGGCAGCCTTTCGCCTGATAAGGTGATCGCGGCCGCGACATGGCCGTTTTCACCTTCGAGCTTTGCAATCGAGGTGCCGGTGAGGATGCGCACACCTGTCGCTTCCAACCTTTGGCGGACATGGCTCGCCACCACCGGTGCAACCGCGCGGCCGAGCAGCCGGTCGACTGCCTCCACCACTGTCACCGTGCGGCCGGCCGCACGCAGCGTCGCGGCGATCTCCAATCCGATGAAACCGCCACCGAGGATGACGACGTCGTCGCTCCTTGCACTCAATTCCCGGATCAGCCGCGCATCGGAAAGCGAGCGCAGCGACAAAACGCCGGAAAGATCCGCGCCTGGCAGCGGCAGCAGGCGCGGGCGCGATCCGGTCGCCAGGATCAGATGGTCGAAGGCAAGTGCGCCGCCGCCGGCGATCTCCAGGCTGCGACGGCCGGCATCGATGCGCTCGATCCGGATGCCGGGCCGGTAGTCGATGGCGTTACCGGTGTAGAAGGCTTCGCCACGCAAGGGTTGCGGCTTGGCTTCGGCATCCTTGATGAAGGTCTTCGACAGCGGCGGCTTGTGATAGGGCAGTTCGTTCTCATCACCGATGAGGATCACCGGCCCGTCATAGCCGTCCTCGCGCAGGCTTGCCGCCGCTTGCACGCCTGCATGACCCGCACCGACAATGACCACGCCGTTCTTCATCGCATTCCAATCCCGGTTCGATTCTAGGATGTCTCGCCAAGCGGCAATTGTCTGACGCCGCCGCAAGAGCGTGTCTGCGGGTCGCACCCGGAATGGCGGCTGTCAATCGTGCAGTTCTCTGGCCTGCAGTTCTGGGCAAGGACGGTGCAGCAAGGTCATAAAGTTGACCATTGTAGTTTAGAATAGTTCTAAACTATTGTTTCGATTGGCTTTTCCTGTCGATTTTCGTTGACTTCCATCGGCGTGGAAGCTTTATGGAAACCTGCGCGCTAGCGCATCCCCTGATGTTTGGGCCTTGAACCCGTTCGATTGGAGGCATTTTTGGTGTCTTTCTTCCGCGAACCGCGCGATGGCGCGGCAAGTCTTGTGCCCTATGGCATCGATGTGGCCTGGCGCGGGTTGCCGCGCGCGCCATTCATGAAATTCCCGAGAAACTGGAGAGCGATAATGACAGCACGATATGGCGGCAGGCTTGCGGCGATGGGTGCCACGGCCTTGCTGACAGCAGCGGTGTTCGTGCTGCCCGCCAAGGCGCAAACCGATGCTAAAGCGGTCATCACGACTTATTCCGACATCGCGCTCGCCAAATACGAGGATTCGCTGACCACGGCGCAAGCCCTCGACAAGGCGGTCGACGCGCTGCTCGCCAACCCGTCGGCGGATACGCTCAACGCCGCTCGCGACGCCTGGAAGGCATCGCGCGTTCCCTACCAGCAGACTGAGGTCTACCGTTTCGGCAACAAGATCGTCGACGACTGGGAGGGCAAGGTGAATTCCTGGCCGCTGGACGAAGGCCTGATCGACTATGTCGCCAAGAGCTACGGCACCGAGTCCGATGCGAATTCGCTCTATACGGCCAATGTGATCGCCAACAAGGAAATCGAGATCAACGGCAAGAAGGTCGATGCCTCGAAGCTTTCGCCGGAATTCCTCTCCGGTACGCTGCAGGAGGCTGGCGGCGTCGAGGCCAACGTCGCCACCGGCTATCACGCCATCGAGTTCCTGCTCTGGGGCCAGGACCTGCATGGCACCGGCCCGGGTGCCGGCGAGCGTCCCTATACCGACTATGACCTCAAGAACTGCACCGGCGGCAATTGCGACCGCCGTGCCGAATATCTGAAGTCCGCCAGCACACTCCTGGTTTCGGACCTGCAGGAAATGGTCGACGACTGGAAGGCGGACGGCGCGGCACGCAAGGCCCTGGCCGACGGCGAGCCGAACACCGCCATCTCGAAGATCTTCACCGGGATGGGCTCGCTGTCCTACGGCGAACTGGCCGGCGAGCGCATGAAGCTCGGCCTCTTGCTGCACGATCCGGAAGAGGAGCACGACTGCTTCTCCGACAACACCTACAACTCGCATCTCAACGACGCCATAGGCATCCGCGCCGCCTATCTCGCCAGCTATACCAGGCTCGACGGCACTGTCGTCTCGGGGCCTTCGGTGCACGACATGGTGAAGACTGCCGATCCGGCGATCGACAAGGAACTGTCTGACAAACTCGACGTCACCGTCGCCAAGATGGAGGCGATCAAGGCGCGGGCCGAGGCCGGCGAGGCCTATGACCAGCAGATCGCCGAGGGCAACACCGAAGGCAATGCGACCGTGCAGGCCGCGATCGACGCCTTGATCGACCAGACCAAGTCGATCGAGCGCGCCGTCGGTTCCCTGAAGCTCAACGCCATCGCCTTCGAGGGCTCCGACAGCCTTGACGCACCCGACAAGGTGTTCAAGTAAGCGCCGAACTGGAGCCTGGTCCGGAGCCCGATAATCGGCTTCGGAGTGGGCTCCGGAAGCGAAACAAGCCACACGGCGCGGAAGGCGCCGTTAGCCATCCGAGCACTGTAAATGCTGATCTGCCATTGCAACATCATCACCGAGAAAGAGATCGAGCAGACGATCATCGATCTGCTGGACCAGGATCCCTGGCAACTTATCGTGCCGGCAAAGGTCTACCACACCATGCAGAAGCGCGGTCGTTGTTGCGGCTGCTTCCCAAATGTGGTCGAAACGATCATTCGGGTCACCGAGAATTACCACACCCGCTCGGAGGCGAGTGGCGTGGACATCGTTTCACACCTGGACCGCGTCAGGGGCCTGCGCGTCCAATATGGGAGCAGAATCCATGAAAGGCGAACCGCAGGTCATCGAGCGGCTTAACGAAGCTCTGTTCTTGGAACTCGGAGCGGTCAATCAGTATTGGGTGCATTTCCGTCTGCTCGAAGACTGGGGGTATGCCAAGCTGGCCAAGAAGGAGCGGGCGGAATCGATCGAGGAGATGCACCACGCCGACAAGCTCGTCGCCCGCATCATCTTCCTCGAAGGCCATCCGAACCTGCAGTCCGTGGCGCCGTTGCGCATCGGGCAGAACGTCAAGGAAGTGCTCGAATCCGACCTTGCCGGCGAATATGACGCACGCACCGCCTACAAGCGCTCGCGTGAAATCTGCAACGAGGCCGGCGACTATGTGTCGATGAAGCTGTTCGAGCAATTGCTGGCCGACGAGGAGGGGCATATCGACTTCCTGGAGACGCAGCTCGATCTGCTGGCCTCGATCGGCGAGGAAAAATACGGCCAGCTCAACGCCGCATCGGCGGACGACGCGGAGTAAGGATATGCGGGAATGCGGCGCCCCTTAGAATTCTTGCGCCGCTTGCGGCGGGCGGAAAGCTCGCCGCCCCTTCGGAAGACGCCAGCCGGTTCGACGGGTCGGCGCTGCGCCATTCTCGTGCTGGCGCTGACCTCGTCGGCGCTGGCCGGCGACCTTCAACCCGCCGGCCTCGCCACCACGCGCACCGACCTCGATGCGAAGGATCAGGCGCGTGTCACCGCCATCACCAGGCCGACCGCGGATTTCTCCAAGCCCGAGCGGTTCGAGTTGATGCAGGGTGGCGCCGGAACCTCGGAGAAGGACGTCAACCGCGACGCCTTCTCGCAATCGTCGGCCAACATCACCTTCGAGGAAGAAGGCACCTTCAAGCTCGGCAATGCGCTGTTCCGCAAGAACTGGGTGTCGTCGCCATCCTCGACGCAGGCCTCGGACGGGCTTGGCCCGCTGTTCAACGAACGCGCCTGCCAGAATTGCCATCTGAAGGATGGCCGCGGCCGCCCGCCGCAAGGCGACCTTGGCAGCACCTCGATGTTCCTGCGCTTGGCCCGAGACGCCAGCAGCGCGGAAGAGAAGGCCGCCCTTGCCGACCACCAGGTGCTCAACTTCCCCGACCCGGTCTACGGCACGCAGCTGCAGGAACTAGCGGTGCCCGGCCTGCGCGGCGAAGGCAGGATGCATGTCGACTATCAGGAACGTAAAGTAGAGCTGACGGATGGCACCGTGGTTTCCCTGCGCAAGCCCAGCTATTCGGTCACCGATCCCGCCTATGGGCCGCTTGATCCGCGCACGACATTGTCGCCGCGCCTGACGCCGCCGATGATCGGGCTTGGCCTGATCGAGCAGATCGCGCCGGCCGACATTCTGGCCCATGCCGATCCGCAAGACCATGACGGCGACGGCATTTCCGGCAGGCCGAACATCGTGCGCGACGGCCAGGGCGGGGAACTGACGCTTGGCCGTTTCGGCTGGAAGGCGCAGACCGCATCGATCCGCCAGCAGGCGGCCGATGCCTTTGCCGGTGACATCGGCATCTCGACGCCTGAAGAATCGAAACACTGGGGTGACTGCACTATAGCGCAGGCAAAATGCCTTGCTATGCCGAACGGCGTCCAGCAGCGTCTTGGTTCCGCCGAAGCGCCGCCACCGGTGATGGATCTCGTCACCTTCTATTCGCGGAACCTGGCCGTGCCCGCACGCCGCGACCGCGACGCGCCCGATGTGCTCGCCGGCAAGAAGGTCTTCTACGACATCGGCTGCGTTTCCTGTCACGCGCCGAAATTCGTCACCCGCCGTGATGCCCCTGACAAGGCGCAGGCCTTCCAGCTGATCTGGCCCTATTCCGACTTCCTGCTGCACGACATGGGGCCTGATCTTGCCGACGGACAGGCCGTGGGTGAGGCCACGGGCAACGAATGGCGCACCCCGCCGCTGTGGGGCATCGGCCTTACCGGGACCGTCAACGGCAATTCCTTCTTTCTGCATGACGGACGCGCGCGCAGCCTGACCGAGGCGATCCTGTGGCATGGTGGCGAGGGCCAGAAGGCGCGCGACCGTTTTGCCGCCGCCAACGCCGCTGAGCGCAGTGCGCTGCTCAAATTCCTGGAGTCACTTTGATGCTGAAGCGTTCCGCGCTGTTTCTCGTTCTTCCGCTAGCCCTGCTGGGGGCCTTGCCCGCATCGGCGGCGGTGAAGGCCTCCGATGTCATCCAACGCGCGATCGACGGCTTTGTCCGCCCGGCCTACGCCGGCCTGCATGAGCGCACGCAAACCCTGGCGAAGGCGATGCACAAGCTGTGCGAAGCGCCTTCGCCAGGGGAACTCGACGCGGCGCGGACCGAATTTTCGGCCACGGTCTATGCCTGGTCCTCGGCCGAGATCATTGGGTTGGGGCCGATCAAGGAAAACAACCGCCTGGAGCGCATGCTGTTCTGGCCGGACCGCAAGAGCATCGGGCTGAAGCAGGTGCAGGCGGCATTGTCGGCCAAGGATCCGACCGCGACCGATCCGGCACAGCTGGCCGGCAAGAGTGTTGCGATGCAAGGGTTGGGCGCGCTGGAATTTGTGCTTTTCGGCGACGGCGCCGACGTGTTGGCGGGCAAGGATGATCCCTACCGCTGCGCCTACGGCGCGGCGGTAGCGGGCAACATCGAGACCATGGCCGGAGACGTCAGCGCCGCCTGGAGCAAGCCGGACGGCTTTGCCGCGCTTTGGGCCAATCCAGGGCCGCAAAACCCGCTCTACCGCGACGGCAACGAAGCCGTGACCGAACTGGTCGGCGTCTTCATCAACGAGCTGGAAATGGTTCGCGATGTCCGCCTGAAGGGGTTTCTGGGTGGCAAGCCCGAGGCCGACAAGCCGAAACAGGCGATCTACTGGCGCTCGCAAAACACCGGCAATTCGCTGGCCGGAAACCTGGACGGCATCGATCGGCTGTTCCAGGTCTCGAAGCTTGGCGACGCATTGCCTGAAGATGCGCGCTGGATGGCGGAATCGATCCACATCCAGCTCGTCAACGGCGTCGCCACCGCGAAGTCGGTCCAGGGGCCGATCGACAAGGCGCTCGCCGATCCGGCGCTGCGCGGCAAGCTCGAGCATTTCGCGCTGATCACCTCCAGCCTGTCGACACTGATCGGCACCCGGCTGACCGCCGAATTCGGCCTGACCGCCGGCTTCTCGTCGCTGGATGGAGACTGATCCTTGAAAACGCCACTCATCGATCGCCGGGATTTCCTCAGGGCCGCGGGCATCGGCTTTGCCGCGGCGATGGCGCCGTCGGCGTGGGCCAGGACGCTTGCTGCGGACGCCGTCTTCGCCACCGCCTTCGTCAAGCGTGACGGCAGTTTTGGCGCCGCCGTCCTGTCCGAGGCCGGCAAGGTTCTGCACGCGATCGACCTGCCTGATCGCGGCCATGACGTCACCTTCGACCCGATGTCGAAGCGTTCGGTTGTCTTCGCCCGCCAGCCCGGCACCTTCGCTGTCGTCTTCGATCACACCGGGCGCGACGCCCCGCTGACCATCGCCAGCATCCCTGGCCGGCATTTCTTCGGCCATGGCGTGTTCTCGCCCGACGGCGCCTTGCTCTACGCCACCGAGAACGACTTCGACAACGCCGCCGGGGTCGTCGGCGTCTATGATGCGCGCGCGAAATTCAACCGTGTCGGCGAATTCCCGACTTATGGGATGGGGCCGCACGAGCTTCTGCTGCTGGACGACGGCCGGACGATCGCGGTTGCCAATGGCGGCATCGAGACCCATCCGGATTACGGCCGTGCCGAGCTCAACATCGCCACAATGAAGCCGTCCTATGTGCTGATCGATCGCGTCACCGGCGATCTCATCGAAAAGCACGAACTGCCGGCGGCTCTGCACCAGCTGTCGATCCGACATATGGACACCGACCAGGCCGGCACCGTCTGGTTCGGTTGCCAGTATAGGGGGGCGAGCACGGATCGTCCGCTGCTGGTCGGCCGTGCCACGCGCGGCAAGGACTTGCAGTTGCTCGACATGCCGGGGGACGTGCTGGCCGGCTTCCGCAACTATATCGGCTCGGTCGCCGCCAATCCTGGATCCGGCACCGTTGCCGTATCGTCGCCGGAAGGCAATTCGTTGGTCGTGATCGATGCTGCCAGCGGCCAGGTCCTCTCGAACAACGCGCTGGTCGAGGTCTGCGGCGTGGCGCCGGATGGGACTGGCTTCATGGCCACCACGGGTGCGGGCGAGATCATCGAAGGCAGCGGTGCGATGCGGTCCGAGCCGGACTATGTCTGGGACAACCACATGCTGCGCATCGAACAGGTCGCATAGCTCGCCCTTCGAAGCGAAGCCGCTTAACAAATTATGCTTGCGGTGGCGCGCCTTGGCGGGCACAGGGAGGTGTTTCTCGGAACCGGTTGTTTCATGAAAGTGCTTGCCATCGACTGTGCCGCCAGCCTCTGCGCCGCCTGCGTCTACGACGCGGCGGCTGGGCTGGAGCTTGGCCGCTCGGTGCTCGATCTCGGCAAAGGCCATGCCGAGCATCTGATGGCGGTCATCGCCGAGGCGCTGAAGGCGGGCGCGACCGACTATGCCGGTCTTGGCGCCATTGCCGTCTCCGTCGGCCCAGGTTCCTTCACCGGCCTGCGCGTCGGCGTCTCGACCGCGCGTGGTCTGGCGCTGGCGCTTAAGATTCCCGCGATCGGTGTGACGACGCTCGAGGCGCTGGCGGCTGAAGCAGCAGCGGCATTTCCTGGCCGCGCCGTGCTGGCGGCGCTCGATGCCGGGCGTGAAGAGATCCATGCCGCTCTCTATGATCAAATGTCAGTTTTGACTTACGGTCCGGCCGTGATCACGCTGGCTGAGGCCACTGGAATGGCGATCGAAAGCGCTGCGGTGCTGGCCGGCACCGCGGCAGCACAGATCGCCGCATCGGCCGGTCGTGGTTTCGATATCGGGCCTCGGACGGCCACCGCCGACATCCTCACCTACGCCCGGCTGGCCGCCGTCAAGGGCGCGGGCGAGAGGCCGAAACCGCTTTATCTGCGCGGTGCGGACGCCAAGCCGCAGGCCGGGTTCATTTTATCAAGGCAACAAAATTAATGCGCATTCCTTTCCTTCAGCCGCGCCGCCGGGACTATGCGCTCGAGCCGCTCAGGATCACCGACAGCCCGGCCGTCTCGCTGCTGCATCGCGAGGACTTCGTCCGCCCGTGGACCGATGGCGAGTTCGCCGCCTTGCTCGAACAGGACACCGTGTTCGGTTACGCCGCACGCGAAACCGGGCAGGGCGCCAAGCCGCCGGTCGGCTTCGTGCTGGCCCGGCTGGCCGCCGGCGAGGGCGAGATCCTGACAGTTGCGGTGGGGCGATCGCATCGTCGCCAGGGGCTTGGCTGGCAGTTGATGGATGCGGTGCTGCGTGAGCTGCACGCCCAGCGCGCCGAAGCGCTGTTCCTCGAGGTCGACGAGACGAATGTCGCCGCGATCGCCCTCTACCGGCGGCTGGGCTTCCGCGAGGTCGGCAAGCGCCCGGACTACTACAAGTCGCCCGATCGCGGACCCACCGGCGCGCTTGTCATGCGCCGCGATCTTCGCTAGCCAGAAGACCGGGGTAGGGCGATGATCAAGAAAATCAGGATTTTCCTGGCCCTGGGCCTCGTCGTCGCCGGTTCGCTGATCCTCGTGCCGTTGCAGATGCTGTCGATGAAAACCGGCTGGTGGCCGGAAACATTCATCCTCAAGATCTGGCATCGGCTGATCCTCAGGGCGCTCGGCATGCGCGTCCATGTCAAGGGGACGCTGGCCGACAAACGGCCCTTGCTGGTTGCTTCGAACCACATTTCCTGGACCGACATCATGGTTCTGGGCTCTTCTGCCGATGTAAAATTCATCGCCAGGGCCGATATGGAAGGCTGGCCGCTGATCGGCATGCTGTCGAAGCTGCAGCGCACCGTCTTCATCGAGCGCGAACGCAAGCGCTCCTCGGGCGACCAGGCGAGCGAGATCGCCAATCGCATGGCCAAGGGCGACGCCATGGTGCTGTTCGCCGAGGGCTCGACCGGTGACGGCAATGCCATCCTGCCCTTCAAGAGCACCCTGTTCGGCGCCGCCTCGATGGCGATTTCGGAGGGCGCTGCCGAGCAGGTCTTCATCCAGCCGGTGGCGATCGCCTATACCCGCCTGCACGGCGTGCCGCTCGGCCGCCGCCACCGGCCAATCTCGGCCTGGATCGGTGACGAGGATTTGATGCCGCATCTCAAGGTGCTGATGGCGGAAGGCGCACTCGATGTCGAAGTGCATTTCGGCGAGCCGATCGCGTTTTCCAAGGGTTCGAACCGCAAGGAAACGGCGAAGCTGATGGAAAGCCAGGTGCGCGAGATGATGATGGCGGCACTCGCCGATCCGCGCCCGAGCCGCTAATCCCGGCCCCGCGTCTGCGGGCGCAGGGCGAGAATCGTCTGTTTTTTGTCACGGAAAGGCGTTAGAAGCCGCCGGATGGACTTGAACACAATCGAAAGCGACGACATCGGCACGCTGGCTGGACAGCCGGCGGTGCACGCCGTGGCAACAAAAAAGGTCTTCATCAAGACCTATGGCTGCCAGATGAACGTCTATGATTCACAGCGCATGGCCGACGCGCTGGCCGCTGACGGCTATACCGCGACCGATGCTATCGGCGAGGCCGATCTGGTGCTGCTCAACACCTGCCATATCAGGGAAAAAGCCGCCGAGAAGGTCTATTCCGAACTCGGCCGCATCCGCGACATGAAGGCGGAGCGCGCCAGCGTCGGCCGCGAGATGTTGATCGGCGTTGCCGGCTGCGTGGCGCAGGCCGAAGGCGCCGAGATCATCCGCCGTTCGCCCGCCGTCGATCTGGTCATCGGGCCGCAGACCTATCATCGCCTGCCTGACGTGTTGGCGAGAGTGCGCGGCGGCGAGAAGATCGTCGAGACCGACTATGCCATCGAGGACAAGTTCGAGCATCTGCCGCAGCCGAAGCGCGCCGAGGTCATCAAGCGCGGCGTGACCGCCTTCCTCACCGTGCAGGAAGGCTGCGACAAGTTCTGCACCTTCTGCGTCGTGCCCTATACGAGAGGCTCCGAAGTCTCGCGGCCGGTGGCGCAGATCGTCGCCGAGGCCGAGCGCCTGGCCGAGGCCGGGGTGCGCGAGGTGACGCTGCTTGGCCAGAACGTCAATGCCTGGCACGGCCAGGGCGACACCAAGGGGGGCAGGACCGAGGAATGGGGCCTTGGCCGGCTGCTGCATCGGCTGGCCGAAATCCCGGGGCTGGCGCGGCTGCGCTACACCACCAGCCACCCGCGCGACATGGACGACGAACTGATCGCCGCCCACCGCGATCTGCCCTCGCTGATGCCTTATTTGCATCTGCCCGTGCAGTCCGGATCGGACCGCATCCTCAAGGCGATGAACCGCAGGCACACGGCCAGGGATTATCTGGCGCTGCTCGACCGCATCCGCGCTGCCCGGCCCGACATCGCGCTATCAGGCGATTTCATCGTCGGTTTCCCCGGCGAGACGGAAGCCGATTTCGAGGCGACCATGGAACTGGTGCGCAAGGTGAACTATGCCTCGGCCTTTTCGTTCAAATATTCGCCGCGTCCGGGCACGCCGGGCGCCGAAATGGCCGATCACGTGCCGGAAACGGTCAAGGACGAGCGCCTGCAGCGTCTGCAGGCACTGCTTCTCAAGCAGCAGCAGGATTTCGGTCTGAGCCTGATTGGCAGTACAATCGACACGCTGATCGAGAAGCCTGGCCGGCAGGCTGGCCAGAAGGTTGGCCGCTCGCCCTGGCTGCAGCCGGTTATTGTTGATGAAAAGGCCGGCGAAATCGGTGACATTATCCAGGTGCGAATCACGAAGACGGGCTACAACAGCCTGTTCGCCGAATTGGCCTGAGGGTCTCGGCAGATGAGGAGAGACGGTTGAGCGCAGCAGAGCTGAAGAACCTGCCCCCGGTACCGGCATCTGGGGCTTCTGATATGGCGCACATCGTTCTGACTTTCGACAACAACAAGCTTGCCAGCGCCCTTTACGGCCAGTTCGATGAAAACCTTGCCCGGCTCGAGCAAAAGCTCGGCGTCGACATACGCTCGCGCGGCAACCAGCTGACCATCAAGGGATCCGCTTCGGCCGCCGAGCAGGCACGCCGTGCCTTGGACAATCTCTACGGGATCCTCCAGAAGGGCGTCGATATCGGCCAGTCCGACGTCGATGGCGCCGTGCGCATGGCGGTCGCCGCCGACGATCAGCTGACGCTGCCGACGCTGGAGCGCAAGGGCAAGGTTTCCGCCGCCCAGATCGCCACCCGCAAGAAGACGATCTATGCCCGCTCGCTCAACCAGGACGCCTATATGCGGGCGCTGGAGCGGTCGGAACTGGTGTTCGGCATCGGTCCGGCCGGCACCGGCAAGACCTATCTGGCGGTGGCGCACGCGGCGATGCTGCTCGAACGCGGCATGGTCGAACGCATCATCCTGTCGCGGCCGGCCGTCGAGGCCGGCGAACGGCTGGGCTTCCTGCCGGGCGACATGAAGGAGAAGGTCGATCCCTATCTGCGGCCGCTCTATGACGCGCTCTACGACATGATGCCGGCCGACAAGGTCGAGCGTGCGATTGCCGCCGAAGTCATCGAAATCGCGCCGCTCGCCTTCATGCGCGGTCGCACGCTGGCGCATGCCGCCGTCATCCTCGACGAGGCGCAGAACACCACGCCGATGCAGATGAAGATGTTTCTCACCCGTCTCGGCGAGAACTCGCGCATGATCGTCACCGGCGATCCCACCCAGATCGACCTGCCACCGAGCACCAAATCGGGCCTGGTCGAGGCCTTGCGTGTGCTCGACGGCGTGGCCGGCGCGGTAACCGTGCGCTTCAACGATATCGACGTCGTTCGCCATCCGCTGGTGGCGGAAATCGTCAGGGCCTATGACCGCGACGCCAAGCTGGCGCGCGGCCTCGGTGCCGAGAATTGATCTGACGATGCGGCCTCATGCCTGAGGACAGCACATCCGTCGACGGGAGCCTTCCCGTCGAGATCGATATATCGATTGAAGCAGGCGACTGGCCCGCTGAGGCAAGCCTGGCGCGATTGGTCGATCGCGCTGTCACGGCTGCTTTCGCCGAAGCTGGTGCGGCAGGACATTCCGAACTCAGCATCGTTTTTTCCGACGATGCTCATATCCGCACCTTGAATGCGGACTGGCGCGGCAAGGACAAACCCACCAACGTCTTGTCTTTCCCGGCTTTTCCGCATGTGAAGGATGGTCCGCTGCCGCCGATGCTGGGCGACATCGTGCTCGCCGCCGAAACCGTGGCGCGCGAGGCGGCACTGGAAGACAAGCCCTTGGAGAACCATATCACCCATCTCGTGATCCACGGCCTGCTGCACCTCATGGGCTACGACCACGAGACCGACACCGAGGCCGAGGCGATGGAAGCCGTCGAACGCGCAGCGCTTGCAAGGCTTGCCATTCCCGATCCCTACGCGTAACTACAAAAGACCAATTGACCGGACGAAGATGAACGACAAACCAGAGACTGCCGCCCGCCCCGACGCCGGCAGTGCACCCAAGGCTTCCGATACGTCGGAAGAGGGATCAAGTCCGAGTACAGTTACCGGCAGCGTTGCCAGCGAAACTTCGCCTGCCGGCCCCTCCCTGTTCGAACGCGTGCTGGGTCTGTTCCGGCAACGCAACGGCACCAGCCTGCGCGAGGAAATCGCCGGCGCGCTGGCCGAGACGGCGAGTGATGCCGGCGCCTTTTCGCCTGGCGAACGCGCCATGCTCAACAACATCTTGCGCCTGCGCGAGGTGCGGGTCGAGGACGTCATGGTGCCGCGCACCGACATCCAGGGGGTCGAGATCACGACGACGCTCGGCGACCTCCTGGGCACGTTCGAACAATCCGGCCATTCCCGCATGCCGGTCTATTCCGAGACGCTCGACGACCCGCGCGGCATGGTGCATATCCGCGACGTGCTGGCCCACATCACGAAGCTCGCGCGCGTCAAGAAGGGCCGCACGACCAGGAAGACGCCCATCGCCACGCAGCTCGATCTTGCCCAGGTCGACCTTTCGCGCACCATCGGCGAGCTCAACCTGATCCGCCAGGTTCTGTTTGTGCCGCCATCGATGCTTGCCTCCGACCTGATGGGCCGCATGCAGACGACGCGCACGCAAATGGCGCTGGTCATTGACGAATATGGCGGCACGGATGGCCTTGTCTCGCTCGAGGACATCGTCGAAATGGTCGTCGGCGACATCGAGGACGAGCATGACGACGACGAGCCGATGATCACCCAGGCCGGTGACGGCGTGTTCGTCGTCGACGGCAAGGCCGAGATCGACGAAGTCGCCAAGATGATCGGCGAGGGTTTCGCCGCCGGCGAACATGGCGAATATGTCGACACCATCGGCGGCATGATCTTCAACACGCTCGGCCGCGTGCCGGCGCGCGGCGAGGTGGTGCAGGCCATCCCCGGTTTCGAGTTCCATGTGCTCGATGCCGATCCGCGCCGCGTCAAGCGCGTGCGCATCGTGCAGAGCCAGAAGGGCGAGCGCCGCCGGCGCGCCACGGCGCGCACCGAGCAGGCGTGAGCGTTTCGCGCGCTCGATGACGATCGACGACCCGTTCAAGCATGCGAGCCTGGGTTCCGGTGTCTTCTACAGGGATCCGCGTGCCGCGCTGGACTGGCTCGAAGCGGCTTTCGGCTTCGAGCGCAGCATGGTGGTCAGCGATGCCGAGGGCAAGCTCGTCCACGCCGAGATGCGGTTCGGCGATTGCACCATCATCGTCGATTCCGAATGGAGCGATTATGTCGCCAGCCCGGCTTCGGTCTCGGGCAAGAACACGCAGTCGGTCTATGTCAGGTTGAAGGACGGACTGGATGGCCATTGCGAGCAGGCGCGGGCGGCCGGTGCTGTAATAATCCAGGAGCCGGCGGACCAGTTCTACGGCGAACGCCAGTATCGGGCGCGCGATCCCGAAGGCCACGTCTGGACTTTCTCGCAGACCATCCGCGTCGTGTCCCGCGAGGAGGCCGAACGGCTTGGTGGCATGCGGATAGAGGGCTGGCACCGGTAGCCGCTTCGGTGGGAAACCATAGTCGACCGGCCAGCGTTTGGAGCGCGGACCGCGGCCTGTTAAATCTTCCTTCCTGATTCGCACGACTCGGAAGTATGCATGGTGCGCCTTGCCGGCCGGATAATTCTGCTTTGGGGTTGGCGGCGCGCGCTCGTGGCCTTTCTCGCAGGCGCCCTGGCGGTGCTTGGCCAGGCGCCATACGATTTCTTCGCCGCTTGCTTCATCTCGTTTCCGGTGCTGGTCTGGTTGCTCGACGGCGCGACCGGCGAAGCCTCCGGCAGCCTGTTTCGGCGCCTGCGGCCGGCTTTTGCCGTCGGCTGGTGGTTCGGCTTCGGCTATTTCCTCGCCGGTCTCTGGTGGATAGGTTCGGCGCTGCTGGTCGAGGCCGACAGCTTTGCCTGGGCGCTTCCGTTCGCGGTGATCGGCATTCCCTTCGCGCTCGCCTTTTTCTATGGCTTTGCAACAGTGATCGCCCGGCTCTTGTGGAGCAGCGATATCGGCCGCATCGCGGCACTCGCCTTCGGCTTCGCGCTGGCCGAGTGGCTGCGCGGCTTCCTGTTCACAGGTTTTCCCTGGAATGCGATCGGCTACGCGGCGATGCCCGTGCCCCTTCTGATGCAGAGCGTCTCGGTGACCGGCATGGTCGGCATGAACGCGCTCGCCGTGTTCCTCTTCGCGCTGCCGGCGCTGCTGGCGGCGCGCCGGCACCTGCGCCTTGGCGCGGCGCTGTTTGTCGCCCTCGCCGCCGCCCATGTCGGCTTCGGCTATGTCAGGCTCGCCGCTCCCGAAAAACCGGCGGAGCGCAGTTTGAATGTCCGCATCGTTCAGCCGGCCGTGGACCTGTCGGAGAAGTGGGACGCCTCGGTGCGCGATCGCATCTTCGCCACCTTGCTGGGCCTGTCCGCCAAGGCGCCGGACCCCGGTCACGACAGGCCGCAGCTGATCTTGTGGCCAGAAACCTCGGTGCCGTTCCTTTTCACCGAGCGCCCTGACGCGTTGACGGCGCTGGACGACATGCTGGGCGACGGCCAGATGCTGATCGCCGGCGTCGTTCGCGAGGAAGGCAGCTCGGCCGCCGGTGCCGACAGCCGCTACTATAATTCGGTGGTGGCGATCGACGACAAGGGCGAAATCGCCGACGCCGTCGACAAGGTCCATCTGGTGCCGTTTGGCGAATATCTGCCTTTCGCCGATCTGCTCAGCCGTTTCGGCATCGAACAACTCGTCGCCGGGCCGATGACGTTCACGGCCGGCAACGAGCGCCACGCCATCACGCTGCCGGGCGGCCTTCGTGCCCTGCCATTTATCTGCTACGAGGTGATCTTTCCCGACCTGGTGGCAGTTGACGCTACGTCAGCACAGCTTATTGTGAACGTTACCAATGATGCCTGGTTCGGCGACACGCCGGGGCCGTATCAGCATTTCAGGCAGGCTCAGATTCGCGCTGTGGAGAACGGGTTGCCCTTGTTGCGTGCCGCCAACAATGGCATCTCGGCCGTTGTCGACCCACGTGGCCGCATCGTCGATGCGCTGGCGATCGACGCGCGCGGGGCCATCGATGTGAAGGTGCCTATTGCCGAACAGGCAGTCGTTTCCGAGGGGCAGCGACGCATTAACGGAATGCTGATCATGTTGCTGTTTGCGCTGTGTGGGGCACTGTTGAACGTAAGGCAAAGGCTACGGGTGAATTGACAGTTGGCACATTAGAAACTCATACTGTACCGCCTGAAATTTCTCGAAGCCGGTGGATCATACTGTTGGGGCAGTCGCCTCCGGCTTTGTTTGGGCGAGAAAAAAATCACAAAGCCGAAAAAATTCGGCGAGGAAAAAATGACAGAAGAAAACAAGAAAAAGCCGAATCCCATAGACATCCACGTTGGAAGCCGCATCCGGCTTCGCCGCAATATGCTCGGAATGAGCCAGGAAAAGCTGGGCGAGAATCTCGGCATCACATTTCAACAGATCCAGAAATATGAAAAGGGCACCAACCGCGTCGGCGCCAGCCGCCTGCAGGCGATTGCTTCCATACTCGGCGTGCCCGTCGCCTTCTTTTTCGAGGATGCGCCAGGCCAGGAATCCTCAGCCAACCGCGGCTTTGCCGAGGATGCGTCGATGGCTTTCGCCGTCGAATTCTGCGGCAGTCCAGAAGGACTCCAGCTCAACCGTGCCTTTGTCAAGATCGCCGACGTCAAGGTGCGCCGCAGGATCATCGACCTTGTGAAGTCGCTCGCCGCCGACGATCTCGACTGATCCGCAATGCGCTTCGAACCGGCGGCACCGCGCCGCCGGTGGCATAAAATATCGGCTCCGACATTCATGCCAGGACGGCGGCGACGCTTGACGAGCGGCGCTTTGCCCCGCTAACACGTGGCGCGCCAAAATCGGCAGCCTGCCGATCGTTTTTCAAGAGGGGACACCCGTGACGCGGCAGAACTACTTCTTTACCTCGGAATCCGTTGCCGAGGGCCATCCCGACAAAGTCTGTGACCGAATCTCCGACGAGATTGTCGATCTGGTCTACCGTGAAGCCAAGAAGACCGGCATGGACCCATGGAAAGTCCGCGTCGCGTGCGAGACCCTGGCGACCACCAACCGCGTCGTCATCGCCGGCGAGGTGCGCGTTCCCGAGACGCTGCTGAAGAAGGACAAGGCCGGCAACGTCCTCATGGACGCGGCGGGCCACCCCGTCGTGAACCCGGCGAAGTTCAAATCTGTCGCCCGCAAGGCTATCCGCGAGATCGGCTACGAACAGGCCGGTTTCCACTGGAAGACGGCGAAGATCGAAGTCCTGCTGCATGGCCAGTCGCCTGACATCGGCCAGGGCGTCGACAACGCCGCCGATCGCCAGGGCGAAGAAGGTGCCGGCGACCAGGGCATCATGTTCGGCTATGCTTGCCGCGAAACGCCGGACCTGATGCCGGCGCCGATCTACTACAGCCACAAGATCCTCGAACTTCTGGCCGCCGCCCGTCACCAGAATAATGGCGAGGCCGGTAAGCTCGGGCCGGACGCCAAGAGCCAGGTCACCGTCCGCTACGTGGACGGCAAGGCCGCCGAGGCCACGCAGATCGTGCTGTCGACCCAGCATCTGGATTCAAGCTGGGATTCCAAGAAGGTCCGCAAGGTCGTCGAACCCTACATCCGCGAGGCGCTCGGCGACCTCAAGATCGCCGACGACTGCATGTGGTACATCAACCCTACCGGCAAGTTCGTCATTGGCGGACCGGACGGCGATGCCGGGCTGACCGGCCGCAAGATCATTGTCGATACCTATGGCGGTGCGGCACCGCACGGCGGCGGCGCCTTCTCCGGCAAGGACACCACCAAGGTCGACCGTTCGGCGGCCTACGCGGCGCGCTACCTGGCCAAGAATGTCGTGGCGGCCAAGCTTGCCGACCGCTGCACCATCCAGCTTTCCTACGCCATCGGCGTCGCCCAGCCCTTGTCGGTCTATGTCGACCTGCACGGCACCGGCAAGGTCGACGAGGCAAAGCTCGAGGATGCGCTGCGCACCGTGATGGACCTGTCGCCATCAGGCATCCGCCGTCATCTCGATCTCAACAAGCCGATCTATGCCAAGACGTCGTCTTACGGCCATTTCGGCCGCAAGGCTGGCCGTGACGGGTCCTTCTCCTGGGAGAAGACCGATCTCGCCAAGGCGCTCAAGGATGCTGTCGCGGCCTGAGCGCCCGACAGATCCTGCGGCACCAGATGAGCCCCGACGACAGGCCAAGCCGTGCGACCGAAGCCTTCTTCGGCCGTCGGCGTGGCAAGCCGGTCCGCCCGCAGCAGGCGGCTGCCCTGGAAAGCGGTCTCGGCATCTACCGACTCGATCTGACGGCTGAAGCGCCGTCAGAGCTGCGCACCCTGTTCGAAGCCGACGTCTCGGCCGTTCGCCTTGAGATCGGCTTTGGCGGCGGCGAACATCTTCTGCACCGCGCCATCGAGGCGCCGACAACCGGATTTGTCGGCGTCGAGCCCTTCGTCAACGGCATGGCCAAGATGATGATGGCGGTTAGGCAGCGGCCGCTGGCCAATCTGCGTGTCTTCGATGACGATGCCACCCGGCTGCTCGATTGGCTGCCGCCGGCCTCGCTCGACGGCATCGATCTTCTCTATCCGGACCCCTGGCCGAAGAAGAAGCACTGGAAACGGCGCTTCGTCAGTGCAGTCAATCTCGATCGCTTCGCGCGCGTTCTGAAGCCGGGCTCAAAGTTCCGCTTCGCGTCCGACATCGACACTTATGTGAATTGGACCTTGCTGCATTGCCGGGCGCATGGCGCCTTCGCATGGCAGGCGGCGGATGCCGGCGACTGGAACAACCCCTACGAGGGCTGGCCGGGTACGCGTTACGAGGCGAAGGCCATTCGCGAGGGCCGGCGGCCGGCTTATCTGACCTTTGTCAGGACATAGGCGCCCTCACGGCGCCTCTCGTCGGATTTTCAAAAACGGCCGATCCTGTTGAAGATAGCCGGGTCCATGTCCAGCTTGCGCAGGTCGTCGGCACGCGGCTTGCGGCCGGCTTCCACGGCGCGCGAGGCGGCGACCGCGCCGCCGAATGCGGTGAAGAGGTCGCCCAAGGCGGAAAGTAGTCTGCGGTTGCCCATGATTTTGTCCTTTCGCGCGCCACAGCGCCGCGTCCATTCGTGTCGTGGCTAATAAATAAGGACACCCTGCCGCCTTTCGCAGGGGGGTTGCCGCATGGGCGCCATGCGCCTGGAGCAATGCTGACGCCGTCAGGGCTTTTGCCGGCCTTGCACGGCGGGTTGTCACGGCGGGCTTGAAACACAGGCGGTGTTCGTTTATATCAGCCTCAAATTCTTGGTCGGTATGACGAAGAGTGGGTCCACCCGGTCCCGCTCTTTTTTATTACCTGCCGGGTGAATCGGACCGAAAAGTGCGAAGCGGTTTTCGGATGGTTCCGATGCGCAAACTAAAGAACTTGCGAAACGAACGACAGGCAATTGATGACTGCAATGACAAGCGAAGGTGACGACCGCATCATCCGCGAAAGCGGTATCGATGCGCGCATCGCGCTGATCATCCAGCCGGTGCTGCGCGGCATCGGCTTTCGCCTCGTGCGCGTGCATCTGTCCGGCCAGAACGGGCTGACGCTGCAGATCATGGCCGAGCGCGAGGACGGCACCATGACCGTCGAGGATTGCGAAGAGGTCAGCCGCGCGGTGTCGCCGGCGCTCGATGTCGACGATCCGATCGAGAAGGCGTACCATCTCGAAGTCTCTTCGCCCGGCATCGATCGGCCGCTGGTGCGCAAATCGGATTTCGTGACCTGGACCGGCCATTTGGTGAAGATGGAAACATCGGTCGTCGTCGCCGATCGCAAGCGTTTCAAGGGCAAGATCGCCGAGGCTGGTGAGAACGATGTGCTCATCGAGCGCGACAAGGCGGCCTATGGCGAGGAGCCGACGGTGCGCGTACCCTACGACGCCATTTCCGAGACCCGGTTGATCCTGACCGACGACCTCATCCGCGATGCGTTGTCGAAGGACAACAGGGCGCGCAAGGAAGCCAAGAAACGCCGCGGCGAGCCGGACGACGACGTGCCCGAGGGTACGGAAGCCGACGCCACGGAAGAACACGAACAGGAAAGTTGATTGAGCTGCCGGGCGTAAAAGCCCGGCTGACAGGCTCGGGAGAAAAAACATGGTTGTAAGCGCCAACAGACTTGAACTGCTGCAGATTGCCGACGCCGTCGCGCGTGAAAAGTCGATCGACAAGTCGATCGTCATCGCCGCCATGGCCGATGCGATCCAGAAGGCGGCGCGCTCGCGTTACGGCCAGGAGACCAACATCCGCGCCGACATCAATCCCAACACCGGTGAGATGAAGCTGCAGCGGCTGATGGAAGTGGTCGAGAAAGTCGATGACTACGCCACCCAGATCGCCATTTCCTCGGCGCGCGAGCGCAATCCCGATGCCCAGCTTGGCGACTTCATCGCCGAACAGCTGCCGCCGATGGATTTCGGCCGCATCGCGGCCCAGTCGGCCAAGCAGGTCATCGTGCAGAAGGTGCGCGAGGCCGAGCGCGACCGCCAGTATGACGAATACAAGGACCGCATCGGCGAGATCGTCAACGGTACCGTCAAGCGCGTCGAGTATGGCAACGTCATCGTCGATCTCGGCCGTGGCGAGGCGATCATCCGCCGCGACGAGCTGATCCCGCGCGAAAACTACAAATATGGCGACCGCGTCCGCGCCTATGTCTACGACGTGCGTCGCGAGCAGCGCGGCCCGCAGATCTTCCTGTCGCGCACCCATCCGCAGTTCATGGCCAAGCTCTTCACCATGGAAGTGCCGGAAATCTACGACGGCATCATCGAGATCAAGTCGGTCGCCCGCGACCCGGGCTCGCGCGCCAAGATCGCCGTCATCTCGCGTGACAGCTCGATCGATCCGGTCGGCGCCTGCGTCGGTATGCGCGGCAGCCGCGTCCAGGCCGTCGTCGGCGAACTGCAGGGCGAGAAGATCGACATCATTCCGTGGTCGCCCTCGGCCGCCTCCTTCATCGTCAACGCGCTGCAGCCGGCCGAAGTCGCCAAGGTCGTGCTCGACGAGGACGCGGAGCGCATCGAGGTGGTGGTTCCCGACGATCAGCTGTCGCTGGCCATCGGCCGCCGCGGCCAGAACGTGCGTCTCGCCTCGCAGCTCACCGGCTGGGATATCGACATCCTGACCGAGGCCGAGGAGTCCGAACGCCGCCAGAAGGAATTCGTCGAGCGCTCGGCGCTGTTCATGGAAGCTCTCGACGTCGACGAGATGGTCGGCCAGGTGTTGGCCTCGGAAGGCTTCACCAGCGTCGAGGAAGTCGCCTATGTCGATGCCGGCGAAATCGCCTCGATCGACGGCTTCGATGAGGACACCGCGTCGGAAATCCAGACCCGTGCCCGCGAATATCTCGAGAAGATCGAGGCCGAGCATGACGACAAGCGCAAGGCGCTGGGCGTCTCGGACGAGCTGCGTGAAATCCCCGGCATCACCACCGCCATGATGGTGACGCTCGGCGAGGACGGCGTGAAGACGATCGAGGATTTCGCCGGCTATGCCGCCGACGACCTGACAGGCTGGAAGGAACGCAAGGACGGCGAGACCAAGGTGTATCCCGGCGTTCTGGCCAATCATGGCGTTTCGCGCGCCGATGCCGAGCAGATGGTGCTGAATGCCCGTCTCAAGGCCGGCTGGATCACCGAAGACGAGCTTGCAGCCGAAGAAGCACCGGCTGACGAAGCCGTTGGTGCGTGAGGTGAAACCGCATCGCACACAACCCGCCCTTGGACGAGATGAACGATCGCACCTGCATCGTCACCCGCAAGCAGGCCGAACCGGATGAATTGATCCGGTTCGTCGTCGGCCCGGATTCGGCCGTCGTTCCGGATCTCAAGAGAAATCTGCCCGGCCGTGGTTGCTGGGTGAGCGCTGACCGCCTACATATCGAGAAGGCGGCGGCAAAGAACCTCTTTGCCCGCGCCTTTAAGGCACAGGTGGTCGTGCCGCCCGATCTGGGCGGCATGGTCGACGGGCTGCTTTCCAGATCCGCTCTGGGTATGCTGGGCCTCGCCCGCAAAGCAGGCGCGATTTCTCTTGGTGCCACCAAGGTCGAGAGCGCAGTGCGCGGTGGACTGGCACTTTTCGTGCTCCACGCGACCGAGGCGTCCGACGACGGCGTACGCAAGATCAGCCAGGCGCGGCGGGCGACCGTCCATATCGGCGGCCCCTCCATCCTTGCCTACAAACTTTTCTCCGAGGCCGAGTTGAGCTTGGCATTGGGGGGTACAAATGTGATACATGCTGCCGTCCTCGCGGGAGACGCGGGTAAGGCGGTCCAGAAGCGCATGGTTGCGCTTGACCGATATCGGGGCGGTACCCCGGACGATCTGGCAATGCTTGCGGCCGTTGCTGACGAAGATGATGCTGCAGAGGATATGGAATGAGCGATACGAAATCGGGCGACGACAAGACGTTGAGCGTTACGCCGAAGAAGACCTTGACGTTGAAGCGCCCCGGCATGGAACAGGGCACCGTGCGCCAGAACTTCTCGCATGGCCGTACCAAGTCGGTCGTGGTCGAGACCAAGAAGCGCAAGTTCTCGCTGCCCGGTGACAAGCCGGAGCCGGTTGCTGCTGCCCCTGCGCCCGTCTTCACGCCGAAGCCCGCGGCGGTCGTGGCCGCCCCACCCGTGGTGCAGGAAGCGCCCAAGGCGCCTCCGCCCCCGCCGCCTCCGGTCGAGCGCAGCGGCATGGTGCTGAACGAACTGTCGCGCTCCGAAATGGAAGCGCGTCGCAGGGCGCTTGAAGGCTCCAAGGTCCGCGAGGTCGAGGACCGTCAGCGCGCCGCCGAGGAAGCCAAGCGCCGCGCCGAGGACGAAGAGCGCCGCAAGCGTGAGCGTGAGGAATCCGCGCGCCGTCAGGCCGAGGAAGAGGCACGCCTGCAGACGGAAGCCGAATCCCGCCGTCGTGCCGAGGAAGAGGCGCGCCGCCGCGCGCCGCTGGCAGCCGAGTTGGCGACCGCCGACGAGGAGGAAGAGGTCAAGCCGAAGCGGACAGGTGCCGGTGCGCCGGTGCGCCGCCCGGTCACGCCCGAAGTGGCGCGGCCGGCCAAGCCGACCAAGGGCGAGGAAGACCGCCGCCGTGGCAAGCTGACGCTGAACTCCGCGCTTACCGACGAGGATGCGCGGGCCCGTTCGCTGTCGTCGATGCGCCGCCGCCAGGAAAAGTTCAAGCGCGCGATGCACAATGAGCCGCGCGAGAAAGTCATGCGCGAAGTGATCCTGCCCGAGACCATCACCATTCAGGAACTGGCGCAGCGCATGTCCGAACGTGCGGTCGATGTGGTCAAGTTCTTCATGAAGCAGGGCCAGATCCTGAAGCCCGGCGACGTCATCGACGCCGACACGGCCGAACTGGTCGCCACCGAATTCGGCCACACGGTCCGCCGCGTCGCCGAGTCCGACATCGAGGAAGGCCTGTTCAACATCGCCGACAATGCCGAGGACCTAGTGTCGCGTCCGCCGGTCGTGACCATCATGGGCCACGTCGATCACGGCAAGACCTCGCTGCTCGATGCCATCCGCAATGCCAATGTCGTCTCCGGCGAGGCCGGCGGCATCACCCAGCATATCGGCGCCTATCAGGTCGAGAAGAATGGTCAGAAGATCACCTTCATCGACACGCCCGGCCACGCCGCCTTCACGGCAATGCGCGCTCGCGGCGCCCAGGCCACCGACATCGCCATCCTGGTGGTGGCGGCCGACGACAGCGTGATGCCGCAGACGATCGAATCGATCAGCCATGCCAAGGCGGCCGGCGTTCCGATCATCGTGGCGATCAACAAGATCGACAAGCATGACGCCGATCCGCAGAAGGTTCGCTCCGAACTGCTGCGCCATGAGGTCTTCGTCGAATCCATGGGCGGTGAAGTGCTGGACGTCGAAGTGTCGGCGACCAAGGGCACCAATCTCGACAAGCTGCTCGAGGCGATCCTGCTGCAGGCCGAAATCCTCGACCTGAAGGCCAATCCGGACCGCACCGCCGAGGGCGTGGTCATCGAGGCGCAGCTCGACAAGGGCCGTGGTCCCGTCGCCACCGTTCTGGTGCAGACCGGCACCTTGATGCCGGGCGACATCCTCGTCGCCGGCAACGAATGGGGCCGGGTGCGCGCGCTGGTCAACGATCGCGGCGAGCAGATCAAGGAAGCGCCGCCGGCAATGCCGGTCGAGGTGCTCGGCCTTCAGGGCACGCCGCAGGCCGGCGACCGCTTCGCCGTGGTCAACAACGAGGCCCGCGCCCGCGAGATCACCGAGTATCGCCAGCGTCTGGCCCGCGAGAAGGCGGTCGCCAGGCATGCCGGCCAGCGCGGCTCGCTCGAACAGATGATGTCGCAGTTGCAGACAAGCGGGCTGAAGGAATTCCCGCTGGTCATCAAGGGCGACGTGCAGGGTTCGATCGAGGCGATCAACGCGGCATTGGACAAGCTCGGCACCGACGAGGTGCGTGCGCGCATCGTCCACGCCGGCGCCGGCGCCATCACCGAAAGCGACGTCTCGCTGGCGGAAACGTCGGGTGCGGCGATCATCGGCTTCAACGTCCGCGCCAATGTGCAGGCACGTGCCGCCGCCGCGGCCGCTGGCATCGAGATCCGCTACTACTCGATCATCTACAACCTCGTGGATGACGTGAAGGCGGCTCTGTCGGGTCTGCTGTCGCCGGAGCGCCGCGAAACTTTCATCGGCAATGCCGAGATCCTCGAGATCTTCGACATCACCAAGGTCGGCAAGATCGCCGGCTGCCGTGTCACCGAAGGCAAGGTCGAGCGCGGTGCGGGCGTGCGCCTGATCCGCGACAACGTCGTCATCCACGAAGGCACGCTGAAGACCCTCAAGCGCTTCAAGGACGAGGTTTCGGAAGTCCCAGGCGGCCAGGAATGCGGCATGGCCTTCCAGAACTACGAGGACATGCGGGTCGGCGATGTCATCGAGTGCTTCCGCGTCGAGATGGTGACCCGGACGCTCTGAGTTCGAGTGGCTTGTTAATATCGGGCGGTGGTCGAAAGGCCGCCGCCCTCAAGCCTGTTGAGATTGCCTGTTGAGAATGACTGTTGAGACATGAGGCACGGTCCTATCCCGAGCCTCACGCTTTCAGGATTGAGAAAAATGCCCCGTTCCACCACATCCGGCCCATCCCAGCGCATGCTGCGCGTCGGCGAGCAGGTACGCCATGCGCTCTCCGAAACGTTGCAGCGCGGCGACATCATCGACCCGCTGATCGAGAATTCGGTCGTTTCGGTCTCCGAAGTGCGTATGTCGCCCGATCTCAAGATCGCCACTGCCTTTGTTTCTCCGCTCGGCGCCAAGGATGCCGAGGCCGTGATCGAGGCGCTCAACAAGCATGCGAAATTTGTCCGCGGCCGTGTCTCCGGCGCGCTTCGGCAAATGAAATACATGCCGGAGTTCCGCTTCAGGCTGGACACCTCCTTCGACAATTTCGCCAGGATCAACGACCTGCTGAAGTCGCCCGAAGTGGCGCGTGATCTCGACGCGGACGACGACAAGGCCCAAGAAGACAAGGCCCAAGAAGACAGGGCCAAAGACGACAAGGCCAAAGAAGGCAAGGACAGCGAATAATGGCGCGCCGCGGCAAGAAGAAGGGCCGGCCGGTCTCCGGCTGGGTGGTGCTGGACAAGCCCGTCGGCATGGGCTCGACCGAGGCCGTCTCCAAGATCAAATGGCTGTTCCAGGCCGAAAAGGCCGGCCATGCCGGCACGCTGGACCCGCTGGCGTCCGGCATGCTGCCGATCGCGCTCGGCGAAGCCACCAAGACCGTTCCCTACGTGCAGGACGGCGCCAAGGTCTATCGCTTCACCGTGGCCTGGGGGCAGGAGCGCTCGACCGACGACCTCGAAGGGCCGGTGACGAAAGAGGCTGACCAGCGACCGTCGGAAGCCGAGGTCAGGGCGCTACTTTCCAAATACACCGGCGTCATCATGCAGACGCCGCCGCAATTCTCGGCCATCAAGATTGCGGGCGAACGCGCCTATGACCTTGCCCGCGAAGGCGAGACGGTCGATATTCCGGCCCGCGAAATCGAGATCGGCCGTCTCGACATCGTCGAGCACGGTGCCGATCAGACTGTTTTCGAAGTCGAATGCGGCAAGGGCACCTATGTGCGCTCGCTGGCCCGTGACATGGGCCGCGATCTCGGCTGCTTCGGCCATATCAGCGAATTGCGCCGGGTCGAGGTCGAGCCGTTCACACAGGAGGATTTCGTCACCGTCGCGGAACTCGAGGCGGCCCGCTTCGGTGTGCGGGGCGAAGACATGCTGGGCAAAGGCAAGTCGGAAGCGGCCGATGCCGTCGACGTTGTGGAAGCGCCGGTCGATTTCGGGGCGATCGATGCGCTTCTGGTCGATACGTCCGCCGCGCTCGATTGTCTGCCGCAGATCGCCATCAGCGACGACGCGGCGACCAAGATCCGCCTTGGCAATCCGGTCATCATCCGTGGCCGCGACGCGCCTGTCGAAGCCGAGGAAGCTTGCGCCACGGCACGCGGCAAGCTGGTCGCCATCGGCGCCATCGAGCAAGGCATGTTCAAGCCCAAGCGGGTCTTTGCCGGGTGACGGCTGTCGTCTAATCTCGGTTTCACTCTACGCTCGAGGGGCATATGGCAAAGGCCGAGGCGGTGAAAAAGCGGACGCCGGTGAAGACGCGGCGGCCACCGGTCGGGGCCTCGCCAGGCACGCTGATCGCCGATCCGGCGGCGCGCCGTTCGGAACTGCGGCTGACGATGATCTCGCCGCAGAAGTACAAGACCATCGAAAACGCCAGCATCGACGATGTCGAGGCCAATTGCCACAAATGGCCTGTCATCTGGCTCGACTGCACCGGTCTCGCCAACATCCAGCTGATCGAGGAGATCGGCCGCATCTTCAATCTGCATCCGCTGGCGCTGGAGGACGTCGTCAACACCGGCCAGCGGCCAAAGGTCGACTTCTTCGAGGACCATGCCTTCGTCGTCGTCCGCATGATCGACGATGTCACCTCGCACCGCTATGAACAGATTGGCCTCTTCGTCGGCGAGAACTTCGTCGTCACCTTCCAGGAGCGCGAGGGCGACCCGTTCGATCCCGTGCGCAAGCGCATCGAGAGTTCGGCGCCCAACCGGTTGCGGGCGCGCGGCGCCGATTATCTCGCCTATGCGCTGATCGACGCCATCGTCGACAGCTATTTCCCGCCGATCGAGGCGGCCGGCGATCTGGTCGACAGCATCGAGGATGAGATGCTGCACTCACCGCACAAGCATCAGATGCGGCAGCTGCACGAATTGCGGCGCGACGCCAATGTCCTCAAAGGCGTGCTGTGGCCGATGCGCGATGCGCTGGCGACGCTGATCCGCAACGACGTGCCTTATGTAAAGGCCGAAACCAAGGTTTTCCTCAACGATACGCTCGACCATTCGCTCAGGCTGATCGAGCTGGTCGAGACCCAGCGCGACATGCTGACCGGACTGATCGAGATGCATCTGTCGCTGAGCCAGGCCCGCACCAACGACGTCATCAGCTATCTCACCATCGTCTCGGTCATCTTCATGCCGCTCACCTTCCTGGTCGGCGTCTGGGGCATGAATTTCGATCCTGAATCCTCGCCATGGAACATGCCGGAGCTGAAGTCCTACTACGGCTATCCCGTATCGCTGCTGTTCATGGCAGTTGTGGCGGTCGGGTTGATTGCCTTCTTCAAATGGAAGAAATGGCTTTAGCAGCGACAAACTTGGCATTTGGGCTGGAAAAGCCGGCTTGTGAATTGGGCTGGTGTTTTCCGGGGAATTGCACTATATGCGCCGCAGCATAGCGCCACGACGCTTTGCTTGCACCGGCCCCGGCTGGACGACATCCCGGCTGAGGGCGACCCGTTTCCTCGAACAGATAAGGAAAAGCACGATGTCGATTACTGCCGAGCGCAAACAGGAATTGATGGGTGAATTCGCAACCGCCAAGGGCGATACCGGTTCGCCGGAAGTCCAGGTGGCCATCCTTTCCGAGCGCATCAAGAACCTGACCGACCACTTCAAGGACCACAAGAAGGATAACCATTCCCGCCGTGGTCTGCTCGCTCTCGTCTCCCAGCGCCGCAGCCTGCTTGATTATCTCAAGCGCAAGGACGACGCGCGCTACCAGACGTTGATCGAGAAGCTCGGTCTGCGCCGTTGACGAATTGACTGGCGGGCTTTCCTCGGAAAGCCCGCCAGTCGCGCATTCTGCCAGTCTTATAGATTGGCCAGACCCGGTTTCGAGCGCGCAGAGGGCCACTCGAAACCGCCCATGGACGGTCATGGGGCAGGATTGCAGGACGCTCGCGCGCTCACCGCGCTGAAACCACCCGAGCTTCCCGTTGTCTTGCCCGTGGCTGCCCGAGAAAGGAAGCCAGGGAAAGGGCATCCGCGCACCGTGAAACGGCGCGGCCCTTTCCGCTTATTAAGGACAAGATATGTTCAACCACCACAAAGTGGAAATCGAATGGGGCGGCCGTCCGCTCATCCTCGAAACCGGCAAGATCGCGCGCCAGGCTGATGGCGCCGTGCTCGCCACCTACGGCGAGACCAAGGTGCTGGCCACCGTCGTTTCGATGAAGGAGCCGAAGCCCGGCCTCGACTTCTTCCCGCTGACCGTCAACTACCAGGAAAAGACCTATGCCGCCGGCAAGATTCCGGGCGGCTATTTCAAGCGTGAGGGCCGTCCGAGCGAGAAGGAAACGCTGGTTTCCCGCCTCATCGATCGCCCGATCCGCCCGCTCTTCGCCGACGGTTACAAGAACGACACGCAGATCGTCGTCACCGTGGTCCAGCATGACCTCGAGAACGATCCGGACATCCTGTCCATCGTCGCCACCTCGGCCGCGCTGACCCTGTCGGGCGTTCCCTTCATGGGACCGGTTGGCGGTGCCCGTGTTGGTTACATCAACGGCGAATACGTTCTCAACCCGCACATCGACGAGATGCAGGAATCCAAGCTCGACCTCGTCGTCGCCGGCACTGCCGACGCCGTGCTGATGGTTGAGTCCGAAGCCAAGGAACTTGGCGAAGAGCTGATGCTCGGCGCCGTCATGTTCGGTCACAGGGGCTTCCAGCCGGTCATCGACGCCATCATCAAGCTGGCCGAGGTCGCCGCCAAGGAGCCGCGCGATTTCACGGCGCCGGACTATTCCGTGCTCGAAGCCGAGATGCTGAAGATCGTTGGTGACGAGCTCAGCAACGCCTACAAGAACGTCGACAAGCAGAAGCGCTACGCCGCCGTCGACGCCGTCAAGGCAAAGGTCAAGGCAGCCTTCGCTCCGGCCGAAGGCGACGAGGCCAAGTACACGTCCGAGCAGATCGGTTCGGTGTTCAAGGAACTGCAGGCCAAGGTCGTGCGCTGGAACATCCTCGACACCGGCTCGCGCATCGATGGCCGTGACTTGAAGACGGTTCGCAAGATCGTTTCCGAAGTCGGCGTGCTGCCGCGCACCCACGGTTCGGCGCTGTTCACCCGCGGCGAGACCCAGGCGCTGGTCGTTGCCACGCTCGGCACCGGCGAAGACGAGCAGTATGTCGATTCGCTGACCGGCATGTACAAGGAGAAGTTCCTCCTTCACTACAACTTCCCTCCCTATTCCGTCGGTGAGACCGGCCGCATGGGTTCGCCGGGCCGCCGTGAAATCGGCCACGGCAAGCTCGCCTGGCGCGCCATCCGCCCGATGCTGCCGAGCGCCGACCAGTTCCCCTACACGCTGCGCGTCGTCTCCGAGATCACCGAGTCCAACGGCTCGTCCTCGATGGCCACTGTCTGCGGCACCTCGCTGGCGCTGATGGATGCCGGCGTTCCGCTGGCCAAGCCCGTCGCCGGCATCGCCATGGGCCTGATCAAGGAAGGCGAGCGCTTCGCCGTTCTGTCCGACATCCTGGGTGACGAAGATCATCTCGGCGACATGGATTTCAAGGTCGCCGGCACCACCAGCGGCATCACCTCGCTGCAGATGGATATCAAGATCGAAGGCATCACCGAGGAGATCATGAAGATCGCGCTGGACCAGGCCAAGGATGGCCGCCAGCACATTCTCGGCGAAATGGCTCATGCCCTGACCGGTGCCCGTCCCGAACTCGGTGAGTTCGCGCCGCGCATCGAGGTCATGCACATCCCGACCGACAAGATCCGCGACGTCATCGGCTCGGGCGGCAAGGTCATCCGCGAGATCGTCGAGAAGACCGGCGCCAAGATCAACATCGAGGACGACGGCACGGTCAAGATCGCTTCCTCGAACGCCAAGGAGATCGAGGCGGCGAAGAAGTGGATCCACACCATCGTCGCCGAGCCGGAAGTCGGCGAGATCTACGAAGGCACGGTCGTCAAGACCGCTGACTTCGGCGCCTTCGTCAACTTCTTCGGTCCCCGCGACGGCCTGGTCCACATCTCGCAGCTCGCCAACGAGCGCGTTGCCAAGACCTCCGACGTCGTCAAGGAAGGCGACAAGGTCTGGGTCAAGCTGATGGGCTTCGACGAGCGCGGCAAGGTCCGCCTGTCGATGAAGGTCGTCGACCAGGCCTCCGGCAAGGAAATTGTCCGCGACAAGAAGTCCGAAGGCGAAGAAGACGCCGCCTGAGCGGTCTGACAGGAAATCGAAGCGGGCGCGGCTTATGTCGCGCCCGCTTTCGTTTATGGAGCAAAGGCATGTCCACTGAGGCGCTGAAGACGCTGTTCCATCCGTTCGAGGCCGAGGCTCTTCCCTTGCCGCGAAAGGATGAGCGCATGCTCTTTCTCGGCGCCGAGCCTGGCCTGCGGCTGCCGCAGGGTTTCGAGGCCGCGCTGCATGTCGTGCAGGGCTTCCGCCCGCATTTCCGCGCGTTGCAGGCGGCGAAATTCACGGTTACGCCGCAACCGGAGGGGGACCGTTTCGATGCCGCGCTGGTGCTCGCCGGCCGCCATCGCGGGCAGAACGAGTTGCGCATCGCGGAAGCGCTGGAGCGCGTGGTGCCGGGCGGATTGATCGTCGTTGCCGGCGGCAAGGATGACGGCATCGCCAGCCTGCGCAAGCGCATCGACGAGCTTGTGCCGCTCGACGGCCATATGCCGAAATATCACGGCATTGCCTTCTGGCTGCGCCGTCCTGCCGATCCGGCGGCCGCACAAGAGTTGCGTGCCGCCAATCCCGTCTTGCTGGTCGAAGGCCGGTTCCACACCGCGCCCGGCATGTTCTCCTTTGATCGGATCGACGCCGGCTCGAAACTGTTGGTGGATAACTTGCCCGGCGATCTGCGTGGCAACATCGCCGATTTCTGTGCCGGCTGGGGTTATGTGGCGGCGGAAGTCGCCTCACGGTCCCCTGGCATAACGGCGCTTGACCTCTATGAAGCGGATTTCGCGGGGCTGGAGGCGGCCAAGCGCAATCTCGGCGCGGCGGCCCTGGTGCCGGGCTTCTTCTGGCTCGATCTGCTCGCCGAACCTGTCGAGCGCCGTTATGACGCCGTCGTCATGAACCCGCCATTCCATCGCGCCCGCGCGGCTGAGCCGGAAATCGGCGCCGGCATGATCCACGCGGCAGGCAAGGCGTTGAAGCCGGGCGGGCGGCTGTTCATGGTCGCCAACCGTCAGTTGCCCTACGAGCCGGTTCTCAAGGCCGCCTTCTCAAGCCACGCGGAACTTGCCCGCGATGGCATGTTCAAGGTGTTGTCCGCGCGTCGCTGAGGTGATGCGTTCAATGCAGATTGGCGACGCGCCGGACTTCATCGGTGGCGTGGGCGTCAGTCACGCTGAACTTGAGCGGAGCCGGCCGGCCGAACAGGTAACCCTGCACCACTTCGCAGCCAGCCGCCCGCAGCAGCGTCGCCTGGCTCTCGGTCTCGACGCCTTCGGCGATGATGCTGACGCCGAGTGCACGCGAGAGCCCGACAATGGTCGAGACGACCGCGCCCGAGCTGGAATCGGTGTCGATGCGGCTGACGAAGGAACGGTCGATCTTGAGCTTGCCGAACGAGAAGTCGATGAGGTAGCTGAGGTTCGAATAGCCGGTGCCGAAATCATCGACGGCGACCGAGATGCCCATTTCGGCAAGCTCTTTCAGGATGGCGGCCGCACGGTCGCGATCCTGCATCATCGCCGTCTCGGTGACTTCCAGTTCCAGCCGTGACGGCTTGATGCCGGTGGCCCTCATCGCGTCGCGGACGATGCCGACGAAGTCCTTGGTCATGAACTGGACCGGCGAGATGTTGACGGCGACGAAGCAATCGTCCGGCAGATGGCGGGCGTCGCTGCAGGCTTTGCGCAGAACCCACTCGCCGATCGGATTGATCATCCCGGTTTCTTCGGCGATCTGGATGAACTCCATGGGCGGGATCATGCCGCGTTCGGGGTGGTTCCAGCGGATCAGGGCTTCATAGCCGACGATGCGGTCGGTCGGCAGGTCGAGCTGCGGCTGATAGTGAAGGTCGAAATCCCCGCGTTCGAAAGCAGTGTGCAACTCGGATTCGACCCATTGGCGATAATCGGCGACTCGCCCCATCTCGCTGTCGAAGACCGACCAGTTGCCGACGCCGCTGGCGCGCGCATTCTGCAGCGCCAGGTTGGAGCGGCGCAGGATAAGCACCGGATCGACGCCATCCTTGGGCATGGCCACGATACCCACCGACAGGCTCACCGATTGCTGATGGCTGCTGAGTTCATAGGGCTCCATCATCTCGTCGATGAGCCTCTCGACCATGCTTTCCATCGTTCCCGGGATCTGATGATCCGGCAGCAGCACCGCGAACTCGCCGGCGCCGATGCGCCCGATCAGCGCGCGTGCGGGCACGCAGCTCTGCAGCCGCTTGGTGAAGGCGCGGATCAGTTCGTCGCCCTGGGTATAGCCGATCGCGTCATTGATCTGCTTGAAGCGGTCGATGTCGATGTCGATCAGGAACACGGGTTCGCCGGTCCGGCTTGTCGTGCATGCCGCCTCGGCGATTTTGCCGACCATCGCCGGGCGCCCCAGCAGTCCTGTCAGCTTGTCGAAATGGGTTTCGTTGAAGACGAAATCCGCCGATTCATCGACGCCGGCGAAGAAGGACATTGCCGCAACCGACGCCGCCAGCGCGCAAAGCGCAGCCATGATCGCGACCATCATGTCCGCCGATATGCCGGCAAACCCACCGCCGAGGCCGTACTTGAGACCCCAGATGCCAAGGACGAAACTGCCAATACCCGAACTTGCTATCGTGAGCAGTCGGAACACTGGTGTTCGCTTCGGATTGCTGACGGCAGGCATTAAAAATCCCCAGACTGCGGGACTCTATAGCGGAAATCTTCTTAAAATGAGTTGCCGCGAATGCGTCCAATTTTACTGGAGAGCATCTTTTTTACTGAAAGGCACTTCGGACGCGGCTCAAGGCAAGACGACGCTTCAGTCGCGCGTGCCGTCCGTCTGCTTCAACTCGTCGAGCGTCGGCATCGAGACGATGTGGTAGCCTGAATCGACATAGTGGATTTCGCCGGTGACGCCCGAGGAGAGGTCCGACAACAGATAAAGCGCCGAGCCGCCGACCTCGTCGATGGTCACCGTGCGGCGCAGCGGCGAGTTGCGCTGCTGGTAGGAGAACATGTGGCGGGCGTCCGAAATGCCGGCGCCGGCGAGCGTGCGCACCGGTCCCGCCGAGATGCCGTTCACCCGGATGCCGCGCGGGCCGTAATCATTGGCGAGGTAGCGCACACTGGCCTCGAGTCCTGCCTTGGCGACACCCATGACATTGTAGTTCGGCATGACGCGGACCGAGCCGGCATAGGTCAGCGTGATCATCGACCCGCCATCGTTCATCAACGCGGCCGCATGGCGGGCGATCTCGGTAAAGGAATAGCAGGAGATCACCATGGTGCGGACGAAGTTGTCGCGGCTGGTGTCCGCATAGAGACCCTTAAGCTCATTCTTGTCCGAAAAGCCGATGGCATGGACGACGAAGTCGAGCCCGCCCCATTCCTTGTTAAGCGTCTCGAACGTGGCGGCGACCGAAGCGCTGTCCTCGACATCGCAGGGGACGACAAGTGCGGCGCCGAGCTTGTCGGCAAGCGGTTTGACCCGGCGGCCGAAGGCCTCGCCCTGGTAGGTGAAGGCGAGTTCCGCGCCATGCTCGGACAGCTTCTTGGCAATGCCCCAGGCGATCGAATGATCGTTGGCGACGCCCATGACAAGCCCGCGCTTGCCCTTCATCAGTCCGTTCATGGCCGCCAAATCCTTATTTAAAAATGCTGGCCTTGTACAAAAACAATGGCCCTATGCGGAATAGCGCTGGAAAACGAGCGTCGCGTTGGTGCCACCGAATCCGAAGGAATTCGAAAGAACGGTGTCGATCTTGGCATTGTCGATGCGCTTTCGCACGATCGGCATACCCTCGAATTCAGGATCGAGCGTCTCGATATGGGCGCTCTCACCGATGAAGCCGCCTTGCATCATAAGGATCGAATAGATGGATTCTTGCACACCGGCCGCGCCCAGCGAATGGCCGGTCAGCGATTTCGTCGAGGTGATGAACGGCATCTTCTCGCCGAACACTTCGCGGATCGCGCCCATTTCCTTGGAATCGCCCACCGGCGTCGAGGTGCCGTGGGTGTTGATGTAGTCGACCGGCGTGGAAATCGTCGACATCGCCTGGCGCATGCAGCGGATCGCGCCTTCGCCTGACGGCGCGACCATGTCGTAACCGTCAGAGGTCGCGCCGTAGCCGACGATCTCGGCGTAGATCTTGGCGCCGCGCGCCTTGGCGTGCTCCAGCTCTTCCAGCACCAGCACGCCGGCGCCGCCGGCAATGACGAAGCCATCGCGATTGACGTCATAAGCGCGCGAGGCGGTCGATGCCTTGTCGTTGAACTTGGACGACATGGCGCCCATGGCGTCGAACAGGTCCGACATCGTCCAGTCGAGATCCTCATGGCCGCCGGCAAAGACCATGTCCTGCTTGCCCCACTGGATCAGTTCGTAGCCATTGCCGATGCAATGCGCCGAGGTCGAGCAGGCCGACGAGATCGAATAGTTGACGCCGTGGATCTTGAACCAGGTGGCCAGGGTGGCCGACGCGGTCGACGACATCGCTTTCGGCACCGCGAACGGGCCGATGCGCTTGGGACTGCCGTTCTTGAGCGTTGTTTCGGCCGCCTCGACGATGGTGCGGGTGGAAGGCCCGCCCGAGCCCATGACAATGCCGGTGCGTTCATTGGTGACGTCGTCCTCGCCGAGGCCCGCATCCGCGATCGCCTGGTCCATGGCGACGTGGTTCCAGGCCGCGCCCTGCGACAGGAAGCGCATCGCGCGGCGGTCGATCATGGCGGACGGGTCGAGCGTCGGCGCTCCCCAGACCTGGCAGCGGAAGCCGTGCTCGGCGAAGGAATCGGAGAAGCTGATGCCGGATCTGGCGTCATGCAGCGAGGTCTGCACCTCGTTGGCATTGTTTCCGATCGACGACACGATGCCGATGCCTGTGACTACGACACGTCTCATTCGCAACTCCTTCCAGGGATGCTGGCCAGTGGATCGGCCAGGGCTGCGGTCAAGCGACCGCCGACTGCTTCGACAGACCGACTTTCAGGTCCGTCGCCGCATATATGGGCTCGCCATCCGCCTTCATCCAGCCATCGGCGATGCCCAGGACCAGCCTGCCGCGCATCACGCGCTTGAAATCGACGCCATATTCGACCTTCTTCACCGATGGGGTGACCATGCCCTTGAACTTGACCTCACCGGTCGACAGCGCCATTCCCTTGCCGGGTTCGCCGAGCCAGCCGAGGTAGAAGCCGGTCAACTGCCACAGGGCGTCGAGGCCGAGGCATCCAGGCATGATCGGATTGCCGATGAAGTGGCAGGCGAAGAACCAAAGATCCGGCTTGATGTCGAATTCCGCGCGGATGAAACCCTTGTCGAAGGCACCGCCCGTTTCACTGATCTCGGTGATGCGGTCGAACATCAGCATGGGCGGGTAGGGCAGCTGGGCATTGCCCTCTCCGAACAGCTCGCCGCGGGCGCAGGCCAGCAATTCGTCGTAGTCGTAGCTGGGTTTACCCGCCATCAATCTCATCCCCATTCGTCCGGGCGGTAACGCGCCCTTGTCGTCGGTGTCCTAACACAATCTGTTTCAGGCCGGAAACCGGCGTTTGCGCTTAACCCGCCAGTCTGCCCGGGTCAATGCGCGCTATTGATCGCATTCCGGCGACAGAATATATGTCAACAGGGGTCCGGTTTCGGCAGACATTCATTTTTTTGCCATTCTGGGCGTGTCTTGAAGCGGGACTGTGAGCTTGGAAGACCAGATGGACCGGGGCTGCCGGAAGGAAAATGTCGCTGTGGACAAGCGGGTACGTGAAGCCGGCCTGAGGTCGACGCGTCAGCGCATCGCGCTGGCCGACCTGCTCTTCGCCAAGGGCGACCGCCATTTGTCGGCCGAGGAACTGCATGAGGAGGCGCTGGCCGCCGGCGTGCCGGTGTCGCTGGCCACCGTCTACAACGCGCTTCACCAGTTTACCCAGGCGGGGCTGCTGCGCATCCTCGCCGTCGAGGGCGCGAAAACCTATTTCGACACCAACACTTCCGACCACCACCATTTCTACATCGAGGGCGAAAACCGGATTTTCGACATCGCCAACGGCCCGGTGACGGTCACCAACCTGCCTGACCCGCCCGAGGGCATGGAAATCGCCAATGTCGATATCGTGGTGAGGCTGCGTCCCAAGCGCCAGGAATCACCGGCAGGGCCAGAACAGTCGGCGAAGCCAGAATAATCCGCTTGGCCGGACAATCGGAATGAAACCCCTCGACCTGATAATCCGGCTCGAATGGGCCGTCGTGGCGGTGGCCGCTATTGTCTTCTACGCTTCGTCGGGCATTTCCTGGTGGCTCTTTGCCGTGCTTATCCTGGCGCCCGATCTGTCGATGCTCGGCTACCTCGGTGGGCCGCGCCTTGGCGCGATAACCTATAACGCCTTGCATATGCTGATCGCACCGGTGCTTCTGTTGCTCTCCGGCCACCTGCTAGGCAATGCGGCCGCCATCGCGGTCGCGCTGATCTGGATCGCCCACATCGCAATCGACCGTGCCTTAGGCTACGGCCTGAAGCTGTCGACCGGCTTTCAGGATACTCATCTCGGCCGCATCGGACGCAAACCGGGGGCGTTCAGTCCTTGACCCGCTCGCCGGGATAGGCACCCCACACCGTCGACTGGGCGAGCCAGCCGGTGTGGCCGCCGAGCGTCATTTCGCACCACTGGCCGTCGCAGGACTTGATCATGCCCATGACGCCCGGCTCGACGATCGCTATCACCCTGGCGTCCTTGTCCGGGCTGTTCAGAAGATTGATCTGGGCACCCTTGCCGCGCTGCCAGGGCGCAATGATCGCGGTGCGCCGGCCTGAAAGCAGCGACTGGTTGATCCAACCTTCCGAACCGTCGGCATCACGCACGCGGCGCCACGTATCGAATTCCTGGATGATCTCCATCGGCAGGCCGGCCTTCATATACATCCAGTCGACCGAGTAATTGGCCCCCGGGCCGACGCGCGAGTTGACGCGTCCGGATTTCAGGCTGACGAATCGCGGCAGCGGCAGGCCGCTCGGCCCCAGCGTGACGGCGCCCTGGGCAGGTGCGGCCGCGCCCTGCGCCGCCGCGAGCGGAGAATAGAGGAGGGTGCCGAGAAATGCTGCGCTGAGGACCAGGCGAAGCGACGCGAAACCAGACACTTTCGTTCCTTTCGGCGCCGGCCTGATGGCTGCTGCGCCCCTTTTTCTTTGTCTTCGGCGGCACCGCTTGTTACATGGGTAAATCGGCTACCGCGACCGGCTTTCAGTTTCGCCGGTCTTGGTTAAAGAGGTCTCAACGAGGGAAACAATGGCAGGCAAAAAGAAGCCTCTCGTGGTCATCACGCGAAAGCTGCCCGACCCGGTCGAGACCCGCATGCGCGAACTGTTCGACGCGAGGCTGAATGTCGAGGACCGGCCGATGACGCAGCCGGAGCTGGTTGCCGCGGTCAAGGAAGCCGACGTTCTGGTGCCGACCGTGACCGACCAGATCGACGCCGCACTGATCGCCCAGGCCGGCGACAACCTCAAACTGATCGCCAATTTCGGCAATGGCGTCGACAAGATCGACGTGGCGGCGGCGGCCAAGAAGGGCATCACCGTCACCAACACGCCCAACGTGCTCACCGAAGATACCGCCGACATGACCATGGCGCTGATGCTGGCGGTGCCGCGCCGGCTGGCGGAAGGCGCCAACGTGCTCACCGGCGACAGGAAATGGGCCGGCTGGTCGCCGACCTGGATGCTTGGCCGGCGCATCTGGGGCAAGCGGCTGGGCATTGTCGGCATGGGCCGCATCGGCACGGCTGTGGCGAGGCGGGCCAAGGCTTTCGGCCTTTCCATCCACTATCACAATCGCCATCGCGTGCTGCCGGCCGTCGAGGACGGGCTGGAGGCGACCTACTGGGAGAGCCTCGACCAGATGCTGGCCCGCATGGACATCATCTCGGTCAATTGTCCGTCGACGCCAGCCACCTTCCATCTCCTGTCGGCGCGGCGGCTGGCCTTGCTGCAGCCGACGGCCTACATCGTCAACACCGCGCGCGGCGACATCATCGATGAGGAAGCGCTGGTCAAGCTGATCCAGGACGGCAAGATCGCCGGCGCCGGCCTCGACGTCTACGAGCACGAGCCGGCGCTCAACGGCAAGCTGCTCAAGCTTGCCGCAAGGAACAAGGTCGTGCTGTTGCCGCATATGGGCTCGGCGACGCTGGAGGGCCGTATCGACATGGGCGAGAAGGTCATCATCAACATCCGGGCTTTCGTCGATGGCCATCGACCGCCGGATCGCGTGCTGCCGCTCAGGACCTGACGGCTCGCTGTCTTTCAAATGAAGCCAGGTCTTACAAAAGGGCTTTGCGCATGGTGATCGAGGTCGGCCTGCTGTAGCCCTCATGCGCTGTCCGTTCGGTCTCGTGAAAGCCGAGGCGGGCAAAGGCGGTGTGATTGGCGGTGAGCTCGATCCGTGTCTGGAGCTCCAGCGCCGCCTTGCCGCGGTCGAGCGCAAGAATTTCGACCGCCCGCATCAGCCGCCGGCCGATGCCTTGTCCTTGGCAGTCCGGCTCGACGGCGAGCTTGCCGACATAGAAGTCGTCAGCCCTTTCGATGGCAAAGACGCAGCCGACGATCCTGTCGCTGTCGAGAGCCACGAAGCCGCTCTCCAGGCGGGCCTTGTCGCGCAGGGAATCGACGGTGAGCCGGTGAGCCGATGACGGCGGATCGATGACGCCGTCCATGAAGGCGAAGGCGCGCATGATGAGTGCGAGCACGTCATCCCAGCGGTCGAAGTCGGCCGGGATTCGGGTAATCGAGGGCGCCGAGGTCCGCGCCAAGGTCAGCCTCTCTTGTAGCGGATCGTTTCGAAGCGCGCGGCGAGCGCATCGTAGAGCAGCAGCCGGCCGACGAGCGGCTCGCCGATGCCGGTGATCAGCTTGATCGCCTCCATTGCCTGCAGCGTGCCGACAACGCCGGTCAACGCGCCAAGCACCCCGGCCTCGGCGCAGGACGGCACCAGGCCCGGCGGCGGGGCTTCCGGGAACAGGTCGCGATAGCCGGGGTTCGGCTTGCCATCCTTGCCGTCCTCGAAAGGCTTCAGCACGGTCACCGAGCCGTCGAAACGACCGACGGCGGCATGCACCAAGGGCTTGCGCTCGCTCGCGCAGGCATCGGCCACCACGTAGCGGGTCTCGAAATTGTCGGAACCGTCGACGACCATGTCATAGCGAGCGACCAGCGCAGGGGCGTTGTCCGCGGTGAGCCGGAATGTGTGCGTCTCGACGTTGGTGTTGGGATTGATGCGGGCGATTGCGGCCTCGGCGCTATGGGTTTTCAGCACGCCGACCGCATCGGTGCCGTGAATGACCTGTCGCTGCAGGTTGGAGAGCGACACGGTGTCGTTGTCGACGATGCCGAGCGTGCCGACGCCGGCTGCCGCGAGATATTCAAGCACCGGCGCGCCCAGCCCGCCGGCGCCGATCACCAGCACACGCGCTTGCTTCAGCTTCTGCTGGCCGGCGCCGCCGACCTCCGGCAGCACGATGTGGCGGGCGTAGCGTTCGATCTCGTCGGCGGTGAGCGCATTGGTCATATCAGGACCATATAGCGGCCGAAAAATCTTGACGACATCCATGCAACAAAAATCTAGACGGTTGGCCCAACCATGCCATGGTCGACCGTCAGGAACTGCGCGCGGCCCTGCAGGCTGGAAAACAGCGCCGCATCGGTTCCCGTCATGAAAGCCTGGCAGTTCAACTCCTCGAGGATCGAAAACAGTGCCGCGCGCCGCCCGCCGTCGAGGTGTGCTGCGATCTCGTCGAGCAGCAGTATCGGTGTCATCCCGGACATCTCGCCGGTCAGCCGCGCGTGTGACAGAACGATGCCGACCAGCAATGCCTTCTGCTCGCCGGTCGAGCAGAGCTCGGCCGGCATCGCCTTGGGGCGATGCCGGACCAAGAGATCCGAACGGTGCGGGCCCTCGAGCGTGCGCCCGGCGGCGCGGTCGCGGTCACGGCCATCGGCAAGCGCCCGCCGGAACCGCTCCTCGACATCGACCGCCGGCGTGCCGGCGATCTCGGCTTCCAGATCGCCTGCAAGGCCGATATCGGCCTGCGGGAACGGCCCGCTGTCGGGCAGCCTGTCGATCATGGCGGCCAGCAGGCGCACCAGCTCGGCGCGTGCCGCGGCTATGGCGACCCCGGTCTCGGCCATCTGGATCTCGATCGCCTCGAACCAGCGGTCGTCTCGCGAATTTTCGGTAAGTAAACGGTTACGGCCACGCATCGCCTTCTCGTAGTCGAGCGCGCGCTGGCCATGGCCGGGATCGATCGCCAGCACCAATCGGTCGAGAAAGCGCCGGCGATCCGCGGCCGGCCCGGTGAACAATGCATCCATGGCCGGTGTCAGCCACACGACGCGCAGCCATTCCAGCATGTCCTCGGCAGACCGCGCGGTGGCGCCGTTGATACGCACCCGCCTGCCGCCCTCGCTGTCACCGCCGGAAATGCCGGTGCCGATCTCGACCTGGCCGTCGGGCCCGTCGAGCCTTGCGTGCAGTGCAAAGCCGCCGTCGCCGCCCGCGCGCGCGACATCGGCGTAGGGAGCGCGGCGCAGGCCACGCCCGGGCGTCAGAAAGGAAATTGCTTCGAGGAGATTGGTCTTGCCGGCACCGTTGTCGCCGGAAAAGACCACCGCGCCTGGCGCGAGGTCGATCGCCAGCGCCGCATAATTGCGGAAATTAGTAAGCGTTAGCTTACTTATATGGGTTTGTCCTGGCAACCGCTATCCGCCTACAGAAGTCGCCGCAACATAGCTTTCGCTGCCGGCCGTGCCGCGAGGCAACCGCCGCGCGGGCTATACCCGCATCGGCATCAGCACGTAAAGCGCGGTCTCGTCGGCCATGTCGTGGATCAGCGTCGGCGAACCGGCATCGGCCAGCATGAATTTCGCTTCCGTGCCGGTCAGCTGCGCGGCGACATCGAGCAGATACTTGGCATTGAAGCCGATCTCGATCGGGTCCGACGAATAGTCCGCCGCCAGTTCTTCCGTGGCGCTGCCGGAATCCGGGTTGTTGACCGCGAGCGTCACCTGGCCTTCGCTGATCGAAAGCTTCACCGCACGGCCGCGTTCGGAGGAAATGGTCGAGACCCGGTCGACCGCGGCGGCAAAGCTCTGGCGGTCGAGGATCAGCTTCTTGTCGTTGCCGGTCGGAATGACCCGCTGATAATCCGGGAAGGTGCCGTCGATCAGCTTCGAGGTCAGGACGACGCTGCCGATGGTGAAGCGGATCTTGGTGTCCGACAGTTCGGTGGTCACGGCGACATCCGGATCGTCGACCAGCTTCTGCAGCTCGCTCACCGTCTTGCGCGGAATGATGATGCCCGGCATGCCCTCGGAGCCAGCCGGCGCATCGATCTCGGCGCGTGCCAGGCGGTGGCCGTCGGTCGCCACCGAGCGCAGCTTCAGCTTGCCGCCGACCTCGTGCGTGTGCAGGTAGATGCCGTTGAGATAGTAGCGCGTCTCTTCGGTGGAAATGGCGAACTGCGTCTTCTCGATCAGTCCCTTCAGGGCAACCGAATCGAGGCGGAAGATATGCGAGAAGGATCCGGCCGATAGCTCGGGAAAATCGGATTGCGGCAGGCACTGCAGGCGGAAGCTTGAGCGTCCGGACGTCACCGTCATGGCGTTGCCGTCTTCATCCGTCTTCAACATCACCTCGGCGCCGTCGGAGAGCTTGCGCACGATATCGTAGAGCAGGTGCGCCGGAACCGTCGTCGCCCCGCCGCGCTCGACCTTGGCCGGCGTCGCTTCCGTCACCTCCAGGTCAAGGTCGGTGGCCTTCATTTCGAGGCTTGCGCCTTCGGCGCTGAGCAGCACGTTGGACAGGATCGGTATGGTGTTGCGCCGTTCGACCACACGGTGGACGTGGTTGAGCGACTTCAGGAGATTGGACCGTTCCAGGATAACACGCATGACGAAACAGGCTCGCTTGAAAGGATGAGCGGGTCTCCGGCTGGCGGCGCCCCGCGAAAGGTCTGAACAGGCTCAGAATCTGCGTAAACTGACAGGAAAAAGCCTGCAAACGCAAGCCCGCGCGACCGGTTCGGGCCGGCTGCACGGCCTTTCTGGGGATAAAGGGTACGAAGACCGCCAGCCGCTGGGCAGAATCGGGAATCCGGATCGTCTCCAGACAATGCCGCGAGCCCGTTCCGGGCCCATGGCATTGTAAGCAAGTCATTGAATTCCAGCGCGGTTCTGGCTTGCCTGTCCCGGATCGGTCAGGCTTGGTCGTTGATCAGGCGCCGCAGCAGCTCGAGTTCCTGCGCCAGCGTATTGTCGTTGCCGGACAGATCCTCGATCTTGCGCACGGCGTGCAGCACCGTGGTGTGGTCGCGGCCGCCGAAACGCCGTCCGATTTCGGGCAGCGAACGCGGCGTCATCACCTTTGACAGGTACATGGCGACCTGCCGCGGCTTGACGATGGTGCGCGTGCGCCGGTTGGACAGCAATTCGGTCTTCGACACGTTGTAGTGGCGCGCCACGATGCGCTGGATATCCTCGATCCGGACCCGCTTCGGTTCGCCGGTGCGATAGATGTGGCCGAGGATCTCGTCGATGCGGTCGATGGTGATCTGCGGCTCGAACGACTGACGGAACAGCAGCTGATTGAAGGCGCCTTCCAGTTCGCGGCCGCTGCCGGTCACGGTGCGGGCGACGTGGTTGAGGATTTCCTCCGAGATGTCGAGCGATGCGTCGTCGACCCTGGCGGTGGCCAGGCGCAGTTTGAGCATGCCGAGGCGCATGGCGAAATCGGGCGCCGACATTTCGAGCGCGACGCCGCCGTTGAGACGCGAGCGCACTCGCGGTTCGAGCGATTCCAGTTCCGACGGTGGCCGGTCGGCGGCAACGACCACTTGCTTGGCGCTGTCGAGCAGCATGTTGATCAGATGGCAGAATTCGTGCTGGATCGACTTGCCCTGCAGGAACTGCATGTCGTCGATGATCAAGAGATCGATGTCGCGCAACTGTTCCTTGAGCGTCAGTGCATTGTTGTCACGGATCGCGGTGGCAAAGCGCCACATGAAATACTCGGCCGTCAAATAGACGACGCGTGATTTGGGGTTCTGCTTCAGGGATTCCGCGGCGATTGCTTGCAGCAGATGGGTTTTGCCGAGCCCGACCGTCGCGTGCAGGAAAAGCGGATTGAAGCGCACCGCGCTCGACTGCGATTCCGCCACGGCCTTGGCGGCGGCGAAGGCCACCCGGTTCGACGGCCCCTCGATGAACGAGCCGAACGTGTAGCGCGGATCAAGCGGCGATCCCAGCACATTGTGGCGGAATTCGCTCTCGATCGCGGCGCCGGGGCGTGGCACCGGGGACCGCTCGATCCTGCCAGGGCTCACGGTGCCGGCGGCCAGAGCCGTCTGCGTCTGCCGCGTCATCTTGCGCACTGGCGCCAGTTCCGGCTCGGCATGGCTGCGCCCCTGGCGGGTGGCCGTGCGCACGATGATTTCGATCTTGAGGAGATCGGCATCTTCCTGCTTCCACAGTTCGGAGATCAGGTCGAGATAATGGCCGTTGATCCAGGAGCGCAAGAAGGCGGTGGGCACCGAGATGCGGACAATGCCCTTGGAGGCTTCCGCGACCTTCATGCGGCCGAACCAGCTCGAATAGACCTCGGCTCCCAGACGCGCTTTCAATTGGGCCTTGACCCGGTCGAACTTCTGTTCCGCGTCGCTGGAGACCGCCATGCCGTTTGCTCCAATCAAAGTTCCTGGAAATGGAAGGTCGCCCGTAAGCTCCCTTTCGACGCCGCTCTGCATGATCGAGTTCCTTGTCTTTTTGTACCTGTTTTCCGCCGGGAATGCGCCTCCTGCATCCGTGATCCGGCGACCTAAGTCTTTGCTACGATGCCCGCTGCCGCCGCCGGCAGATGAACGTCGCCCATTACCCGGGGAACCGGTGCCGGCCCTTGGAAGCCAGTCCGCGTTGGGTATGTCAGGGCAATACGCCACCGCCCGGCGAAAAGAGCGCCGGCGCGCCGTCTACCTGCCATGTCTTGTTACGCCAGTCCCCTACCGTATCAAAAAAAGACAAACCAAACCCGTTCGCGGACTTGATCCGCGTTGCAAATCCCGCCAATTTGCGCTGGCCGATTCGGGCTGGGTAAGGGCCAATGGCCCGTCCCTTTTTGATGAACCGACATTACCGAAATCGCTGTGGATAGGGCAAGGCCACCTCTAACGGATTTTTAAGGAATCTGGTTAGCACCGGCAGGTTGGTGCTCTATGGCGTAGTGGTATATTTTGACAAAGCCATTGTGATTCAAACCCTTTTCCGGCGAATATGAAAAAGCCGGGCCGGCGCGAAATTTTCTGAAATAATTCTCTTGACAGCCAGTTGTCCTCCCGTCGCCCCGACGCGCTGTGGACAAGTTGTGGATGACCATCACTAACTGGTTGAAAAATAAGGGCTATTTCTGAGGGGTGAGAATTTTTTAGGCGACGCTTTTCAAGCATGTCGACCTTCAACGGGCATGCATGTGCCGGCAAAACACTTTGAACCGTGCAATCCGTTCTTGACGCTGCTTGCGGGCATTCTTTTTAAGTACTTGCCGGCAAACGAAAAAACCCGGCGCGATCGGCCGGGTTCAAAGAAGATCAGCCTTGGAAGGCGATATCAGGCCGACAGCACCTTGAGACGCTGAGCCAGACGCGACACTTTGCGCGACGCGGTGTTCTTGTGGATGATGCCCTTGGTCGCGGCGCGCATCAATTCCGGCTCGGCGGCCTTGAAAGCGGCCTGCGCGGCGGCCTTGTCGCCGGAAGCGAGTGCCTCCTCGACCTGGCGGACGTAGGTGCGGACGCGCGAGCGGCGGTTCTTGTTGATCTCCGCACGGCGGGCGATCTTGCGCGTTGCCTTTTTGGCCGAGGATGTGTTGGCCATGATGCCTCTCTTCTGATCTGGTCGGCGCACGCGGCATGCCGCAGGGCGCAAAAAACAAACGGGCAGCCACGGGGCCGCCTCGGTTGGTGCGGCTTATAGTTCAGCTTTTCCGGCGCGTCAACGCTGCCTGGCGTTCTTTTTGGCCGATGCCGTGGGGTTTCGGTCGCGGCCGGCGAAGCTCTACCGGTTGGTGAAATTCGGCTTCCGCTTTTCGGCGAAGGCCGCCATGCCTTCCTTCTGGTCTTCGAGCGCGAAAAGCGAGTGGAACAGGCGGCGTTCGAACCGCAATCCCTCCGCCAGCGTCGTCTCGTAGGCGCGGTTGACGGCTTCCTTCGCCATCATCACCGACGGCAAGGAGAAATCGGCGATCTTGGCCGCCGCCTTGACGGCCTCCTCGACAAGCTCGCCGGCAGGCACCACCCGCGACACCAGGCCGGAGCGCTCGGCTTCCGCCGCGTCCATCATTCGTCCGGTCAGGCACATGTCCATGGCCTTCGATTTGCCGACGAACCGGGTCAGTCGTTGCGACCCGCCCATGCCGGGAATGACGCCAAGCGTGATTTCGGGCTGGCCGAATTTGGCCGTATCGGCGGCTATAATGAAATCGCACATCATCGCCAGTTCGCACCCGCCTCCCAGGGCATAGCCGGCCACCGCCGCGATGACAGGTTTTCTGACACGCGTGAATTCCTCCCAGCCGGCGAAGAAGTCCTGGCTGTAGGCGTCCACATAGGAGATGGCTTGCATCTCCTTGATGTCGGCACCGGCGGCAAAGGCCTTGTCGGAACCGGTAACGACCATGGCGCCGATACCAGGATCGGCGCCGAAAGCGTTCACCGCCACGACGAGTTCGGCGAGGATCTGGGAATTCAGCGCGTTGAGCGCCTTTGGCCGGTTCAGCGTGATCAGCCCGACCTTGCCGCGCGTCTCGGTGATGATCGTTTCATAGGCCATGGCTGCGCTCCTCGCTTGATCCGGTCTAACTCAGCTCTGACACGTCCGGCAATAGAAGGTCGAGCGCCCGCTCTGGACCACGCGTTCGACGTGGCCGCCGCAGCCGGGTTTCGCGCAAGGCTCACCCTCCCGGTCGTAGACGGCGAAGGAATGCTGGAAGTAGCCCAGCGATCCGTCCGCGTGCATATAGTCGCGCAGCGAAGATCCGCCAGCGGCGATGGCATCCGATATGACAGAGCGGATCGCCTCGGCGAGGCGTTCGCTCTGTTCCCTGGCCTTCTTGCCCGGTCTGGCGATGGTGCCTGTTTCGCGCAGCGGCGACAGGCCTGCGCGCCACAACGCTTCCGACACATAAATATTGCCAAGCCCCGCGATCAGCCTCTGGTCGAGAAGCGCTGCCTTCAGCGGCGATCTGCGGCCCTTCAGCAACGAGGCGAGCAGCACGCCGTCCAGCGCGTTGCCCGTGGGCTCGACGCCCAGCCCGGCCAGCATCGGATGCGTCTCCGGCGATCCTTCCGCAAACAGCATGAAGCCGAAGCGGCGCGGATCGTTGAAGATCACGCGGGACCGGGCACCGGCCGCGGAGGCGACATGGAACACGACATGGTCGTGCGCCGCGCTTTTCGGGCGTTCGTGGTGGAACACGCCCAGAGTCCCGTTGTCGTCGGTCTCGTTGTCGTCATCTGTCTCGATGCGAAAGGAGCCCGACATGCCGAGATGGCAGATCAGCACCGGACCGTCCTGCACGTGCATGGTCAGATATTTGGCGCGGCGGCCGAGCGCGGTGATTGTCCTGCCGGTCAGCCGCTCCGAAAACCGTTCGGGAAAGGGAAACCGCAAATCCGGTCGTCGCGTCTCGACACGGACAAGACGGGCACCTTCCATAACCGGCTGCAACCCGCGCCGGATCGTTTCGACTTCGGGCAATTCAGGCATGGCCACCAATCATTGGGCCGCCAATCGCCGGGCCGCCAATCGCTGGATAGAAAGAAGTGCCGTGACGGCCGTGCGCCAGTTCGAGATGTTCGGCCACGGTCTCGCCGATATCGGCGAATGTCGCCCGCAGCCCGATGTCGCCACCCCTGAGGCCCGGCCCGATGCCGATTATCGGGATACGCTCACGCGTGTGATCGGTTCCGCGCCAGGTCGGATCGTTGCCGTGATCGGCCGTCAGGATGAGCAGGTCGCCCTGCCTCAGCCTGGAGAATGCCTCCGGCAGCCGCCGGTCGAAGGCCTCGAGCGCGGCGGCATAGCCCGCCACATCGCGGCGATGGCCGAATTCGGTGTCGAAATCGACGAAATTGGCGAAAACGAGATCGCCGGCGCCGGCGTCGTCCATCGCGCCCAACGCCTTGTCGAACATGGCCATGTTGCCGGCGGCCTTGCGCACTTCCGAAATCCCGCGATGGGCGAAGATGTCGCCGATCTTGCCGACGGCGATGACACGGCTTCCCCGCGCCGTCAGGCGGTCGAGCAACGTCGGCTCCGGCGGCGGCACGGCGTAGTCGTGGCGGTTATACGTTCGCGTGAAGGTGGCGGCGGTTTCGCCGACGAAAGGTCGGGCGATCACGCGTCCGATCCTCAATGGATCAACCAGCCGCCGCACCACCTGACAGAATTCATAAAGCCGCTCCAGGCCGAAATGAACCTCATGCGCGGCAACCTGCAGGACAGAATCGACGGATGTGTAACAGATCGGCTTGCCGGTGCGGATATGGTCCTCGCCGAACCGTTCGATGATCTCGGTGCCGGGCGCATGACAATTGCCGAGAATGCCTGGAACCTTGCCCTCGCGGATGATCGCCTCGGTCAGTTCCGCCGGAAACGCGGGAACCGTGTCGGGGAAGTAACCCCAGTCGAAGCCCACCGGCAGGCCCGCCATCTCCCAGTGGCCGGAAGGCGTGTCCTTGCCGCTCGAAACCTCTTGCGCCGCACCGTGGAAGGCATAGGCGAGCAGGTCCGTCCCGAAATGGGCAAAGCCCAATCCCGTCGCGGTCTCGGCCGCCTTGCCAAGCCCGAGCGATGCCATGTTGGGGACAAACAGCGGACCTTGACGAAGCCCCTCGCGGTCCGCGCGCCCTTCCGCGCAGGCTTCGGCGATGTGGGCGAGGGTATTGGCACCGGCATCGCCATAGCGTTCGGCGTCGGCCGCGCCGCCGATGCCGAAGGAATCCAGGACGAAGAGGAAAGCACGCGCCATCGGATCATCGTTGCCAGTGTGAACGACCAGACATAGGGTCCCACGGTGGCATTGGCAATTCGGAAACCAAACGGCAACGCGGCGGGCGTGGACATGGATGGAATAGAACCCGGGACGGTCCTGTCATGAAGGCTGCGCCCAAGGCATTGGCTGCCCTTATGCTCGTGCATGGTGCGTTCTGGTGCGGGCCGGCGCAGGCCGACTGGCGCGACGATATCGGCACATTCCGCATCGGCGTCGTCGCCGAGCCTGGCGCCGGCAACACCGTTCCCGGGCTGGCGCAGTTGACGCAAGCCTTCACCAACGCGCTCGGCATGAAGGTGGAGTTCGTCGTCGCGCGCGATTATGCCGCCCTGATCGAGGCGCAGACCAACGCCCGGATCGAATACGCCATCTATTCGGCGACTGCCTACACCACGGCGCTGCAGCGTTGTGGATGCGTCGAGCCGCTTGTGGCTCCGGTCGATTCCGACGGTGCGGCCGGCATCCGTTCGGTGCTGCTCACCAGGGACGGCAAGCTATCAGGCCTGGCGGCGATGGAGAGCCACCGGATCGCCATGCCGCCATCGGACAGCGTCGGAGGTTCGCTTTTGCCGCTGGCGGGCTTGGCCGCCGAACACGTCAAGATCGCCGAAGATTCACCGTTTCTGATCCATGCCGTGACGGCGTCAGCGGCGGAGGCCATGCTCTTCGATGGCAGGGCCGACGCCTTGTTCGGCTGGGTAAGGGCTGCGGCCGACGGCCAGCCGCTGCTATCGGGCGGCACGCAGGCAAGGCTCGAGGCGGCCGGTCTTTCGCCGTCGGCTTTCCAGATCGTCTGGACGTCGGGGGTGCTCAGATACGGTCCCCACGCCGTACGCAGCGATCTTGACCCGGAAGCCAAGCGCCGGCTGACCGTGTTCCTCACCAACCTCAAGTCGACGACGCCGGATGTCTACGATCTCCTGGAATCGAAACATTCCGGTGGGTTTTTGACCGTGGCCCCGAAGGATTACGCGATGGCGGAAGCCATCGTGCGATTTGTATCAACCGATGGCGGGCAGCAGTAAGGCCTCAGCAATCGCTGCAGGGGATCGTCAGGCTTCTGCGGGGACGCAGATAGTAGGTTTCGCCCATCGGTATGGTGGTGCTGAGGGATTGGGTCAATCCGAGCTTTTGTTGGGTATCCGGCTGCCAGTTGATAATCGGCGAATAGCTGAGATTGCTCTGAACGCGGATGAGGAAGGTGCCGGCGACCTTGAGCGTTGTCGGAACCGTGGTGGTCGCGGGCAGGGTAGTGGCGATGCTGGAGACGCCATTGACCAGCTTGCGCGACCACACCACGTTCACCTTGGGCGGCGTATCGGTGGTGACCTGTATTGCCGTGATGATAATGCTGGGCGTCGACCGGTTATAGGGCTGAATGGTCGAGGTGCCGATCTTCATGATGGCATCGAGGTCCGCCGCGACGATGGTCGGCTGCTGCGTGACCAGGTCGGCGACCATGCTGCCGATACGGCTGACCTTCTTGCTGGTCTCGATGGCCTGCGAAGCCTCCATGGTCATGAAGTACATGACCAGCAGGATAGGCACGATGAGAGCGAACTCGACCGCGGCGACGCCACGGCGATTGGACCAGAACCCGACGGCCTTGCCGCGGATCCCTGCGATTTCCGGATGTGCCCCCGCACGCATCATGCCCTTGCCTTTTTTCTTGTGGTGTTTGCGAACTCAATTGTCGAACGGCTCGTTCTGCCAGGTCACTGACGCGAAGTGCAATGTCCGGCCACCGCTCAGATTGGCCATCGACTTGGCCATCAGATCGGTCATCACAGGCCATTTGTAAAAGACCCGCAGCATGTTTCTCGATTCCGCGAGGCCAGGCGTGGTCGCGAAGGCCTGTGAGTTGGTGCCTTGCATCAGCACGACGTCGCCGTTCTGGATCTTGAAGCTCGCCGAGGCCGCGTCGGCGAAAGTCGGATATTCGCGAAGATCCGCAAGCAACTGATTGGGGCAATCCGTGGAGACGATGATCTCCAGCCTGTCGCAGATCAGGGTCGTCAATTTGCCTCCCGCGACATCGGCCGGCCTCAGCTGGCCCGTGCGCAGCTGGCGCGCGACATCGTCGGTGATGTTGGCCATCACTTCCTGGCCGGCAAACGAGATGCAACTTTCAAGGATAGCGAAGACGAGGAGGGCGAACGGCATTGCCAGCAGCGCGAACTCCAGGGCCGTGCTGCCGCGCCGGTCGTGGAAGAAGCGCCTGAAGAAGCTGGAGCGCTCCACCTTGCGCTGACCTTTCGATGTGAATTCCTTGCCCATGCCCTGTTTCCTGCCACCCCTGGACGGTTCTGACAGGTGTTATTAGCGCAAACCAATTGAGGCCCGGTTTGAATGATTGCTAAAGTCGACGCACGCGTCTTAACCAGGCGGTAACCCGGATAGCGGCGGGCGCCGCCTATTTGCTGCCGCCGCCCATCTCTGCTTCGGAGGATTTTTCCGCCTCGCTCTTGTACGAGCTTTCACAGTAGGGCGTGCAGGACATGGTCTGCACTTCGGCGCGCCGGTAAATGCGCACCGAGGAGGCTGCCTGCCGAACGACTGTAACCTGCGCGTCGACGATCGGGCTGCCCTCCTGGTCGAGAACGACGAGATTGGTGACGCCGAATCCCTTGCCGGTGAGCACGATCGTCGAGGCGTCCTGGACCGAGGCATCGGCGATTGACGGGTTGCCGACGACGATCGTGTCGGCGGGGCGCGACAGCTTCACGATCTTGGCCTGGTTCATGGTGACCTCGATGCCGGTGCCGGCCCTGGCAGGCACGACGAGGCACGTTGCTGCAAGAAGCGCGGCAATCAGGATTGAGAATCTCGGCTCGGCCATTGAGGCGCTCCACGCAGCAAACTGTTCAACAGAACATGAACGAGATTGGTGAACCAACGGTTAAGTCTGCCTGCCCGGCATCGGAAGTCGCGATCGAGGGGGTGTCCGGCACGGCTGGATCTCAGCTTGGTCGCGAGCGTTCCCAGCCCTTGCCCTTTGCGGCATTGGCCTTGAAAATGGTATTTTAGCGGCCGCTTAGTATGGGGTTAACCACGCAATATGTTCGAGCCGGGAAAGGAATCGGTAAGGCTGTTTATTAAGCCGATCGAAAGAGCTTCTCCCTAGATTGGAAGCATCCGATCAACCATCACAGAAGTTGACGGAAGTGCTGTAACACGTGGAGTAGGAGCTCTCGAATGTCTAACCTTTTTGCACGTTTCGTGAAGGACGAATCCGGCGCGACCGCTATCGAATATGGTCTGATCGCCGCTCTCATCGCGCTCGCCATCATCACCGGCGCCGGCGCGCTCGGCAATGCAATCAATGCCAAGTTCACCACGATCGGAACCACCCTGAACTCCAGCGGCGCCTGATCCGCTGTATTGCTGGGTATCCAGATTGCGTATTGGAAAGGGGCTGCCGCGTGGCGGCCCTTTTTCTATATCCTAGCCAACACAGCCATCTTTCATTCCGGGTCTCATCAATCGTTAATCGAAGATGCCTAGATTGAACCCGGTGGAATTCGCACAATAGGCATAGCGCCGATGCTTGAAGCCCTGATCTTCGTCGTCTTTCCGTTCTGCATGCTGTTCGCGGCGATCTCCGACATGCTGTCAATGACGATTGCCAACCGCGTGTCGGTGCTGCTCGTTGTCGTCTTTGCACTGGTTGCGCCGCTGACGGGCATGGAATGGGCAACATACGGTTGGCATTTTGCCGCCGGCGCGCTGATCCTGGCCGTGACGTTCGGCCTGTTCGCGATGGGTGGCATGGGCGGAGGCGACGCCAAGCTGCTGGCCGCCACGGCCGTGTGGATGGGGCTCAACGTGCATCTCGTCGAGTACCTTGTTGTCTCGACGTTCATCGGCGGCCTGCTGACGCTCGCCATCGTGCTTTATCGCAAGTCGCCGCTGGCGGTAATTACCGGCCGCAATCCATTCCTGCGTCATTTCGCCGAAGAGTCGGCCGGTGTTCCATACGGGATCGCTCTCGGCCTGGGTGGGCTGCTGACCTATCCGGATTCGCCCTTGATGGTCTGGGCGCTGGCAAGGTTGGCGAGCTGAGTTCAGTCCTAATTTCTTTTCCTGATTTGTGTCGTTGGGCTTGGCCTTGAAGAGGGTCTGGCCGGCAGCATTGCTGGGCCGCGGCCCGATCCGTCTAATTTATGTAAACCTTAAATTAATCACGATCGTAAGCATTACATTAACCTTGTTTTGACGATTGCCGCTGCAAAGTCCGCCTTGGCTACGTGGTTTGCCAAGGGCGAGGGTTCGGACAGATGCCAGCATCCCGATTGATTATCTTAAGCGTGGCGGTAGCCGCGGCGGGTGGTGCTGGCTACGTCGCGAAGAACATGGTCGCCCCGCCACCCGCCCAGATCGTCGTCGATTCCGGCCCCAAGGCTCCCGCGGTGGCTCTGCAGGACGTGCTTGTGCTTTCAGGCGATGTCGCGATGGGTAACCAGCTCGAGAACAACATCGCCTGGCAGCCCTGGCCAGCCGACGGCATCAACCCGAACTTCATCACCAAGGCCACGGCTCCCGACGCGCTGGAGAAACTGAAGGGGTCGATAGCCCGTGTGGGGATGTACGCGGGCGAACCCGTGCGGCGTTCCAAACTGATCGGCGAGGGGCAAAGCTTCATGTCGTCGATCCTGCCTTCAGGGATGCGGGCGGTCGCCACGACCATATCGGCCGACACGTCGGCCGGCGGCTTCATCCTTCCCAATGATTTTGTCGACGTCATCATGACCCGCAGGGCGGACGCCAACAGCGGCAGCACCGGCTTCAACACCGAAACCATCCTCAAGAACATCCGCGTCCTGGCAATCGACCAGACCATCCAGGAGGACGAGGAAGGCAAGAAGACCAGGGTGGGCCAGACCGCCACGCTGGAGCTCACACCCAAGCAGGCGGAGATCATCACCGTCGCCCAGCAGATGGCGGATCGCCTGACACTGGCGTTGCGGGCGATCACGGACACCCAGGAAAAGAATGTGGACGAGGCCGACTATCTCGTTTCCGGCAATGGCCGCAAGGGAACGGTGAGACTGATCAAGTCGGGCGAAGTTTCCGAAGTAGGGGCAAGGAAATGAGGCTAAGCGGTAAACTGCCAGCGATCGTGGCCGCGGCATTCGGCCTCCTGCTCGTCGGGACGAATGTGCAGGGCGTTGTCGAGGCCAAGAGTACGCAGGTGACGGCCACCACGGCCTCCCAGCGTGTCAAGCTTGGCCTCAACAAGTCGGTGGTCATAGACCTGCCGAGCGATGCCTACGACATTCTCGTCGCCAACCCGTCCGTTGCCGATGCCGTGACCCGCACCGCAAGGCGTATCTACCTGTTCGGCAAGGCGGTCGGCGAGACCAACATCTTCGTCTTCGGTCCGAACGGCGAACAGATCGCCAGCCTGGATCTGGCCGTCGAACGCGACGTCGCCGGCCTGGAAGACTACATCAGGCGCTTTATTCCGACCTCGGATATCAAGGTGGAACTGCTGAACGACAACGTCGTCCTGACCGGAACGGTCGATACGCCGCTGGACTCGAAACGAGCCGTTGATCTGGCGACCATCTTCGTCTCGGGCGGTGAAGCAACGACAGGACAATATTCGCAGACCGCGGCCGGCGGCTCGGCCCAGAGCGGTGTCGACATCAACAACCCCGACCAGGAACGCCGCACCAGCAAGATCGTCAACCTCCTGCAGATCATCGGTGACGACCAGGTGACGCTGAAAGTGACCGTCGCTGAAGTCAGCCGCTCGGTGATGAAGCAGCTCGGTGTCAACATGGTTGGCAGCGGCGGCAGCAACGGCATCAGCTACGGCGCGCTCAGTGACCCTTTCACGGGTCTAGGCAAGCCGTTGTCGAATGCGGGCTTCAGTATCAATGCTTCGGGGCTGCAGGCCTATATCAACGCAATGGAGCAGTCGGGAGTCATGAAGACCCTGGCAGAGCCGACCTTGACCGCCGTGTCTGGAGAAAAGGCGACCTTCAAGGTTGGCGGTGAATACAACATGGTGACCGGCGTCTCCGCGAACGTGTCCGCCGACAACCAGACCGGCCTGAAGACCTATTCGGTCGACAAGATCGAGTACGGCATCGGCCTGGAATTCCAGCCGGTGGTTTTGTCGCCCGGTCGCATAAGCCTGAAAGTTAGAACCTCGGTTTCCGAACCGACAACCGAAGGATCCGTGTCGTCCTCCACGTCCAACACGAGTGTCGGCATGAATGCCCTGTCGCTGCGCAAGCGTCTTGCGGATACGACCGTCGAACTGCCCTCGGGCGGCTCCATGATGATCGCCGGCCTGGTGCGCGACGATGTCAGGCAAGCCGTCAACGGGTTGCCTGGATTGACGAAGATCCCGGTGCTCGGTGCGCTCTTCCGCAGCAGGGATTTCGTGCGCAACGAGACCGAGCTGGTGATCATCATCACTCCTTATCTGGTGAAGCCGGTGGCGCGCAACGATCTCGCCAAGCCGGATGACAATTTCAACGCTGCCAGCGATGGCGCCGCCATGTTCCTTGGCAAGGTCAATCGCGTCTACGGCACCATGCAGACCGACAAGCCCAACGGCCGGTACCACGGCGTTGTCGGCTACATCTACAAGTGAATGGGGAAGCGGACATGTCTCAGTCAGCGTTGAAGACAAGCATCGCCACGATGCGCCCTGGCCGTTCGCGGATCTGGCTGCGCGCCCTTCCGGTCCTGGCGGTGGCGGCAACGGCTCTGCTGGCCGGTTGCGCCCAGCGCGACAGTGTCACCGTCGGCGCCATTCCGGACGACTATCGCACCAACCATCCCATCGTCATCGCGGAAAAGAACCAGAAGATCGACCTGCCCGTCGGTGCCGGCGACCGCGGCATGACCGGCTCGCAACGCGATACGCTTCTGGGTTTCCTCGATGGCTATGACAAGAGTGCCGCTCCGGCGTTGACCATCCAGATTCCCAGCGGATCGGCCAACGAGGTTGCCGCAAGGGCGGCCGGCCGTGATTTCGCCAGGCTCGCGGTCGCCAGCGGCATCAAGCGCAACCGGATCGCCGTGGTCTCCTATCAGGCTGGGTCGAGCGAGGCATCGGCCCCGGTTCGCGTCTCCTTTATCGCGGTGAGGGCCCAGACCGACAAATGCGGACGCTGGCCCGAAGATCTGGTCGAGTCGTCCGAGAACAAGCACTACGCCGACTTCGGCTGCTCCTATCAGAACAATCTCGCCGCCCAGATGGCCAATCCGGCCGATCTGCTCGGACCGCGCAAGCAGACCACCATCGATGCGGAAAATCGTGGCGCGGTGATCGATGTCTACCGCAGCAGGGGCATTTCGGATGAGTTCCTCGGCAATTCGGAAGTGACCTACTGAGCCGCCCTCGGGAAAGAGAAGTCACGCAAGAACAGGCTACGCAAAGAACAGGCCACGGAAAGAGCATGACCATGAGCAACCTCGCCTATGACGCCACCGTGGATGGCGGCGATACCTCGCCGCAGGACATCGCCGCGATGCAGGCGTTGCGGCCGATACCGCGCATCTCGATCCAGGCATTCTGCGAGACGGAGGGCGTTGCCAATCCGGTCGAGCGGGCCGGCGAGGACCGCCGCATGACCAAGGCGCATCTCAAGGTCCACATGGGCGGCGTTCCCACCGCAATCGAGTTCTATCAGTCGGCGCCGACGCCCAATCTGATCCTGCTCGAGTCGCGCAGCGAACCCAAGCAACTGCTGGAGCAACTCGCCCAGCTCTCGGAGTACTGCGATCCGTCCTCGAAAGTGGTGGTGATCGGCCACTACAATGATGTCGGCCTCTATCGCGAACTCATCCGCTCCGGCATCTCCGAATATGTCATCGCGCCGGTCTCGATGGCCGACATCGTCAGTGTCGTGTCGTCGATTTTCGTCGATCCGGAGGCTGAACCGCTCGGCCGCTCGGTCGCCTTCATTGGCGCCAAGGGCGGCGTCGGCTCCTCGACGATCGCCCACAATGTAGCCTGGGCGATGTCTTCTCTCTTCAAATCCGAGGTCGTCGTTGCCGACCTCGACCTCGCCTTCGGCACCGCCAACATCAATTTCGACCAGGATCCGGCACAGGGCATCGCCGAAGCGGTGTTTTCGCCCGAGCGCATAGACGAAGTCTATCTCGACCGGCTGCTGACCCAGTGTGCCGAGCACCTGTCGCTGCTCGCGGCGCCTTCGACACTGGAACGCGTCTACGACTTCGATCCGGATGCCTTTGCGCAACTTGTCGATACCGCGCAGCGCAGCGTGCCGCTCCTAGTGCTCGACGTTCCCCATGTCTGGACCGGGTGGGCCAAGAACACGCTGGTCAAGGCCGACGAGATCGTCATCACGGCGACGCCGGAGCTTGCCAACCTGCGCAATACCAAAAACCTGGTCGACATGTTGAAGCGGCTTCGTCCCAATGACCCGCCGCCAAAGCTGATCATCAACCAGGCCGGGATCCCCAAGCGACCGGAGATTTCGCCTTCCGATTTCGCCGAGCCGCTCGGCCTGACGCCGATGTCGGTCATCGGCTTTGATCCGGTCCTATTCGGCAATGCCGCCAACAACGGGCGTATGCTCGGCGAGATGGATGCCAAGAACCCGGTTGTGGCCACGATCAACGAGATTGCTCATGTGCTGACCGGCCGCAGCGAGATCAAGACGAAAAAGAAGGCTGGCCTGGGCAGTCTGCTCGGCAAGCTGTCGCGCAACAAGAAGTGACGCAGTGGGATCGGTAGTCGATCATGTTTGGTAAACGAGGCAACGACGACGGCAACCGGTTCACGCCGGAATTTCGCCAGCCGGCACCTGCGCCGGCCGCACCGGCAGCCGCGGGTTCGGCTGACACGGCGGTTCTCGCACGGCCGGCGGCAGCGCCACAGCCGAGCGCGCCTGTTGCACCGACGGTTCGCCGCGCGGTCGAGGCGCCCCCCGTCGCGCCGGAGCCGAAGCGTGGCCGCGAAAAGAGCGAGACCTATTACGACACTAAGAGCCAGGTGTTCTCGGCGCTCATCGACACGATCGACCTGTCGCAGCTCGCCAAGCTCGATCCCGAAAGCGCGCGCGAGGAAATCCGCGACATTGTCAACGACATCATCGCGATCAAGAATTTCGCGATGTCGATCGCCGAGCAGGAGGAACTGCTCGAGGACATCTGCAACGACGTGCTTGGCTATGGGCCGCTCGAGCCATTGCTTGCCCGTGACGACATCGCCGACATCATGGTCAACGGCTCCAAGAACGTCTACATCGAAGTCAACGGCAAGGTCGAACAGACCCCGATCCGCTTTCGTGACAACCAGCAGCTTCTCAACATCTGCCAGCGCATCGTCAGCCAGGTCGGCCGCCGTGTCGATGAATCCAGCCCGATCTGCGACGCCCGCCTTCCCGACGGCTCCCGCGTCAACGTCATCGCGCCGCCGCTCGCCATCGATGGCACCGCGCTCACCATCCGCAAGTTCAAGAAGGACAAGCTGACGCTCGATCAGCTGGTCAAGTTCGGCGCCATCTCGCCACAGGGAGCCGAAGTCCTCAAGATCATCAGCCGTGTTCGCTGCAACATCGTCATCTCAGGGGGCACCGGCTCCGGCAAGACGACACTGCTCAACTGCCTGACCAACTACATCGACCGCGAGGAGCGCGTCATCACTTGCGAGGATTCGGCGGAACTGCAACTGCAGCAGCCGCATGTCGTGCGCCTGGAAACCCGTCCGCCCAACCTCGAAGGCGAGGGCGAGGTGACGATGCGCGATCTGGTCAAGAACTGCCTGCGCATGCGGCCCGAGCGCATCATCGTCGGCGAAGTGCGCGGACCCGAGGTGTTCGATCTTCTGCAGGCGATGAACACCGGCCACGACGGCTCGATGGGAACGATCCACTCGAACAGCCCGCGCGAATGCCTGAACCGTATCGAATCCATGATCGCCATGGGCGGTTACTCGCTGCCGCAGAAAACGGTGCGCGAAATCGTCGTCGGCTCCATCGACGTGATCATCCAGGCGGCCCGCCTGCGCGACGGTTCGCGTCGCATCACCCACATCACCGAGGTGATCGGGATGGAAGGCGACGTCGTCATCACGCAGGATATCGTCCTCTACAATATCAAGGGCGAGGACGCCAACGGCAGGCTGCTGGGAGAGCACGTCTCGACCGGCATCGGCCGTCCGCATTTCTGGGAACGGGCTCGTTACTACGGCGAGGAGCAGCGCCTCGCCATAGCGCTCGAGGCGATGGAGAAACGCGCTGACTGACGTACCCGCAGGCGTGAAGGTTCTGGTCGATGTTTGGAATTGACGGCACCGTATTGGCGTTTGTCGTGCTCGCCGGCTTCAGCGCCGGCGCGGTCGCCTATGCATTTCTGTTCAACCAGATCAGCAATGAGAGACAGACCGGCAAGCGGCTTGAAACGATCAAGGCCGCGGAGACGGACCGTTCCGTTGTCAAGGCCACGCGCGACCGCGCGACGGACGCGGCCAAGCGCCGCAAATCGGTCCAGGATTCGCTCAAGGAGCTCGACGAGAAGCAGAAATCCAAGGACAGCGCCATCAAGAAGCCGCCCCTGAAGGCCCAGCTTCGCCAGGCTGGGATGAAGGTTCCGATCGAGCGTTTCTATATCTATTCCGCCATATGCGGCATCGCGCTGACAGTGCTCGCGTTCGTGGCCGGGGCGCCGCTGATCGTCTTGCCCGGCGTGCTGCTGGCCGGTGCGCTCGGCCTGCCGCGCTGGTTCGTTTCATTTCGCCGCAGCCGGCGCGTCAAGGCGTTCCTCAACGAATTTCCAAACGCGCTCGACATCATCGTGCGCGCCGTCAAATCCGGCCTGCCGCTGAACGATGCAGTGCGCCTGATCGCCAACGAAGCCCCCGAGCCGGTGAAGACCGAGTTTCGCCGCATCGTCGATTCGCAGCAGATGGGCCTGTCGATCCCCGACGCAACCTTGCGCATGCCCGAAACCATGCCATGCACCGAGGCGAGCTTCTTCGGAATCGTCATCCAGATCCAGTCGCAGGCCGGTGGCAATCTCTCCGAGGCGTTGGGCAATCTTTCGCGGGTGCTTCGTGATCGCAAGAAAATGAAGGCCAAGGTCCAGGCGCTGTCGATGGAGGCAAAGGCGTCGGCCGCCATCATCGGCGCGCTGCCTTTCATCGTCGCGTTTCTCGTCTACCTGTCGAGCCCGAGCTACCTGATGCCGCTGTTCAACACCAGCGTTGGAAATCTCATCCTCGGCTGTTCGGCAGTCTGGATGTCAATCGGCATCCTGGTGATGCGCAAGATGATGAACTTCGAGGTCTAGGATCGCGACATGACCGATCAAGTCATCAAATCACTGACCGATCCGAGCCTCCTGATCGCGCTGCTCGTCGCCATCGCGGTGTTCGCGACCGTCTTTACACTGCTGCCGGCGTTCAGCGGAAACCAGCTCAAGTCGCGCATGAAATCGGTCGCGCTGGAGCGCGATGAGCTTCGCGCCAAGCAGCGCGCGCGGCTGGCCACCGAGGCCGATCGCCGGCGCAAGGGCTTGCGCGAAGAACAGTCGGTCGGCATGCGCAACATTGTCGACCGGCTCGATCTGCGCCGCGCCCTTGCCGACGAAAGCACCTTGCAGAAGCTCAAGGTTGCCGGCTTTCGCGGCCAGAATCCGCTGACGCGGTTTCTGTTCTTCCGTCTCGTGCTGCCTTTCGTCGGCTTGGCGTTGGCCCTGGTCTACATATTCGTGCTCGGAGGATTGCCCGATAAGCCATTGGTCATCCGGCTGTTCGTTTGCATCCTCGTTGCCTATGCCGGCTTCTATGCGCCGGTTGTCTATGTCAACAACCGCGCCACCAAGCGCAAGCAATCGATCCAGATGGCGTGGCCGGATGCACTCGACCTGATGCTGATCTGCGTGGAATCGGGCATGTCGGTCGAAGCCGCGCTCCGCAAGGTCGCCGACGAGATCGGCGCGCAATCGGTGGCACTGGCTGAAGAGTTCATCCTGACCAATGCGGAGCTTTCCTATCTGCAGGAACGCAAGCAGGCTTACGAGAATTTGGCCAGCCGCACCGGCCTGGAATCGGTCAGGTCGGTGTCGCAGGCACTCGTCCAGGCCGAGCGTTACGGCACGCCGGTGGCGCATGCGTTGCGCGTGCTTGCAGCCGAGAGCCGCGACCAGCGCATGAACGCCGCCGAGAAGAAGGCGGCAGCCCTGCCGCCAAAGCTCACCGTGCCGATGATCCTGTTCTTCCTGCCGGTGCTTTTCGCCATCATTCTGGGTCCCGCCGGCATTCAGGTCAGCCAGCGCGGCATCTTCGGCAGCGATCATGCGTCATCGACTGCCGAGTAACGGCGGCACATCCCTGCATGACATCTAGAAAAAGCCGCGCTGAACCAGGCGCGGCTTTTCATTCATGGTCGCAACGGATTTCGTCTCATGCATGTCGCCCAAAACTGCGCATGCATGAAATAGTGACTTGAGCGTGCCGGCTGAAATCAGCTTTCGGCGCGGCGCGGTCAGTTGGTCGCGGACTTCGACTTGTCCTTGTCCTGGTCCTTGAGCTGGCTCCAGGCATTCTGCTGCGCCAGCATGTGCCTGAGATAGGCGACATTGGCCTGAGCCTGCTCGGGCGAGAGCTCCTGCGAGGCGATCTTCTCGGCTTCGTCGAAGCGGCCTTGCAGGCCGACGACGAGCGCGAGGTTCTGGCGCACGCGGCTGTCGGCGGTGGGTTGCTGTGCGGCCGAACGCATGTAGGTCTCGGCGGTGCGCAGATCGCCTGCCAGCACATAGGACATGCCGAGATTGGAGAGAACCGAAGGCTCGTTCGGCTTGAGTTCGAGCGCCTTGCGATAGTCCTGGCGCGCCTGGTCCTTCTGGCCGAGTTGATCGAGGATGGCCGCTTCCGCCGACACCAGCCTCCAGTCGGGATATTCCGGCGTCTGCGCGCGCTGCACGGCGTCGAGCGCCGCTTCGAACTGGCCATTGGCGGCCAGCGCCTTGCCATACGAGGCGAGCACGTCGCGATCCTTGGGGTAGGCGATCGCCAGCTTGCGCATCACGGCAAGCGACTGGTCGGCATCGCCGTCCATCTGCAGCGCGGCCGCGAAATTGGTGGCGATTCGCTTGTCGTTGGGGTTCCTGGAGTAGGACTGGCCAAGGGAAGCGGTGGCATTGTGGAGTTCGCCCGCCGACATGGTCTCCAGCGGTTTGCCGCTGGTGGTGCGGCCGATCGAGCCGGTGGTGAGATTGCTGGTTCCACAGCCGGCGACACCCGCCGCGAGCGCCAGCATGAGGGCCGTGGTGATCAGCCGTTTTCCCCTGGCCTCGATCGTGCGGTTGGTCGGCATCGGCCTTGGGCCTCCATTCGTGCGCGCGGCCATTGCGTGGCCATCTTTCCTCCCGCAGAAATATTCTGTTAACCCTAACGGACGGTTAAGAAACGCCGACTCGCCAGGGGTCGGCAGGAGAACATCGGATGCCTGTCGAACTCGTCGAGAAGAAATTGCAGGGCGCGCTGCCGGTCCATCTGGTCGCCAGGGATGGCCTGGAGGCCGCGGGTCTTGCGCCGTCCATGGCCGCCTGGGCCAGGGTCAACGGCTTTTCCGGGGAGGCAGGCAGGACGCTGGCCGTGCCCGGCGAAAATGGCGCGCTCGCCGGTGCCTTGTTCGGTCATGGCGACGGCGATGGCGCGCTCGCGCTCGGGGCGCTGGCGAAAGCCCTGCCCGAAGGCGACTGGCATTTCGCCTCGGGGCCGGCCGATCCGCAGCTTGCGGCAATCGCGTTGGTGCTCGGCGGCTATGTCTTTACCCGTTATGGCAAGAAGCAGGGCAAGACGCTGCGCTTCGACCTGCCGGCCAGTGCCGATGCAGCGCGCGTTCGCCGCATCGCCGATGGTGTCTTCCTGACACGCGACCTGGTCAACACGCCGACCAGCGACATGGGGCCGGACGATCTGGAGGCGGCGGTGCGCACCCTGGCCGAGGTCCACAAGGCCGAAGTCTCGGTCATCAAGGGCGACGACCTGCTTGTGCGGAATTTCCCGATGATCCACGCCGTCGGCCGCGCATCCGTCGGCGCGCCGCGCCTGATCGACATGACATGGGGACGGCAAGGCGCACCGAAGGTGACGCTGGTCGGCAAGGGCGTCTGTTTCGACACCGGCGGTCTCGACATCAAGCCGTCATCCGGCATGCTGCTGATGAAGAAGGACATGGGCGGTGCGGCCAATGTGCTTGGCCTGGCCTCGATGATCATGGCAGCCCGGCTGAACGTGCGGCTGCGCGTGCTGATCCCGGCGGTCGAGAATTCCATCGCCGGCAACGCCTTCCGGCCGGGCGATGTGCTGGCGAGCCGCAAGGGCATCTCAGTCGAGATCGGCAACACGGACGCTGAAGGAAGGCTCGTGCTGGGGGACGCGCTGGCGCTGGCCGATGACGAGGAGCCTCAGCTGCTGATCGACATGGCAACGCTGACCGGAGCTGCCCGTGTCGCGCTCGGCCCTGATCTGCCGCCGTTCTACACCGGCGACGAGACGCTGGCTTCCGACCTGGCGGCGGCTTCCGCCGCGGTCGAGGATCCGCTGTGGCGCATGCCGCTGTGGCGGCCCTACGAGGCGAAACTGTCGTCGAAGATCGCCGACATCAACAATGTCACATCGGACGCTTTCGCCGGTTCGATCACGGCGGCGCTGTTCCTCAAGCGCTTTGTCGAAAGGACGGCGAGCTGGGCGCATTTCGATATCTTCGCCTGGAGCCCCGCCGACCGTCCGCATGGCCCCGCCGGCGGCGAGGCGCAGGGTATTCGGGCGTTGGAGCGGATCATCTCTAAACGCTTCGGCTAACGGATAGGATCATGGTTCAACAACAAGGTTGAGACTGAAACGGAACCGAAACAATTTGCCGTCATGCTGGACGGATGTCGATTGCACTGCGCCCGAGCCAGGCCTTGCGACTGTGGCAGCAAGTGATGCTGTCGCAGGTGCGCGACGATGCGCCCGACCTGACCATGCGCCAGACGGCGATCCTGTTCACCATCTATCTCGATCCGCCGCCGCACACGGTGCGCGGGCTCGCCGCCCGCCTCAACGTCACCAAACCGGTCATCACCCGCGCGCTCGATACGATGGGCGCGCTGAAGCTGGTGTCGCGCCATCGCGACGAGCTCGACAAACGCAATGTGCTGATCAAGCGTACGGTCGAGGGCGCGCTCTTTGTCGAGCGCTTCGGCGATGGTATCATTGCCAGAGCCCACGAACTGCCGATCTAACCAACCAACCTTGACCGAGTTGCTGATTTGACTGCCAGGGATGCCCGCCTTCACGCCTTTCGTTCCGACCTTGCCGATGCAAGATTGAAAGGAGAGGTTACCGCCGACCGCTTTGTCGCCGGCCGGCCGGCCCGGATCACCGCCTCCGTTGCCGATCTGCGCAAGGCGCCGCGTCCGGATGCCGGCATCAACACGCAGCTCCTGTTCGGTGATGATGTCCTCGTCTTCGAGGACAGGGAAGGCTGGGCCTGGGTCCAGGCCGAGCGCGACGGCTATGTCGGCTATATCGCCGACATGATGCTGGGCGGACGCGACCGCGCGCCCACCCATATCGTCTCGGTACCGCGCACCTTCCTCTACCCTGGTCCGGACCTGCGTTTCCCGATCGCCGGACAGCTGTCGATGGGATCGACGGTAACCGTGGCAGGTGCCGCCGAAACGAGGGGCACGCACTATGCTGTCCTGCCTTCCGGCGAGGCCGTCATATCAGGTCACCTTCGGCCGATCGGTGAGAGGGCGAGCGACTATGTTTCGGTGGCCGAGATGTTTCTCGGCACGCCCTATCTCTGGGGCGGTGTTTCCGGCTTCGGCATCGATTGCTCGGGCCTCGTGCAGCTGGCGATGCGCATGGTCGGCAAAAACGTGCTGCGCGATTCCGACATGCAGGCGGCAAGCATCGGCGAGCCGCTCGATTCGGGCGCTGATTTCTCAGAATTGCGGCGCGGCGACCTCGTCTTCTGGAAAGGCCATGTCGCCGTCATGACCGATGCCGGGACCATGATCCACGCCAATGGCCACACCATGCTGGTCTCGCGCGAAGGGCTGAAGGACGCCATCGCCCGCATCGGCTATCTCTATGGCGGGCCGACCGGGTTCAGGAGGCCGTAGCACTGATCTTCCCTTCTCCCCTTGTGGGAGAAGGTGTCGCCGAAGGCGACGGATGAGGGGTGTTCCAGGGAACGCCAACGTCTCACTCCGCTGGAACACCCCTCAACCGTCTCGGCGCTGCGCGCCGATCCACCTTCTCCCGCAGGGGGAGAAGGAAGAACAGCTCGATCCCCTTTTGTTCCGATTTTCCTTGGCGTTGGCTCGCCGTCGCGCTACCTCTGGCGCGTGACAGAGCAGCCGCGCCTTGCCGACCAGAATGCCAGTGTGGCCCTGCCCGAACCATTCCTCGGATGGTTCGGCGGGAAAGGCTGGTCGCCGCGCGCCCATCAGATCGAACTCCTGGCGAAGGCCCAGGCCGGGCAATCGGTGCTGCTGATCGCGCCGACGGGCGCCGGCAAGACGCTGGCCGGGTTCATGCCGTCGCTGACCGAACTCGCCGTCAGGCCAAAGCGAAAGCCAGGGCAGGCGCATCGCGGCATCCACACGCTCTACATCTCGCCGCTGAAGGCGCTGGCTGTCGACATTGAGCGCAACCTCGGCAAGCCGGTGGAAGAGATCGGCCTGCCCATCACCATCGAGACGCGCACCGGCGACACGCCTTCCCACAAGCGCCAGCGGCAGAAGCTGGTGCCGCCCGACATTCTGCTCACCACACCCGAGCAGTTGGCATTGCTCATCGCCGCCTCCGACGCCCGGCGCTTCTTCGAGGATCTGCGCTATGTCGTGCTCGACGAATTGCACTCGCTCGTCACGTCGAAACGCGGTCATCTGCTGGCGCTCGGGCTGGCGCGGCTACGCGGCTACGTGCCCGGCCTGCAGACGATAGGCTTGTCGGCGACGGTCGCCGAGCCGGACGAATTGCGGCGCTGGCTGGTTAGCCAGAATCCACCCGGCGATATGTCCGAATTGATCGTTGTCACCGGTGGCGCGAAGCCTGAGATTTCCATCCTCGATTCCGAAGAGCGCGTGCCTTGGGCAGGACATTCGGCGCGCTACGCCACGCCGGAGATCTATCGCGAGATCAAGCGCCACAAGACGACGTTGCTGTTCGTCAACACCCGCAGCCAGGCGGAGCTACTGTTCCAGGAATTATGGCGGGTCAACGAGGACACCCTGCCGATCGCCCTGCATCACGGCTCGCTCGATGTCGCCCAGCGCCGGCGCGTCGAGAAGGCGATGGGCGAGAACGCACTGCGCGCCATCGTCGCCACCTCGACGCTCGATCTCGGCATTGACTGGGGCGACGTCGATCTGGTCGTGCATGTCGGTGCGCCGAAGGGGGCGAGCCGACTGGCGCAACGCATTGGCCGCGCCAACCATCGCATGGACGAGCCGTCGAAGGCGATCCTCATTCCGGCCAATCGTTTCGAGGTGCTGGAATGCCGGGCAGCGCTCGACGCCAACTATCTCGGCGCCCAGGATACACCGCCGCTGGTCGATGGCGGGCTCGATGTGCTGGCGCAGCACGTGCTCGGCTGCGCCTGTGGCGCGCCGTTCCGTGCCGATGATCTGTTCGAGGAAGTGCGAACGGCGGCGCCCTATGCCAGCCTCGACCGGCCCACCTTCGACCGCATCATCGATTTCGTCGCCACCGGCGGCTACGCGCTGAAAAATTATGAGCGCTACGCCCGCATCCGCCTCAACAAGGATGGGCTATGGCGCGTCTCCAATCCGCGCGTCGCCCAGCAATACAGGCTGAATGTCGGCACCATCATAGAAGTGCCGGCGCTCAACGTGCGCTACGTGCAGGCTGGCAGCAAGGGCTCGGCCTCACGCGGTGGCCGGGTTCTCGGTAAGATCGAGGAGGCTTTTCTCGAAACCTTGACGCATGGCGACACCTTCATGTTTGCCGGCAAGGTGCTACGCTTTGAAGGGATCCGCGAGAACGAATGCTTCGTCTCGAATGCGCCCGGCAGCGATGCCAAGGTACCCTACTATGGCGGCGGCAAGTTCCCGCTTTCGACCTACCTTGCCGAGCAGGTCCGCATCATGCTGGACGACCCGGGGCGCTGGAAGAAACTGCCCGAGCAGGTGGCCGACTGGCTGAGCTTCCAGGCCGACAAATCGGTGCTGCCAAAACGCGATGATCTGCTGATCGAGACCTTTCCGCGCGGCAATCGCCATTATCTGGTCGCCTATCCCTTTGAAGGCCGGCTGGCGCACCAGACGCTCGGCATGCTGCTTACCCGGCGTCTTGACCGGGCGGGAGCCAGACCACTCGGCTTCGTCGCCACCGACTACGCGCTGGCCATATGGTCGCTGGCTGATATGGGCGCGATGTTCAAGGCCCGGAAGCCCTCGCTCGGTGCGCTCTTCGACCAGGATATGCTTGGCGACGACCTCGAAGCCTGGCTGGCCGACAGCTGGCTTCTCAAGCGCACCTTCCGCAACTGCGCGCTGATTTCCGGACTGATCGAGAAACGCCACCCGGGCCAGGAGAAAAGCGGCCGCCAGGTCACGGTATCCACCGACCTGATCTACGATGTGCTGCGCAGCCACGAGCCCGACCATGTTCTGCTGCAGGCGACACGTGCCGATGCCGCGGCCGGCCTGCTCGATGTCAGCAGACTTGCCGACATGCTCTCGCGCATCCAAGGTCGAATCGTGCATAAGGATCTGGAACAGATTTCGCCGCTTGCCGTGCCGATCATGCTTGAGATCGGCACGATGCCCGTGAATGGCGAAGCCGATGAAACGCTGCTGATGGATGCCGCGACGCTGGTCGCAGAGGCCATGGGGCCGGAGATGGTCGAGGAATGAACTTTTCGCTGGCGCGGACATCGCTGATCGCCGAGGCCGACCTTGTCGGCATCGCCGGCGAGAGCGCGGTCTGCGATCCGCGCGGCGTGCTCTACTTTCCCGAGCTTCGGCTTCTGGCGGTATCGGACCTGCATCTCGAAAAAGGCTCGTCGCTGGCAAGGCGCGGCACGCTGATCCCGCCTTACGACACCGGCGCGACATTGCTGCGGCTGCAGGCTGTGATATCAGATTATCAACCCTCGATCGTCATCAGCCTGGGCGACAGCTTCCATGATGGCGGCGGCGCCGAGCGCATGCATGCGAGTTTTCGCGAGCGGCTGGAAGCGCTGATGGCAGGCCGCGACTGGTTCTGGGTCGCCGGCAATCATGATCCCGAAGCGCCGGCCGACCTGCCCGGCGAGACCGTGCGCGAACTGGCGATCGGCTCGCTGCTGTTCCGGCACGAGCCATCCAAGCTGCGCGTCGAGGGCGAGATATCGGGTCACTTGCATCCGTGCGCGCGCATCGTACAGCAGGGCCGCTCGGTGCGCAGGCGCTGCTTTGCCGGCGACGGTGGCCGCATGATCATGCCGGCCTTTGGCGCCTATACTGGTTCGCTCAACGTGCTCGACCGCGCCTATGCCGGGCTGTTCCGCCTGGAATCGCTGATGGCCTACATGCTTGGCGTCGACCGCATCTTCGCCATCTCCGGCTCGATGCTGCGCCCCGGCTGACCTCAACGTCCATAGTAGAGCGTGACCGTGTGCTTCGCCTCGGCGAAGAACAGCCAGCGCTCGACCAGCATGCCGGCGAACTGGACGATCGCGGCGAGCACCGACGGCACCGCTGCAAAGGGCCAGGGCAGGGCAAAGGTGACGGCGAGAAGCAGGACTGGCAAGGCAAAGGCCAGAGCTTGCGTGATCTGGCGCAGGCGTGCGCCATGCTTGCGCGCGATGCGAAAACCCATTTCCTTGAGCAGGTAATTTTCTTCGGTATGCGGCCACTCCAGCGATCGCACCGTGCCGCCGGCAAGGCCGGTCGCGGTGTTGGCGGTGGTCGGGATCTCCAGTCGGTCGTTGTAGCGCCATGTCGCCAGCTTCCAGCCCCAGCCGATCACGGTCAGCAGCACACAAGCCGTCAGAAGCGTCTTCGAACCGATATCAAAACTCTGCAGCAGCGCATTCAACAGCACGCTGCCGGTCATCGCCGAGAAGATGAGATAGCCGGGCAGGGTGAAGCGGCTGTGCCACTGGGCGATCGGCTTCAGCGACGCGTAGATCATGCCTGTGGTGCAGACGGTGACTACCGCGCAACAGGCCGTCAGAATTCCGGCAATGCCGACCCAGCCGTCCGTGCGGCCCAAGAACACCCAGCCGATGCCGAACAGCCCCGCCGGGATGAAGGTGATGACGGAGGCAACGCCTTCGCGCGACAGCCATGAACTGCGCCATTGCGAGAACGCCCGCCAGGCGCGTTCGGGCCTGCCGAGATGGCCGGTCGAAGACAACAGTCCAGCCGCGACCAAGCCGAGCGCCAGCCCCAGGCCGATGAGGCCGAGCCAGAAATCGGGCGGGATGATCTGGAGGCCTCCGAGCACGCCGAGCAGCGCCAGAAGGCCGTAGCCCGCGCCTGTAGCAGTGGTGAAGAAGACAACGGAAAAGGCTGGATGCATGTTCTAGTTCGAAAGCATGCGGTCGACCCAGCCGAGGAAGCCGCCCTCGGCCCGCACCGGCTCAAGCGCCTTCGCGGGCACCGATGCGGCGCGTTGCGTGTGGGCGCGTGGCGGCAGGTATTTGTTGGTCGGATGATAGCCGAGTTCCGGCATCAGGTCGACGCCGCCGCGCTCCGCCACCAGTTGCGAGACGGCCGACTGGGGATCGCCGAGATCGCCGAAATGCCGGGCGCTGGTCGGGCACGCGGCGACGCAGGACGGTACGCGGTCTTCTTCGGCCAGATTGTCATTGTAGATGCGGTCGACGCAGAGCGTGCACTTCTTCATCACCCCGACATCGGTGTCGAATTCGCGGGCCCCATAAGGGCAGGCCCAGCTGCACAGTTTGCAGCCGATGCACTTATCCTCGTCGATCAGCACGATGCCGTCCGAGGCCCGCTTGTAGGAGGCCCCGGTCGGGCAGACGGTGACGCAGGCCGGCGTCTCGCAATGCAGGCAGGAGCGTGGGAAGTTGACCGTGCGCCCGCCCATCTCGGTGGTGTGCTCGTAACTGTGCACGCGGTTGAACCAGACGCCGTCGGCATGGCCGCCATAGGGATCGATGTCGGTCAGCGGCGCCATGTGGCCGCCGGTGTTCCACTCCTTGCAAGCGGTGACGCAGGCCTGGCAACCGACGCAGGTGTCGAGGTCGATGACCAGGCCGAGCCTCTTGTCGGTGTGGGTGGGAAGGCAGGTCATCCGGTGGTTTCTCTTTTCGTGCGGAATTCGGCGCCGAAGCTCAATTTATCGGGCGCGGGCTCGAAATGCGGTGGCTGCTGGAAACGCTCGAATTGCGGTTCGGTGAAGCCGGATTCCTCATCAGCGCATTTGACGATGCGCACGCGCAGATCGAACCATGCCGCCTGGCCGGTGACCGGATCGGAGTTCGAATAGCGTTTGCCCTGCGCGTCCGCCGCGGTCTGGTCGCCGATGACATGGTTGAGCAGGAAGCCGCGATTGCTCTCGGCCGCGTCGTCCTTCAGCCCCCAGCTGCCGCGCCGCTTGCCGATCGCATTCCAGGTCCAGACCGTGCTTTCGTTGACGCCGTCGATCAGCTTGATCTGCCCCTTCACCTTGCCATTGACGCTTTCGATCCACACCCAGTCATCGTCGGCAAGACCGAGGCCGGCGGCGGTCCGGTGATGCACGAACAGCCGGTTCTGGCTGGTGATTTGCCTGAGCCACGCATTTTGCGAACCCCAGGAATGATACATGTGCATCGGCCGCTGCGTCAGCGCGTGCAGCGGGTATTTTTCGAGGTCGACGGCCGCTTCCTCGAACGGCATGTGCCAGAACGGCAGCGGGTCCATGTAGGTCTCGATGCGCTGGCGATCACCCTCTGGCGGCAAGACGCGGCCGTGGCCTCGCGCGGCGAGGCGGAAGCGCTGCAACGGCTCGGAATAGAGCTGGAAGACGATCGGCTCCGCCGTGGGGATGAAGCCCATCTGCACGGCGAAGTCGAGATAGGAGCGGTTGGCCATCTTGTAGTAGCGTTGGTCGTCAGCGAAGTCGTGGTGCCAGAAGCCGCCATTGTCGATGTAACGCTGCAACTGGTCCGGATTGGCCTCGCCCTTGCCGATCGACGTCCCGTCCTTGCCGCGCCAGCCGGCAAGCGGCCCGATGCCCGGCGTGCGCTCGTGGTTGACGATGTAGTCGGCATAGTCGGCATATCTGGCCGAGCCGTCGTCCTTGACGAAACCGGGCAGGCTGAGCCGTGCACCGAGTTCGATCAGCACCGACTGGAACGGCCTGACATCGCGGTCCGGCTCGACGACGGGATGGCGGATGGCATCGCCCGGCCCGTCGGCATGGCTGATCGGCCGGTCGAGCAGGCTGATGCAGTCATGCCGCTCGAGATAGGTGGTGTCCGGCAGCACGAGATCCGCGAACGGCACGGTCTCGGAATAGTAGGCGTCGGAATAGATGATGAAGGGGATCTTGTAGTTACCCGCATCATCGCTGTCGGTCAGCATGGCCATGGTCTCGACGGTGTTCATCGAGGAGTTCCACGCCATGTTCGACATATACATCATCAGCGTGTCGATCGGGTACGGATCGCCGGCCCAGGCATTGCGGATGACGGTGTGCATCAGGCCGTGCGCGGCCAGCGGCGCCTCCCACGAATAGGCCTTGTCGATGCGAAGCGGTGTGCCTGTTTCGTCGACCAGCAGATCGTCCGGCCCACAGACGAAGCCAAGCGGCATGCCGTCGAGGGGCGTCATTGCCTTGCTTGTCTTGCCGGCGGGTTTTGGGCCCGGCGGTGCCGATCTGGGGTAGGGCGGCTTGAAACGGAAGCCGCCGGGAACATCCACGGTTCCGAGCAGCACCTGGAGCAGATGGATGGCGCGGCAAGTGTGAAAGCCGTTCGAATGGGCGGAGATGCCGCGCATGGCATGCATCGAAATCGGCCGGCCCTTGATCGACTCGTGCCGGCGCCCGGCCCAATCGGTCCAGGCTATCGGCAATTCGATCGTCTGTTCGAAGGCGACATGGGCGAGCTCGGCCGCAATCCGGCGGATCGTATCGGCCGCAATGCCGCAACGCTCTGCCACCGCATCCGGCGCATGGCTCTCGTCAAGGTAGCGGCCGGCAATGAGCTGGAACACCGGCGTGCAGCGACGGCCGCCGACCTCGAAGCTGCCGGTCAGCGCCGGCTTCGCCTCCGGATCGGTTGCCTTGACGGAGGTCTTCGGCACCCTGTCCCAGGCCAGCGGATTGCCGTCGGCGTCGCGGACGAACAGACCGTCGTCGGCAGCACCTGGCTCCTGGACGACGAGGATATGGGCATTGGTGTAACGGAGCAAATAATCGAGATCGACGCGGCCGGCCTTCAGCAGTTCGTGGATGAGGGCGAAGACGAACAGGCCGTCGGTGCCCGGCCGGATGCCGATCCAGTCGTCGGCAATGGCATTGTAGCCGGTCCGGCACGGATTGATCGACACCACCTTGGCGCCGCGCGCCTTGAGCTGGCCCAGCCCGATCTTGATCGGGTTGGAATCATGATCCTCGGCAACGCCGAACAGCATGAAGTATCTGGTGTTGTCCCAGTCGGGCTCGCCGAACTCCCAGAACGAACCGCCGATCGAGTAGAGCCCGCCGGCCGCCATGTTGACCGAGCAGAAGCCGCCATGGGCGGCGAAATTCGGCGTGCCGAACTGGCTCGCCCACCAGCCGGTCAGGGATTGCGACTGGTCGCGGCCGGTGAAGAAGGCGAGTTTTTTCGGATCGGTCCGGCGGATGGCGGAGAGCCGTTCCGTGGCGATCACGAACGCTTCTTCCCACTCGATCTCGCGGAACTCGCCAGAGCCGCGCGGGCCGGTGCGCAACAGGGGCTTCTTCAGCCGGGCCGGGCTGTAGTGCTGCATGATGCCGGAGCTGCCCTTGCCGCAGATCACGCCGCGATTGACCGGATGGTCCTTGTTGCCGTTGATGTAGCGGACCTTGCCGTCCTTGATGTGCACGTCGATGCCGCAGCGGCAGGCGCACATGTAGCAGGTGGTCTTGGCGATGCTGTCGGAAACATCAGGCGAAGTGTCGACGCCGTCGCCTTCATCAGGCGCGCGCGTGTCCGCCAGCGGGAGCTGCGATGGTGCCGAATTCGCGCCGCGCGGTGGTCCGTGCATCATGATCCAGTGCGCGCGGATTTGGCCCGCGTCTTCGGCCCGGGGCCGCGCATGTAATGCTCTTCCGGGTGGTAGCGATCGCCGGTCAGCCGTCGCCTTATGCCACGGGCCCAATGGGCAAACAGGGATCTGAACCGCCCGATCATTTTATTCGCTGCGACCTGATGGCCAATTTTTTCTAACTTCGACTGAAAAAGTAGAATAAAGCTATCGATCCGTCTAATCAGTTGTTCTTGTAAATTCGATCGATATTGGTTCTTAATGCGCGCATGACCCTGGACCAGTTGCGCATTTTCGTCGCCGTCGCCGAGCGCGGCCACATGACCAAGGCAGCGGAGCTTTTGGGCATCTCCCAGTCGGCGGCATCGGCCGCCATCCGCGCGCTCGAAGAGCAGCACGGCGTGCACCTGTTCAACCGCGTCGGCCGCAACATCGAACTGGCCCAGACAGGCCATCGGTTCCTGCCGGAGGCGAAGGCCGTGCTCGAGCGGGCCGCCGCCGCCCGCAATGTGCTTGAACATGTCTCGCAGACGGTCGCGGGCAGTCTCTCGATCGCGGCCAGCCTGACCATCGCCAGCTACTGGCTGCCGCGCCGGCTGGCTTCCTTCCACGAAGCCTATCCGGCCGTGAGGCTGAGCGTCACCATCGGCAACACCAGGCAGGTCGAGGCCAGCGTGCTGGATGGAACCGCCGATCTCGGCCTGGTCGAGGGGCGCACCGAATCCGACATATTGCGCCGCGCCAAGGTCGATACCGACAGGCTGATGCTGGTCGTTGCCAGCTCCCACCCCGAGATCGCCGAAACCGCGCCCGGCCATCCCGACATCAGGGGCCTGCGCTGGATCATCCGCGAGGGCGGATCGGGCACGCGCGAGGTTCTGGAGGATCTGGCGCGGCGCGAGGGGATTTCGCTTGCCGACCTGCAGATATTTCTGGTGCTGCCCAGCAACGAGGCGGTTCGCCAGGCGGTCGAGGCAGGTGCCGGCGCCACCATCATTTCGGACCTGGTCGTCGGCCGCGCCGTTGCCGAAGGCAGCCTGCGGTCGGTGCCGCTCGAACTGCCGAAACGCGACTTCGCCATGATCACGCACCGCGATCGCCAGGCAAGCTTGGCCCAGATGGCGCTCAAGGCGCATCTCGGTGCCGAAACGACCGGATCTGCGCCAGCATAAGGTTCGTTGAGATTCAGGTCAGGCCGTGCCGAAAATGGTTGGTTCCGAGAACCGGAACGGAGCGTACGTTCGGGTACGCGAGTACCGGAAGCGCAGGAAACGGCCATTTGCAGGCCGGCATCACCTGAATATCAACGGACCGGTCAGCCGAACTTCCGCTGGGCATCGAGAGCCAGGCCAAGCCCGACCGAGCCGAACATGTCGCCCTCGATGACGGAAGCCTGCGGCACCAGCGACAGGATCTCCCGTCTTGCCAGCGGGATCGCGGTCGATCCGCCGGTCAGGAACACCGCGGTGATGTCGGATGGTTTGACCCCCGCGTCGCGGATGGTCTCGCCGACCGTTGCGGTGACCCGCTCGATGTCCCTGGCGATCGTGGCGTCCAGCCCGCCGCGCGTGATCTCGGCGGAGAAGTCCGCGCCCGGCAGCTTCACCGTCACCTCGGCGGATGATCTGTCCGTCAGCTCGATCTTGGCCTTTTCGACCAGAGCCGCCAGCGCGTGCCCATAACGATGCTCGACGATGTGGATGAAACTATCGACCAGGTCGGCGCGCACGGCCTCGTAGCGGATCTGGCGCAGATGCGTCATCGCCTTGGCGGTGTAGACCAGGTTGATGCGCTGCCATGTCGCGAGATCGATGAAATAGCTGGCCGGCAGATTGCGCTTGCCGTCCTTGGTCGGGGTCAGGTAGCCGAGCCGCGGCATCACATGGGCAATGCTCAGCAGCCGGTCGAAATCCGTGCCGCCGATATGAACGCCCCGGCTGGCCAGGATGTCGTCCTTGCGGTCCAGCGAGCGGGAGCGCTCCGGCGAGACGCGCACGACCGAGAAGTCGGACGTGCCGCCGCCCATGTCGATGATCAGCGCCAACTCCTCGCGCGTGACCCTCTGCTCGTAGTCGAGCGCAGCGGCGATCGGCTCGAACTGGAAAGCAATGTGCTTGAAGCCCTGGGCGTGGGCGGCCTTTTCGAGGTCGCCCTGCGCATTCGCATCGGCTACCGGATCGTCGTCGACGAACTGCACCGGCCGGCCGAGCACCACCGTCTCGACCACGTCGCCGGCGTCTTCTTCCAGCCTCTTCCTGAGATGTCCGAGGAACAGGCCGATGATTTCCATGAAGCCGATCGAGCGCGCCTTGATGCGCGTCTTTTCGTGCGCCAGCGAACTGCCGAGCACGCTCTTCAGCGAGCGCATCAGCCGGCCTTCGACGCTGTCGGTGTAGTTGGCGATGGCCTGGCGGCCAAAGCAGATGCGGCCGTCCTCGAAATTGAAGAACACCGCGCTCGGCAACGTGACCTGGCCGTTTTCAAGCCCGACGAGGCGCGGCTGCCCGTTGCGGACCACGCCAACCGTGGAGTTCGACGTGCCGAAGTCGATACCGGCGAATGCTGGTCGCAAGGCAGCCTCCTGTCATTGGTGGCAGGCAGCGGATCGGCGCTCGCGGAAGAAGCGTGCGCTGCGGTCCGGGCGACCGAACCACTCTGCCGGATTGACCACTCTGCCGAATTGAATTGTTACCCGTCGGGCGGGGGAGGTGCGGTCTACAGCATGATCCGGAAAAGGGGAACCCCTTTCAGATGCCTCAGTCCCTGCGGAAGACCAGCCTGCCGAGCCAGCCCGTCAGCATGGCCAGCGATATGGCGAAGACGCCGTAGAGGAAGGCATATTCGTGGGCGACGCGGAAGATCGACTGTTCGAAGCCGGACTTGCGGATTTCGAGCTGGGCCGAGCTCTCCTTGATGAACAGGCCGCTCTTGAACAGGAACGCGCGGGCTTTATGGGTGCCGACCGGCACGTTCGGCGCCAGCCTGACGGTGGCGCGGAACAGGTTCTGCGACAGGAACTGCACGCCGCCGACATTCTCGCTGTAGAGGCCGGCTGCCGCCTTGCGCTCGCGCAGGGCGGCGGTGAATTCCTCGATCGTCGCCGGGCTGTCGCCGGCATCGGCGGGCTGCATGTAGAGGTTGGAGGCGCCGAGCGACAGCTGCTTATAGCTGTTCGGTTCGGTGATGTCCTGCAGCGGCCGTGTCGTCGCCACCGAATAGGAGACCGGCACGTTCTCGAAGGTTTCCGATTCCAGATTGACCCAGACGCCGAGCACCCGGTCCTTGCGGCGCACCACCACAGGCTTGGGCGGCCCTTCGAGCACGACGATGACATCGTAGCGGCCCTGGCGGGCAACCAGCGGGTCGGGGTTCTCCAGCGAACCGAAAATGGTCAGGTCGGCACCGGAAAAGCCGGCGGTGATCGAGACATTGTCTGTGGAGAGCCCGATCTGGATGCCTTCCGTCAGCGGCGTCTGTGCCTTCGCCGGCAAGGCGGCCACGAGCAAGGACAGGAGAATGGCGGTTGCGAATGCGTTAGGGCCCGCCATCAGTTGAGACCCGCGCCGGACAGCGAATATAGGTTGGGCGGCGTGACGAACAGGCCGATGGCAAGCCTTATCGCCACTGCCAGGACCAGCAATGCCAGGAGCGCCCTTAATTGCTCGCCGCGCAGCCTCTGGCCGGCCTTGGCGCCATATTGCGCGCCGGCCACGCCACCCGCCATCAGCAGGAAAGCCAGCATCACGTCGACGGTCTGGTTGGTGCTGGCGTGAACCAGCGTCGTGTAGGCGGAGGTGAAGATGATCTGGAACAGCGACGTGCCGATAACCACATTGGTCGGCACTTTGAGCAGATAGATCAGCGCCGGCACCATGATAAAGCCGCCGCCGACGCCCATGATGGACGACAGGAAACCGATGCCGGCGCCAAGGCCTAGCACCGGGATGACGCTGACGAACAGTTTCGAGGCCCTGAAGCGCATCTTCAGCGGCAAGCGGTGGATCCAGTTGTGCTGGCCGGATTTCTTCATAACCGGTGCCGCACCGCTGCGCGTCGCGCGCAGCGCATTGACGCTTTCGACCAGCATCAGTCCGCCCACGGTGCCGAGCAGCACGACGTAAAGCAGTGAGATGAACAGGTCGAGCTGGCCGAGCCTGCGCAGGAAAGCGAACACGAAGATGCCGCCGGTCGAACCGACAACGCCGCCGGCCAGAAGCACCCCGCCGAGCTTGAAGTCGAGCGTACCCCGCTTCATGTGCGACAGCGCACCGGAGAAGGAGGAGGCGATAACCTGATTGGCGCCCGTGGCGACCGCGATCGCTGGCGGAATGTTGTAGAAGATCAGGAGCGGGGTGATGAGGAAGCCGCCGCCGACGCCGAACATGCCCGACAGGAATCCCACCGCGGCGCCCATGGCCAGCAGCACGAAGACGTTGACGGAAATTTCCGCAATCGGGAGATAGATGCCCACCCGTCAGTCTCGATCAGTTTGCCTGTCGGCGAATACAGCCGTTGCGGACAGTCTCGCATCGAAAAGCCAATTTTTTCTTGCGCCGACGCGGCGGCGGGGAAAAACCCCGTCACCGGGCCGAAACAAAAAACATCTCAATCAGTTAACAGGCAAATGTGTGGCAAGGGCGTCGTGGAAGCGACGCATCTGCCGTTATTTGCGCGCCAGCAGTGCCTTGACCAGTTTCTCGTCGACCGCGCCGGTGGCCGGCATCTTGTTGTCGGTCTGGAAAGCCATGATCGCGGTCTTCGTCTTCTGGCCCATCTTGCCGTCGGCACCACCGGCGTCGTAGCCATTCTTGTTGAGAATGCGCTGGATGTTCTGGACCGCTTTTTTCATGTCGATGCTGGCGGTGGTCTGCGGCGTGCCTTCCTGCCAGGCATCGGGAATGTCGACCGAATTGGCTGCCACGTTGAGCGGCTTGGCCTTCCACAATTCGGTCGCGGCACGGGCGCGCTCGAGCTGTTCGGGCCGCAGCGCATTGGCAATCTCGTCGCGCTTGGCGGCCGCGTCCTTGTCCCCGGTCTTGGCGACGAGCGCGAACCATTTGTAGGATTCCTCGAGGTTCTGCTTCATGCCGACGCCCTTGGCGGCGAGAATGCCGAGATTGAACTGGCTGTCCTTGACGCCGAGGTCGGCGGCCTCCTGGAACCAGTGGGCGGCCGATTCATTGTCGGTCACGCCGTCGGCGGCCATGGCGAACAGCACGGCCAGATTGTGCATAGCGCTGGCGTTGCCCTGCTCGGCGGCCATCTGGTACCAGGTCTTCGACTTCTTGATGTCGCGCGCGACGCCGATGCCCTTCTCGTAGAAATTGCCGATACGGTATTCGGCCGGCGCGAAGCCGAGTTCCGCCGATTTCTCATACCATTTGGCCGCTGTCGCCATGTCTTCCTTGACGCCGCGCGACTCCGCGTAGCGCGAACCGATCTCGAACAGCGCCTTGGCATCGCCGCCGGCGGCGGCATCGCGGAGCGCGGCCGGGCCGGCCTCGGCCGGAATGTCGAACTTGGCCGCGGCTGTCGGGGCGGATGTATCCGTCGACGCCACCGCGCCAGTGGTGTCGTTGCCCTTGGTGTCGTTGGTCGCGGTTGGCGCGGCCATGGTCGGCTGGGCATCGCTGGCCGTCGCCTGCGCGCCACCGGTGATGGCTGCCGGCGTTGACGTCGTCGGGGCTGTCGAAGTGGGCGCCGTCGGCGCGGCCGGAGCCATTGCTTCGGAGGCGGCGCCTGCGCCGGAAGCGCCGGCCGTAGCCGTGGATCCCGATGTAGCCGGTGCCGTATCCGCCATCGCATCGCTGTCCGATGGCATCGCCATGGCGGTCTGGTTGACCATGTCGTCCTTGGCCATCGGCGCGGATGATTCGGCCTGCCTGACGGCGTGGGCCGGCGCGTTGTCCGTTGCCGCCGGCTGGGCCTCCGGCTTCGGCGGGCTGGCCGTGTCGACGGATGCCGTTTGAACCGGCTGCGAGGCCACGATTGGTGCCGCGTCGTTGCTCGCCACCTGGGCCGGATCGGAGAGGAATGCCTTGCCGAGCTGCAGGCCGGCAAGCGCCAGCATGATCGCGGCCGCCGCCATCAGGATCGGCTTGCGCCGCGCCTTGAGCAGGTCGCCGATCCTGAGCGCCTTCACCGGCCCTTTCATCGTCGACTGGCGCTTCAAGGCATCGGCTTCGGCCGCGGCGGCCTGCGCCGCGCGCCGCGCCGCCGCGATGAAGTCCGATTTGGAGGCATCGCTGTCGCTGAGCTTTGCCGGCTGGCCCCGCTCGTCGCGCACGCGTTTCATGATGGCATTGAGGTCGGGGGCGCCCGAGCCGGGCTCCAGCGGCCGGTTGGCCATTTTCGGGTCGAGCGGCTCGTCGAGATCGACGCTCGGGATATCGGCGCTCGGCGCCGAGCCGGCCAGGGGCGGAATATCCGCCGCCTTCTTGCCCTTGAAGGCGCGTGCCAGCCCGCCGAACATCGATTTGCGGCCGGCCGGCTGGTCCTTCTCGGCAATGGTGTCGGAACCGAGTGCGGCCATGGCGGCCGCAGCAGCGGCTTCCGCCGGCGAGCGTGTGCCTCCCGGCTCGTTGCGCATTATGGCAGCGGCACGGCCGTCGAGATCGGCCATGTCGCCCGTCAGCGGCATTGGCGCGTCGATATCCATCGACGGAGCCTCGACAGCCATCTTGGCCGTGCGTGCGCGGCGTTTGCCGACCGCTTCGTCCGGGCGCGCGTCCAAAAGCTCGCTCACCGCCTCGGACGGATCGCTGGTTTCCAGCGAGCCCAGCCTGTCGACGATCTTGAGCAGCGTGTCGTGGATGGCCTCGAAGGTCCTCGAATTGCGCTCGTCGGAACGGCGTGTCAGCGTCTCGAGCGTCTTCAGGTCCTGCGCGAGCCCCGAAACGGCGGCGGTATTGGCGCTCGACCCGGCGAGCGACTGCACTGCGTTTTCGGCCGCTTCGCGCGCCGCGCCGAGGATGGAATCGCGGGTCCCGGCCAGCGACTTCTCGATTTCGTTGAGGCGCGGACTGATGTCTTCGAATTCCGGCAACGGCGTGCCGGGCTTGGAAAGATGCGCGGACAAGCCGGTGACCTGCGCCTCCAGGCTGCGGATCAGCGCCGGGTCGATGCCGGCAACCTGCGCGGCCGATGCGTCGAGCCGGCTGGAAATGTCCTCAAGGCGGCTTTCCAGTCCGCGGATCGCCGCTTCGCCGGCGGGATCGGGAGCGCGCGTCTCGATGCGCTTGGCAAGCGCGGTGAAGCGGGCGTCGATGGCCTCCATGATACCGGCACTGTCGACCTGCGGCACGCGCTGGTCCAGCCGGTCGGCAACCTCGTCCAGCCGGCGCTCGAGATCGCGGAACAGCATGTTGCCCTGTTCGATGGCGTCGCCCTGGCGGCGTTCCATCATGCTCGACAGCACGTCGAAACGCTGCTCCAGCCCGTGGAAGATATAGTCGGCATCGGGCATGGCCGGCGCCTGGTCGATCTTGTCGGCGATGAGCGCGATCTGCTTGGCCAGCCGTTCCATCGCCTGTTCGGGCAGGTTGGCGCGGCCGGCGAGCTCGTCGACACGGCTCGACAGCGTGCTCAGGCGATCCATGACGGCATTGCCGGGGCGGTCCTGCGCCACTTCCTCGATCTGCCGGGCCAGAGAATCGATCCGCTTCTCGATGCGCTCGAAGGCTTCATGGTCGAGCGAATTGGCCTGCGCCGCGACAGTCGAGGCAACGATGGCACGGGAAATCTCGTCCAGCCGCTCGTCGATCATGGCCAGCGTGTCGCTGCCGCTATTGTCCTGCTGGCTGGCGAAGTGATCGACAGCGCCGGCCAGCGTGCGGACTTTTTCCTCCAGCGAACGCAGCGACAGCGATTCCGGCAGGTTGTTGACGGCATTGCTGATCTGCTCCAGCCGATCGGTCAGGGCGGCAAGCGCGGGCTCGTCGGAGCGCTTGCGCTGGTCGGCGTCGACGCGGTCTTCGAAGGCTGTCCAACGGCGATCGAAATCATCCCAGCGGCGATCGACCTTCTGCACGCTCTCCTCGCGCGCCAGCGTGTCGAGCGCGGCCTTGACCTGTTCGAGTTCCAGCCGCAGCAGGTTGACGCTTCTGTCGTCGCTCTTTTCCGACAGCGACTTGATGGCGCCGGAGAGCCGTTCGAATTCGACGCCGAGTTCGGCGCTGCCCTTGCCTGATGCGCCTGGGCCTGATGCGCCCGGCTTGGCGTTCGACTGGAAGGCGCGGTCGATATCCTTGCGCAGTGCTTCGAATTCGCGCTGCAGTCCTGATGTCATCTGGTGGCGCAGTTCCTCGCGCATGCCGCGCAGCTCGCCGGCGATCTTGCCGACCATGGCGACGCTGTCTTCCTGGCCGCGGACACGGTCGATGTCGCGGGCAATAGCTTGATAGCTCTGGTCGAAGGCGGGAGGCTGCGCCGGGGCCTTGGCGCGCGGTGCCGGCTGCGGATCCTCGTACCAGCGCTGCTGGCCGGCAGGCTGGGTGGCGGGATAGCGGGGATCGGCCGCGGGATAGCGCGGTTCGGCGCCATACTGTCGGGGAGCGGGACGTGCCATCGTGTCTTCGCGCGTCTGCCCCAGCCGCTGTTCCAGCGTCTCCAGCGAGCGGTTGAGCTGCTCGAGCGTGGTCTGCGGCCTACGCTGCCTGCCGGCGTTGAGTGTATCGAGATAGGACCGCTTGCTGTTCATCGGTGCGTCCGTCTTTCAGATTGGCCAGTTTGCGACCAGCTCCCCAAGTCCCTGCCGGAACGAGGCGACCGCGCTTCCATGCGGTGGAAGACAAGCTTCCCGGGGTTCACCCGCGCTCCGAAAAACCGTGAAAAATTCGATACAGGATAAACACGGGTAGCCGACATGCGCACATTTCGCCCAACGTGGTAAACAACGCGTTAACCAAGCTTAAGAAGTTGGAAGGAAGTTCGCTGCCGCGCTCGCGCCGCGGCATTGCACTTGCGCTGCGGCAAAAAGCACCGTTCGCGGAACACCCACAGAACGCCCTTGCGTCATGAGGCGGCTATCGGTATAGAATTGACGTAAACGTAAAAGGCGCATTGAGTGTGCTGTTTTGCGATTTGTTTGTCGAAACCACGGCCGGAAGCACGCCCCCGCTTCCAGTCAGGCGACGCATGGTCAAGGACCGCGACGCCACCAGACGGGGAAAGCCAGTGACCATGAAGCTTATTTCGGCCGGCGAGACCGCGGCCAATACCAACAATGTACCTGTCGAAGCCGGCGAGGATCTCGTCCGCATCGGCGAGATGGCCAAGAAGTACGGCGTGACTCTGCGCACGCTGCGTTTCTACGAAGACAAGGGCCTGCTCAATCCTCAGCGTGACGGTTCGACCCGCCTCTACACGCGCCGCGACAGGGCCCGGCTGAAGCTGATCCTGCTCGGCCGCAAGCTCGGCTTCTCGCTGCGCGACGTCAAGCAGATGATGGATCTCTACGATCCGACCGGGTCCAACACCAAGCAGCTGCGGCTGGCGCTCGACAAGTCGGAAAAGCAGCTTGCCCGCCTGCAGAAGCAGCGGGCGCTGATCGACGACGCCATCAATGAGCTGGGCGGCTCGATGACGGCGGTGCGCCAGATGCTGGCCGAGCGCTCGACGCCGCAGGCGAGCGTCGCGGGCTAAAAGCAACTTCCAGGAAAAGCGTGACGCGCTTTTCCATCGGCAAATGACGATCAAAGCCGCGTGGCCATGCCGCGCGGCTTTTTGCCGTCAGGCCTGCCAACGCCTTATCTTCGGCTTGCCGGGCACCGGCCGGCGCGCCGCCGTACCGCTAGGCTCCTCGCAAGCAGAGGGCGGAAATCTTGTCGCATCGAAGAAATTGACGTTTACGCAAACGTCAATTTTTGCTATCCCGCCTTCAACACAGGTCCGCATGCTGCCCTGACGCGAATTTGGGGGCTTCCGGACCAGGTTTGCAGGGTGGAGGAAAAGCATGCCGATCTACAGGGCACCGGTCCAGGATACGCTGTTCGTGTTGAACGAGGTGCTGGGCTACCAGCGCTATTCGAACCTTCCCGGATTTGCGGATGCCACGCCCGACGTGCTGGAGGCGATCCTCGCGGAAGGCGCCAAGCTTGCCGAAAACGTCATGCACCCGCTCAACCGTGTCGGCGATATGGAGGGCTGCGTCCGTCACGACGATGGCTCGGTGACGACGCCCAAGGGCTTCAAGGAAGCTTTCGACCAGTACCGCGAAGGCGGCTGGATGGGGCTAGCCGCACCGGTCGAGTTCGGCGGCCAGGGCTTGCCCTACGCCGTGCACACGGCGGTTGCCGAATACATGGTATCGGCCAACATGTCGCTGATGATGTATCCGGGCCTGACGCAGGGCGCGATCGCGGCGATCATCACCCATGGCACCGATGAGCAGAAGGCCAAATGGCTGCCCAGGATGGTCGAGGGCGCCTGGACCGGCACCATGAACCTGACCGAGCCGCATTGCGGCACCGATCTCGGCCTGCTGCGCACCAAGGCGGTGCCGAATGGCGATGGCACCTACAAGATCTCGGGCCAGAAGATATTCATCTCGGCCGGCGAGCACGACATGTCGGACAACATCGTCCATCTGGTGCTGGCCCGCATCGAGGGCGCGCCGGAAGGCGTCAAGGGCATCTCGCTGTTCATCGTGCCGAAGCACAAGCTCGATGCATCAGGCAATCCGGGCGAGCGCAACACCCTCTCCTGCGGTTCGATCGAGGAGAAGATGGGCATCCACGGCAATTCGACCTGCGTCATGAATTATGACGAGGCCGAAGGTACGTTGCTCGGCGAGGCCAATGGCGGTTTGAAGGCCATGTTCACGATGATGAACGAGGCACGGCTCGGTGTCGGCCTGCAGGGGCTGTCGCTCTCCGAGATCGCCTACCAGAACGCCGTCGCCTACGCCAAGGACCGTTTGCAGGGCCGCTCGCTGTCGGGGCCGAAGGCGCCCGACAAGAAGGCCGACCCGATCATCGTCCATCCCGACATCCGCCGCTCGCTGATGACCATGAGGGCCTTCAATGAGGCTGGCCGCGCGCTGGCGCTGTGGACGGCGATCAAATCCGATGTCGCCCACCGCTCGGGCGACGACAAGGATCGCCAGGCGGCTGACGACTACACCGGCCTGATGACACCGGTGGTCAAGGGCGTGCTCACCGACAAGGGTTTCGACCACGCCGTCATGGCGCAGCAGGTGTTCGGCGGCCACGGCTACATCGAGGAGCACGGCATGAGCCAGTTCGTGCGCGATGCCCGCATCGCCATGATCTATGAAGGTGCCAACGGCATCCAGGCGCTCGACCTCGTCGGCCGCAAGCTCGGCCTGAACGGCGGCCGCGCCGTGCAGGCTTTCTTCAAGGAAGTCGGCGAATTCTGCGAGGAAAACCGCGCCGACGAAAAGATGGCGCCCTTCACCAAGGCGTTGAAGAAGGGTCTCAACGATTTGCAGGCGGCGACCATGTGGCTGCTGCAGAACGGCATGGCCAAGCCTGACAATGCCGGAGCCGCCTCGACCGACTACATGCATCTCTTCGGCCTCGTGGCGCTGGGCTACATGTGGGCGCTGATGGCCAAGGCAGCACAGGGTAAGACCGGCGCCAACGGTTCCCAGTCCTTCTACGACAACAAGGTGGTGACGGCGCGCTTCTTCATGGAGCGGATCATGCCGGAGACATCGGCACATCTGGCCCGCATTTCCAGTGGTGCGGACACGCTAATGGCGCTGCCTGCGGAAGCGTTCTAGAAATGGCCGGCGTCCCCCTCCCCCTTGAGGGGAGGGTGGCCCGAAGGGCCGGGAGGGGTCCTGCGTGCAGTGCGCCGGCTGGTTGGCGCTTTGGGAGGAGAATGATCGCAATGCCCCAAACCCGCGTCAGTTTCGAAGATAAGGTCGAGCACGTCATCGGCGACCCCACCCGACCGCTTCGCGGCCACCCTCCCCTCGAGGGGGAGGGGGACGTCGGCGCGGGAGAAACGGCATGACAAATCCAGCTGAAGTGCTTTCTTTGCCGAAACCCGCCTGGGCGGCGGACGAGGTCGGCATGCTCTACGACATGGCGGTCCGCTTCATGTCGGAGGAGATCGCGCCGCGTTACGACGAGTTCGAGAAGAACGAGATGGTTGACCGCGAAAGCTGGCTGAAGGCGGGAGCCGCCGGTCTGCTCTGTGCCTCGATGCCGGAAGAGTATGGCGGCTCGGGCGGGACCTTCGCGCATGAAAGCGCCATCATCGAGGCCATCGGCCATGTCGGCGTCGACGGCTTCGGCATCGGCCTGCACAATTCGATCGTCGCCCCCTACATCCTCCACTACGGCTCGGAAGAGCAGAAGAAGAAGTGGCTGCCGAAGCTGGCGACCGGCGAACTGATCGGCGCTATCGCCATGACCGAACCGGGCGCCGGCTCCGACCTGCAAGGCGTCAAGACGCGGGCGCAGAAGGATGGCAACCAATACAAGATCAACGGTTCCAAGACCTTCATCACCAACGGCCAGCTCGCCAACTTCATCATCGTCGTCACCAAGACCGATCCGGAAAAGGGTGCCAAGGGCACCTCGCTGATCGTCGTCGAAACAGATGAAGTGGAAGGTTTCGAGCGCGGCCGAAACCTCGACAAGATCGGGCTGAAGGCCAACGACACGTCGGAGCTGTTCTTCAACGATGTGCGCGTGCCGACCTCCAACCTGCTTGGCCATGAGGAAGGGCAGGGCTTCATCCAGCTGATGCAGCAACTGCCGCAGGAGCGGCTGCAGATCGGCACCGGCGCCATCGCCATGATCGAGCGGGCGCTGGCGCTGACCATCGACTACGTCAAGGAGCGCAAAGCGTTCGGCAAGGCGATCATCGACTTCCAGAACACCCAGTTCAAGCTGGCCGAACTCAAGACCGAGGCCACCATCGGCCGCGTCTTCTACAATGATTGCGTCGCCCGCCACATCAATGGCGGCCTCGATCCGGTGACGGCGTCGATGGCCAAATACTGGCTCAGCGACCTGCAGGGAAAAGTCGTCGACGAATGCCTTCAATTGCATGGCGGCTATGGCTACATGAATGAATATCCGATCGCCCGCATGTTCCGCGACGCCCGTGTCCAGCGCATCTATGGCGGCACCAACGAGATCATGAAATTGCTGATCGGCCGCTCGCTCTGAGAGCGACGACCGGCGAACCCAAGGAGCAGAAAAATGGCTGACGCTTATGTCTATGACGCGGTGCGCACGCCGCGCGGCAAGGGCAAGAAGGACGGGTCGCTGCACGAGGTGCCGGCGGTACGGCTTGCCGCCAAGACGCTCGAGGCTTTGCGTGACCGCAATGGGCTGGATACCGGCAATGTCGACGACATCATCTTCGGCTGCGTCGACCCGGTCGGCGAGGCCGGCTCGGTCATTCCGCGCGCCGCCGCCTTCGAGGCCGGCTACGACGACAAGGCACCGGGCATGCAGATCTCGCGCTTCTGCGCCTCGGGCCTCGACGCCATCAATTTCGGCGCCGCCAAGATCGCCCAGGGCGCCGACGAGATCGTCGTCGCCGGCGGTGTCGAATCCATGTCGCGCGTCGGCATGGGCGCCTCGGGCGGCGCCTGGTTCATGGACCCCTCGGTCGGCCTGCCCGGCTGGTTCGTGCCGCAAGGCATCTCGGCCGACCTCATCGCCACCAAATACGGCTTCTCCCGTGACGACGTCGACGCCTACGCCGTCGAGAGCCAGAAGCGTGCCGCCAAATCCTGGGCCGATGGCCGCTTCAAGAACTCCGTCATCCCGATCAAGGACCAGAACGGCCTGACCATCCTCGACCATGACGAGCATATGCGGCCGTCGACGGACATGCAGTCGCTGGCCTCGCTCACTCCGTCCTTCGTCATGCCCGGCGAAATGGGCGGCTTCGATGCGGTCGCGGTGCAGAAGCATCCCGAGGTGGAAGAGGTCAACCACGTCCACCATGCCGGCAATTCGTCCGGCATCGTCGATGGCGCGGCGGCTGTGCTGCTCGGTTCGAAGAGGGCCGGGAAAACCATGGGGCTGAAGCCGCGCGCGCGCATCCGCACCTTCGCCAACATCGGCTCCGAGCCGGTGCTGATGCTGACCGGTCCGGTCGATGTCACCGAGAAGCTGTTGAAGCGCGCCAAGATGAAGCTGTCCGACATCGACCTGTTCGAACTCAACGAGGCTTTTGCCTCGGTGGTGCTGCGCTACATGCAGGCTTTCGACATCCCGCACGACAAGATCAACGTCAATGGCGGCGCCATCGCCATGGGCCATCCGCTCGGTGCCACCGGCGCGATGATCCTCGGCACGGTGCTGGACGAACTCGAGCGCCGTGACCTCAACACCGCGCTGGTGACCTTGTGCATCGGCGCCGGCATGGGCACGGCAACCATCATCGAACGCGTCTGACGGGGAGAGAGAAGATGAGCTACACCAATTTCACCCTCGACATCGACGCCGATGGCATCGCGCTGGTCACCTGGAACAGCCCGGACCGCTCGATGAACGTCTTCACCGAAGAGGTGATGCGCGAGTTGAACGCCATTGTCGATCATGTGGCCGGCGATGCCGCCATCAAGGGCGCGGTGATCACCTCCGGCAAGGACACGTTCTCCGGCGGCGCCGACATCACCATGCTGCAGAAGATGCTGGCGACTTTCGCCACGGACAAGGGCAAGGATGCCGAAATGGCGACCAAGACGCTGTTCGAGAATGCCGGTTATATGACCGGCCTGTTCCGCAAGCTGGAGACCTCAGGCAAGCCGTGGGTTTCGGCGATCAACGGCACCTGCATGGGTGGCGCTTTCGAGCTGTCGCTCGCCTGCCACGGCCGCGTAGCAGCCGACTCTGATAGGGTCAGGATGGCGCTTCCCGAGGTCAAGATCGGAATCTTCCCCGGCGCCGGCGGCACCCAGCGCGTGCCGCGGCTGACCGATCAGCAGCAGGCGCTGCAGATGCTGACCTCCGGCCAGACGCTGTCGCCGCAGAAGGCGAAGTCGATGGGCCTTATCCACGAGATCGCCGAGCCGGCCAGGCTGGTCGAGACCGCCAAGGCGATGATCAGGAACGGCCTCAAGCCGGTGGCGCCGTGGGACGAGAAGGGCTTCAAGCTGCCTGGCGGCCAGATCTATACACCCGCCGGCTTCAACCTGTGGCCGCCAGCCATCGCCATCCTGCGTCGCGAGACCTATGGCAATTATCCGGCAGCCGCCGCGATCCTGAAATGCGTCTATGAAGGCCTGCTGGTGCCGTTCGACACCGCGCTCAGGATCGAACAGCGCTATTTCACCGAGATCATGCAGACCAAGGAAGCGGCTGCGATGATCCGCTCGCTGTTCGTGTCGCTGCAGGAACTGAACAAGGGCGCCCGCCGCCCGGCCGGCGTGCCGGAAACCAAATTCAGGAAGATCGGCATTCTCGGCGCCGGCTTCATGGGCGCCGGCATCGCCTATGTCACGGCCAAGGCCGGCATCCCGGTGGTGCTGCTCGACCGCGATATGGAGTCGGCGCAGAAGGGCAAGGCGCATTCCGACAGCCTGGTCTCCGATCAGGTCAAGAAGGGTCGCGCCAAGCCCGAGGAGCGTGACAAGCTTTTGTCGCTGATCACGCCGACGGCCGACTATGCCGACCTTGCCGGCTGCGATCTGGTGGTCGAGGCGGTGTTCGAGGATTCCGCCGTCAAGAAGGCCGCCACCGAACAGGCGGAGGCGGTGCTGAAATCGTCGGCGATCTTCGCGTCCAACACCTCGACCATCCCGATCACCGGTCTGGCCAAGAATTCGGCGCGGCCGAAGAACTTCATCGGCATCCATTTCTTCTCGCCGGTCGACAAGATGATGCTGGTCGAGATCATCTTGGGCAAGAAGACCGGCGACAAGGCGCTGGCGACGGCGATCGACTTCGTCCGCGCCATCAAGAAGACGCCGATTGTCGTCAACGACACGCGCGGCTTCTACGTCAACCGCTGCGTGCTGCGCTACATGTCGGAAGCCTACAAGATGCTGATCGAAGGCGTGCCCGCGCCGATGATCGAGAATGCGGCCAAGGCAGCCGGCATGCCGGTTGGGCCGCTGGCGCTGACCGACGAGACGGCCATCGACCTTGCCCAGAAGATCATGAAGCAGACCATCAGGGATCTCGGCGACAAGGCTGTCGACCCCAAGCAGATGGCGCTGATCAACACCATGGTCGACGACCATGGCCGCTTCGGTCGCAAGAACGGCAAGGGCTTTTACGACTATCCGGCCAAGCCCGCCAAGAAGAAGCTGTGGCCGGGCCTCAAGGATCTCTATCCGCAGCTGGCACCCGAGAAGGTCGACTATGAGGAGCTGCAGCAACGTCTGCTCGTCACCATCGCGTTGGAAGCGGCGCGGGTGATGGAGGAGGGGATCGTCACCGATCCGCGCGAAGCCGATGTCGGCTCGATCCTGGCCTTCGGTTTCGCGCCCTACACCGGCGGCGCGCTGTCCTACATCGACGGCATTGGTGCCAAGGAATTCGTCAAGATCGCCAAGGGCCTGCAGAAGAAATACGGGGCCGAGTTCAAGGCGCCGAAGCTGCTGCTCGACATGGCAGAGAAGGGCGAAACCTTCTACGAACGCTTCGACCCCTACGCCAAGGGCGACGTGAAGCAGGCCGCCTGATGTAAGGGTATGTACGTCTGGGCGCGTATGGCGCGCATGCTGGCCACGACGCGAAGCCGTGGCCCCTACGTGATGGGCGGTGAAAGCCGGCTGGCCTTTCGCTGCCTGCCGACCGATATCGACTTCAACGTCCATCTCAACAATGCACGCTACATGATGCTGGCCGATCTCGGCCGCATCGACCTGTTCGTCCGTGCCGGCCTCATCAGACTGGCGCGGAAGAATGGCTGGGCGCCGATGATGGGCGGGCTGCAGGCGATCTATGCCCGCGAGATCAGGCTGTGGCGCCGTTTCGAGGTGGTGTCCTCGATCGAGACCTGGGAAGGCACCCAGGTCATCGGCAAGCACCGCTTCGTCCTCGACAATGGCGACACGGCCGCCTTGATCCTGACGACGGCCGGCGTCTACGACCGCAAAGCGCGACGCTTCCTCGACATTGACGAGGTTGTGATCGCACTTGGCCGTGCTGTAAATCCGCGACCGCCAACGCAGGAAGAGCGGATTTTCATGACATCGCACCAGGGTTTGCGCAGCCTTGCCAAGGCGGCTGATTAATCCCCGCAGTCGGAGTTTGCCCGGCCGACGGGAACGCGCGTCACGGCTGCACGCCGGTGGACAAACCGGCATTCGAAGACTAGAAGGAAAAGGCATTTTTTCCTGTTTCGAAGGAGAGCACGACATGCTCTCGCACGACCGTGTCTGGGCTGCCATCGATGCTCTTGCCGAGCGCTACTCGCTTTCGGCCTCGGGTCTGGCAAGGCGCGCAGGGCTCGATTCGACCGCCTTCAACAAGTCGAAACGCCTGTCGTCGGATGGCCGGCCCCGCTGGCCCTCGACCGAATCACTGGCCAAGATCATCGAGGCGACGGGGGCTTCGCTCGACGAATTCACCGGACTGATCGAAGGCAGGGCCGGACTTGTCCATGATGTCCGGGATGGCCGCAGACGGTCGGTGCCTTTGCTCGGTTTCGCCCAGGCCGGCGCCGGCGGCTTCTTCGACGATGCCGGCTTCCCGGCGGGACAGGGCTGGGATCTGGTCGAACTGCCGGCGCAATCGACCGAGAGCTCCTATGCGCTGCAGGTGCAGGGCGATTCCATGCTGCCGCTCTACCGCAATGGCGACGTCCTCATCGTCGAGCCGGGCGCGGCCACCCGCAAGGGCGATCGCGTCGTCGTCAAGACCACCGCCGGCGAGGTGATGGCCAAGGTGCTCGAACGCCAGACCGTCAAGTCGATTTCACTGGTCTCGCTCAATCCCGATCATCCCGACCGCGACATCTCCATGCGCGAGGTCGAGTGGGTGGCGCGGATTGTCTGGGCAAGCCAGTAGGTCCGGCCGATGCGGTTCCCTCATCTCGTCCTGGCGGTTCTGATGGTCCCGGTGATGGCGGCTCTGGTCGTCGTCGGCGGACGCACGCTAAAGGGAAGCGAAGGCACTGTTACGGTGGATCAGATCGATCCCGGCGCCGATACGATCGCTCAAGGTACAGGGCCCGAAGAGCCGGCCACCTCGGCTCTTCCCACGCCCTCGCAACCGTCAAAGCCGCCTTCGCCGCATTCGAGGGCTATCGATCCCGCCGTCGTCGCGCCACCGGAACTGCCCAGCGGGGAACTCGAGCGGATCGAACCGCGCGAACCGTTGAGCAAGCTGTCGCTTGCCACACCGCCCAAGCCGAAGATGCCTGACGACTGGAACGGCACGAAGCTGTTTCAGCCGGTCGCATCGGCCGCCGGCCTGATCGAGGCGAAGGGCTATTCGGTCGCGGTCTCCGGCATCGACGTTGTCGGGCAGGACGAGACCTGCAACACGGATGGCAAATCCTGGCCATGCGGCATCCGCGCCCGCACGGCGTTCCGCGCCTTCCTGCGCGGCCGCGCCGTGGTCTGCACCGTGCCCCCCGAGGGCGGCCGCGACCTGGTCGCGGCGGAATGCCGGATCGGCAAGCAGGATATCGGTCAATGGCTGGTCGAGAACGGCTGGGCGCGCGCCGCCAAGGGCGGACCCTATGTCGATGCCGGCGAAAAGGCCCGCATCGAAAAGAAGGGTATTTTCGGATCGGCGCCGAACCTTGCCGGCATCTCGGCGGTGCCGGCCGCGCCTGTCCCGGCGCCTCAGGCGCCGGGCTCGATCCTGGAAGAGGTCGACGGCGCCCTCAAGCCAGCTGTCCCGCCAACGCCTTCTGAATGAGCGCGCGGGTCTCGGCGACGCCGTAGAGCGCTGCGAACGACCCGAAGCGCGGGCCGCGCTCCTGGCCGATGAGCACCTGGTAGATCATCTGGAAGAAGGCACCCGAAACGCCCGGGCCGCCCTCCGGGCTCTGCTTGGAATGGTCCTGATAGCGCTCGATCTTGCGCGCCACGTTGAGCGAAGCGTTCTGGATCGCTTCGCCACCGGCGTCCGCCGGCAAGTCGCCAAGCGCTTTGTCGAGGGCCAGCAGCGCTTCGCGCTCGATCTCGTCGGCCGGGCGGAAGGTCTTCGTCGGCTTCACGAAATCGTCGAAATAGCGGATCGCATGGCCGACCAGTTGGTCCAGCTCCGGATGCGTCTTTGGCGTTACCCCCGTTGTATGGCGGGAAATGAAGCCCCACAGCACGTCCTTGTTCTGCGCATTGGAAGCGCTGACCAGATTGAGCAGCAGCGAGAACGGCACCGGCATGTCGATGGCCGGCGGGTTGCCGTCATGCATATGCCAGACCGGGTTGCCCAGCCGTTCCTTCCAGTCCTGGCGCGGGTAGGCGCCAAGGAAGGTGTAATACTCGTCCACCGCCCTCGGGATGACGTCGAAATAGAGCTTCTTCGCCTGCCGCGGCCGCTGGTACATGTAGAGCCCGAGGCTCTCGGTCGGCGCATAGGTCAGCCATTGGTCGATGGTCAGCCCGTTGCCCTTCGACTTGGAGATCTTCTGGCCGTTCTCGTCCAGGAACAGCTCGTAGACGAAATGCTCCGGCGCCCGCCCGCCCAGAATGTTGCAGATGCGGTCGTACACCACCGCATTGGTCTGGTGGTCCTTGCCGAACATCTCGAAATCGACGCCAAGCGCTGCCCAGCGCATGCCGAAGTCGGGCTTCCACTGTAGCTTCACCCGGCCGCCGGTGATCGAAAGCGTCGTCTCCGTGCCCTCGTCGTCGAAGGTGATGGTGCCGGCCTCGGCGTCGACATGCTTCATGGGCACGTAAAGTACGCGCCCGCTCTTCGGGGAAATCGGCAGGAACGGGCTGTAGGTCGCCTGCCGCTCCGGTCCGAGCGTCGGCAGCATCACCGCCATGATCTGGTCGTAGCGCTCGGCGGCGCGCTTGAGCATCGCGTCGAAACGGCCTGACTTGTAGTACTGCGTCGCACTGGCGAATTCGTAGTCGAAGCCGAACGTGTCCAGGAAGCGGCACAGCATCGCATTGTTGTGGTCGGCAAAGCTCGCATAGTCGCCGCCGAACGGATTGGGAACCGACGACAGTGGCTTGTGCAGATGCGGCTCGAGCGCCGACCGATCCGGTACGCTGTCGGGTATCTTGCGCATGCCGTCCATGTCGTCGGAAAAGCACAGCAGCTTGGTCGCGACCTTGTCCTGCGTCAGCACACGAAACGCATGCCGCACCATCGAGGTGCGCGCCACTTCGCCGAACGTGCCGATATGCGGCAGGCCGGATGGTCCGTAGCCGGTCTCGAACAGGATGGTTTCGGGAAAGTTGGCGCCCTTGTAGCGTTCGATGATCTTTTTGGCTTCCTCGAACGGCCATGCCTTGCTTTCGGCCGCCGCCGCCAGCAGTTCGGGATTGAGATCGATGATGTTTGATCCCGCCATGGTCCTGTTTTCCAATTATGCGCCGGCCAAATTCGCGATCTGGCCGCAAGTGTCGATTTTCAACCGGTCTCTAGGCGCGCGTGGCCGGAGCGTCAACGCGCGCGGCGCTTTTTCCTTGCGGCCCTTGGGGCACGTTCCTACCTTCGAAGCCCGTTCAAGGAGCAAACAATGCCATCGCCGTCCCCGCATGAAGCCCTGATCTACCTGATGGTCATCACCTCGGCCTCCGACCGTGACATGACCGATGTCGAACTGGCCAGGATCGGCGACGTAGTCCGCTCATGGCCGGTGTTCGAGGATTTCAATCAGGACCGGCTGGTTCCCGTCGCCCAGGCTTGCCAGAAACTGCTGCATGAAAAGGATGGTCTCGAGGGTGTGCTGGCCCAGGTTGGCGAGGCTTTGCCGGAGCGCCTGCGCGACACCGCCTACGCCGCCGCCTTCGAAGTGGCCGCCGTCGATCTCGAAATGCGCTTGGAAGAAGTGCGGGTGCTGCAGCTGATCCGGCGTGAGCTCGATCTCGACACGCTGACCGTCGCCGCCATCGGCCGCGCGGCCAAGGCACGGCTGCGCACACTGACCTGACGGCATTCCGTTCGGATTAGAAAAAACTGACCGGAACCGGATCAGAAAAAACTGACCGGAAAATAGCGCAGATAGAATTCGGCAAAGGTGCCTTTCATCGAAATTTCCTGCAGCGCGTAATCCAGCGCCGCCGCCAGCGCCGGATCGTCCGCCCGCGTGGCGATGGCCATGCCCGTGCCCAGATATTCGGGCGCCAGATAGGGGCCGCCGGCAAAGCGGCAGCAGCCTGCTGCGTCCGAGCCGCCCAGCCAGAAGGCGAAACGCATGCCGTCGCCGAAGGCGGCGTCGATCTTGCCCGCCTTGAGATTGCTGTAGAGGGCTTCGGGTCCGTCGAAGGTGACGACCTGGACCGTGCTGAAATAGTCGCGCAGCATGCGCTCATGTGCCGAGCCTGATATCACGCCGACGCGCTTGCCGCGCAGTTTGTCGAAGATAGGTTCCAGCAATGCCTTGCTCTTGGGCATGATGAAACGCGCCGGAAACTGCAGGTAGGAGCGCGAGAAGGCGTATGTCTGGCGCGACTGCGGCGTCGCGGCGATGCCGGCGATGATCGCTTCGCCTTCGCCTTTCTCGAGCGCCCCTTCGAGCTCGGTCCATGGCAAGGCCTGGATCTGGCATTTGTCGACGATGCCGAGTTCCGCGCAGATGGCGCGCGCCAGGTCGATGTGGAAACCGGACAATTTTCCCGAGCTGTCGAGGAAATTGAAAGGTGGAAAATCCGTGGTCGTCAGGAAGCGCAGCCGTGGCAGCGCGGAAAGGTCCGGCTTGGGCAGCCGCTCCTTGGCGTCCCACAGCACCGGCACCTGCGGTTCCGCCGCGCGCGCGCCAGCCAATGGCAGCACCGCGATCAGCATCGAGGCCAGGACCAGGAACCTCCGTTGGAACGCCACGATAGAACTCCGTCGCACTCGTCTTCGGAGCGGTTTTGGTACGAAAATGGTACAGGCACAATGGTTTTTGATTTCAACGCGCCGATTTCAGGATATGCTTTAGCGTGTTTGCAAACAGCGGTGGCTGCCCTGGTTGGGGGACCAGGGTCGAGAACCACAACCGGAAACGGGCGCGTTGCAATCGGCGGTCGGTGGCAAAGTGCAGACAATGCATGGACCATCGGTCTCAATGCATGAGGCAACATGGGGTTGATGTTGCGATGGGTCAATTTGATCGTACGCTGGAATACATAGACCAACTGCAGCACGCAGGAACGGCGGCGGCGGTCTGTGAGAAACTGTTGGGCATAACATCGGATTTCGGTTTGACCGCGCTGATGGCCGGAACCGTTCCGCAGCCAGGCACGCCTGCCGGGCAGCAAAAGCAGCACGTGCTGCTTTGCGACTGGCCTGTCGAATGGCTGGAGCGCTACGTCGCGCGCAACTATGTCGATCACGATCCCGTGGTCAGCCACATGAAGCAGTTGCAGGCACCTTTCCAGTGGCGCGAAGCCGCCCAGGACATTCGCATCGACAAGAGCAGCGGCGAAGTGATGGGCGATGCCGGCGCGTTCAAGCTGCGCGACGGGTTGGCCTTCCCGCTGATCACGCTCGACGGCCAGATCGTCATGGTGTCGCTGGGCGGCGAGGCCGTGGAGCTGTCGGCGGCCGAGTTCGGCCTGGTGTCGCTGGTCTCGACCTATGCGGTTGGCCGCGCCATGCAACTCCACACCATGTCCGGCAACACCATCGACCATGTCGAGTTGACGCCACGCGAACGCGAATGCCTGCAATGGGCCGCCGTCGGCAAGTCCGAATGGGAGATCTCGCAAATCCTCGGCATCTCCGAACACACGTCGGAGAAACATCTTCTTAACGCCAAAAGCAAACTCGGTGCCGTCAACAGAGTTCAGGCTGTCGCCGAAGCGATAAGACGCGGCTACATTAGTTAGGTCGGCCGTGCCGACCTAGAACTCCCGCCTACGTGATCGAACTCCCGCCTACGTGATCACGCAATTTTCTCATCAAAGCACGGCCGTATCATCCTTTGAACACAGGAGACGGCAGTATGCTTTTTTGTCTTACAACCCAGGAATTGATGGAACGCCCCGACCTTTGGGAGGCGGTCCATCGACTACGCTATCAGATTTTCGTCGAGGAGATGGGGTGGGAGGATCTGCGCCGCCCGGACGGATTCGAGGTCGACCAGTTCGATCATGACGAGGCGGTGCATCAGATCGTCATCCGAGGCAACGAAGTCGCGGGCTATCAGAGGATGCTGCCGACCACGCGGCCGCATCTGTTGACCGAGGTTTTGACCGACCTTTCCGAAGGCACGCCGCCATCGGGCCCGAACATCTGGGAATTGACCCGCTATGCGGTGGCTCCCGGATTTCGCGATGGCCGTCGTGGCGTCTCGACCGTCGGCACCGAACTGATAGCCGGCTTCGTCGAGTGGGGCCTGAAGCGCGGCGTCGACAAGGTGATCATCGAGTTTGAGCCGATGTGGGTGCTGCGCGCGTTGCAGCTGCATTTCCTGGCGACGCCGCTGGGTTATCAGCGCACCTACGGCAACCAGCAGGTCGTGGCGACGCTGCTCTCCTTCAACGAGCACACGCTGGACGTGGTGCGTTCGCGCCGCAATCACCATGCCCCGGTCATGGCCCGGGGATATCCCGACATGTTCGGGCAAAGGCGGGCGTCATGAGATCGGAAATCGCCATGCACCCGCAACCTGAACTGCGCAACCACACGCTGATCGTCACCGTGTCGTCGAATGACGGCCGTCCGGTGCTCGACAGACGAGCCTATGAAAGCCTTGCCAGGACGTTCCACGAAGCCGCCGACAATGACGAAGTGCGTGTCGTCGTGCTGCGTGGCCTCGCCGGCTGCTTCTGTCTCGGCGGCGATTTTTCAGAGTTCCTCGATGCCAGCAAGCATCAGAAACTGATCGCCGCGGTCACCGATATGTTCCGCACCCTGGCAACGTTTCCCAAACCGATCCTGGCCTGCGTCGACGGCGATGCCGTCGGCGTCGGCTGCACCATCCTGTTCCATTGCGACATGGTGATTGCTTCCGGCAAGAGCACGTTCCGGGTGCCGTTCGTCGATTTCGGCCTTGTGCCGGACGCTGCGACCAGCATCCTGGCGCCGCAGAAGCTCGGCTATGCTGGCGCCTTCCGCTTCTTCTGCCTCGGCGACACGCTCCGCGCCGAGGACGCCAGGGCGCTCGGCCTCGTCGCCGAGATCGTGCACGACGGCGTCGAGGAAGCGACACTTGGCCGGGCAAGGCAGCTCGCCAAGAAGCCGGTCGCCGCCTTGCTGCAGACGCGCGGCCTGCTCAAGGGCAACACCGGTGCGCTATGCGACCGCATCGACCAGGAGATATCGCTGTTTCAGCAGGCGCTGCAGGACGATGCCACGCTGCGGCGATTGCAGCGCATCGCCAGGCTGGCGGCCTGAGCAATTCCCGTAGCGTGAAACGCTCGCCAAGAATGCCGTGCCGCGTGGACGCCACGCGGCACGGCCTGAGGATCGCCAACAATGCCGTGCCGCGTGGACGTCACGCGGCACGGCAGGCATCAGCCTTCCTTGCCGAGGAATGACGGCCCTTCGCCGATGATCTTCTTGTCTTCCTTGCCGACGACATCGAGATCGCGCCCCTCATAGGGCAGCGACAACAGGATGCGCCGCATCACCGCCAGCCGCGCACGGCGCTTGTCATTGGCCCGCACGATGATCCACGGTGCGAATTCCTTGTGGGTGCGCTCGAACATGGTGTCGCGCGCCTTGGTGTAATCGTCCCATTTGGTAATGCCGGCAATGTCGATCGGCGAGAACTTCCAGCTCTTCAGCGGGCTGTAGCGGCGATCGTGAAAGCGCTCGAGCTGCGTTTCCCGGCCGATATTCAGCCAGAATTTGAAGAAGTGGATGTCGTCATTGACGATCATCCGCTCGAAATGCGGCGTCTCGTCGAGAAACTTCTCGTGCTGTTGCGGCGTGCAGAACCCCATCACCGGCTCGACGCCGGCGCGATTGTACCAGGAACGGTCGAAGGTGACGAATTCGCCCGCCGTCGGGAAATGGTCGACATAACGCTGGTAGTACCATTGTCCGAGCTCGGTGGGCGTGGGCTTGGTCAACGCCACGTTGCGCGCCGTGCGTGGGTTGAGGTACTGGCGCACCACGAAGATCGTGCCGCCCTTGCCGGCGGCGTCGCGGCCCTCGAACAGCGCCATCACCCGCTTGCCCGTTGCCTGCAGCCACGCCTGCGCCTTGACCAGCTCGATCTGCAATTTCTCGAGCGTCTCGTCATACTCATCGCTTTTCATTTTCTTGTCGTAGGGATAGCCGCCCGCGGTCAGCTTGTTGTCCTCGACCCAATCTGGAAGCTCGGGATTTTCGATATCGAACTCCCGCTCCTTGCCGCCGATCCTGATTTTCAGCGGACCCGAAGTCGGCGCGGCGGAGTCTTCGTTGGCTTTTTTCATCGAGACGAACCCTTTTAAGCATCCGGACTCATGCTATTGGGAGCCTCCGGAGCGGTCCAGCGGAAGTTTCCGTCGCCGCACGACCGGTGGGGACGGCATAGGCGCGGGCACGCGGGCGGATGACAGACCTGGACGCAGAGCAGAAAGGCATGGCGCGGACCCTGGCCGTCAGGCTGTGGAACAGCCGCTGGCTGCTTGCGGCCGGTGTCGTGGCGGTTCTGATCGCCTTCGCGGGTATTTCCGCTTACGTGCTGGTGCCGGCGCTGCTCCTGCTGCTCGCGGCCGCGATGTTGCCGACGGCTGGTGTCCGCCAATCCTTTGAGGGTGCGGCGTCGATCGAAGCGATCGGCCTGCAGCGGCTCTCCGGCGAATATCTGGCGGCGGCCGTCGCCGACCCGCTCATCATCTTCGACCATGCCGCCATCATCGTCCACGCCAACGCCGCTGCCTTCGCCGCCTTTGGCGGGATTGCACCGGGCATATCGCTATCGCTGAAATTCCGGGCGCCGGAAATGCAGGCCCTGCTGGACGGCGTGCTGTCGGGCAATGTCGCCTCGGATGTCGTCGACTATACCGAGAAACTGCCGGTCGAGCGCGCCTACCGGGTCAGCGCGTCCTCGGTCGGACACGGCACCGATCTTTATGTGCTCGTGTTCAAGGACCAGAGCGAAACGCGTCGCATCGACCGCATGCGCGCCGACTTCATCGCCAATGCCAGCCACGAATTGCGCACTCCGCTGGCCTCGATCTCCGGCTTCATCGAAACGCTGCGCGGACCGGCCCGCAACGATCCGGCGGCGCGCGAGCAATTCCTGCAGATCATGCAAAACCAGACTGGCCGCATGGCGCGCCTGATCGATGATCTCCTGTCGCTGTCGCGACTGGAGATGAAGCCTTATCTGAAGCCGGGAACCGAGGTCGATCTGCGCCAGACCGTCGACAGCGTCATCGATTCCCTGGCCCCTCTGGCCCGCGAAAACAACGTCGTCATCGAGCGCGATTTCGCCGACGGGCCGCTCGATGTGCCGGGCGACCGCGACGAGCTGTTCCAGGTTTTCGAGAACCTTCTGGAGAACGCCTGCAAATACGGCCAGTCGGGCGGCCGCGTCGTGGTGTCGATCGCGCCCGGTGACGACGGTTCCGAACCCGGTATCGACGTGACGATCAGGGATTTCGGCCCCGGCATCCCCGAGGAGCACATTCCGCGCATCACCGAGCGCTTCTACCGTATCGATGTCGAGACCAGCCGGACTCAGAAAGGCACAGGCCTCGGCCTGTCGATCGTCAAGCATATCCTGACGCGTCACAACGCCAGGCTGACGATCAGGTCGGAGGTCGGCAAGGGCGCCGCCTTCTCTGTTCATTTGCCGGCGCACTGATGCTGCCCTAGTTTTCCCAGAGGCCGTTTCTTTTTTCTGTCATCCGGTTAGCGTATCAGCGGGGATTCGAGGAAACGACTCAAGACATCCGTGGGAAGGCATTCGTCCATGCAGTCCGTGCACATAGTGAGCGCCTACGACGAGGAACTGAAATATCTGTCGAAGCGCATCGCGGCGATGGGCGGCCATGCCGAACGCATGGTCGAGCAGGCGGTCGCCGCCCTGGTCAACGCCGATCCGGGACTGGCCCAGAAGGTCATCCGCGATGACGCGGTGCTGGATGAGGGCCAGCGCGAGATCGACGACAAGGCGATCATCATCATCGCCAGGCGCCAGCCGATGGCGACGGACCTGCGCGAGATTGTCGGCGCCATCCGCATTTCCGCCGACCTCGAACGGGTCGGCGACCTCGGCAAGAACGTCGCCAAGCGCGTGGTCGCCGTCACCGACGGGCGCCAGCCGACCAGCCTGTTCCGTGGTCTGGAGGCCCTGGCCAATTTGGCGCTGACCCAGCTCAAGGAAGTTCTCGACGTCTACGCGTCGCGCTCGGTCGAGAAGATCGGTTTCGTGCGCGACCGCGACGACCAGATCGATGCCATGTACACGTCGCTGTTTCGCGAATTGCTGACCTACATGATGGAAGATCCGCGCAACATAACGCCCTGCACGCATCTCCTGTTCTGCGCCAAGAACATCGAGCGCATCGGCGACCACGCCACCAACATCGCCGAGACCATCTACTACATCGTCACCGGCGACCAGATGCCCGCGGACCGGCCGAAGGGCGACAAGACGGACAAGATCGGCCTTTCACCGCCACTGTCGGCGACGTGAATGCACTTTTGCTCGAACGCTTGATCATATTGCGCTAAACTATCCCGATGCCAGACGGGTTGGTTCCCCAGTGAAGGCAATGCTTTCGGGAGGCAGCGATGGAATATGTCCGGGAGTTCAAGCCCGCGCCGCCGCAGTCAGGCATCATCGCCTCCGGCGTCTACACCGCCGGGCGTCGCATTGCCGACATCCCGATCGAGGAAGCCGGCGAGTGGGCCAAGAAGTCGGGACACGTCGTCTGGATCGGGCTGCTTGAACCCGACCGGGAGCTCCTGTCGCGTGTCCAGGCGCAATTTCATCTGCACGAACTGGCGATCGAGGATGCCGAACATCCGCATCAGCGGCCCAAGATCGAACAGTATGGCGATGCGCTGTTCATCGTCGCCCGCACCGCGCAGCTGATCGAAGGACGTGTCACCTTCGGCGAGACGCATCTGTTCGTCGGCTCGGGCTACATCGTCAGCGTCAGGCACGGGCCTTCGACGTCCTATGCCGCCGTGCGCCAGCACTGGGAAAGCTGCCCGCATTCGCTGGCCAAGGGCGAGGATTTCGTCCTCTATGCCATTCTCGATTTCATCGTCGACAACTACATGCCGGTGCTCGAGCAGATCGAGGACGAGGTCGAGGCGATCGAGGACAAGGTCCTTTTGAAGCCGATGACCGGCCCCGACATCGAGCGCCTCTATATGCTGCGCCGCGATCTCTTGCGCCTGCGCAATGCAGCGCTGCCGCTGGTGGAAGTCTGCCGCCGGCTGACCAGTGCCGACCTGCCGCAGATCCATTCCGCCATGCACCCGCTGTTCCGCGACGTGACCGACCACATCCGGACCGTCCAGGAAAAGATCGACAGTCTGCGCGAGGTGCTGGCTTTCGCCTTCGAGGCGAGCCTGCTGGTCGGTCAGAGCCAGGAAACGGCGATCTCGAAGAAACTCGCCTCATGGGCGGCCATCCTGGCCGTGCCGACCGCCTTCGCCGGCATCTACGGCATGAACTTCACCGACATGCCGGAACTGAGGATGGAATATGGCTATCCGATGGTACTGGCCACCATCGCGCTGATCTGCGCGGTCCTGTACTGGCGGTTTCGCAAGAACGGGTGGCTGTGAAGAGAGCGAATAGGGAATAGCGAGTAGCGAATAGGGACAACAGACTTGCCTCTTCGCTAAAGCCTAGTTCGCCGCTATTCGCTATTCGCTATTCAGCGATTGCGCCTCCGCTCCGCCGCCGGCTGGAACGCGACGCGGGCGTGGTATTTGCAGTAAGGGCCGGTTTCGGCGGCTTCGTTGCCGCAGAAATTGAAGTCTTCCGAAAGCGGATCGCCGTTCGGCCACTTGCAGGTGCGCTCGGTCAGCTCGACGAGCTGCAGATGCCGTGAGATCGGTACCACGACGTTCTCGACCGGCCGGATGTAGTGCCGCGCCACCGGTTCGGCGTCGAACTGGGTCTGCAAGGCCGTGGCGCCGATCGATGTCGTGACGTGACGTGATGCGCTTGCGGCCCGCGCCACCGATTTCTGAACGGTCGATCCCTGCGCCGTCTTCTTCTGGCGTGCCGGCGCCGCAGTTGCGCGCCCGCGGCCCGACAGTTTCAGCCGGTGCACCTTGCCGATGACCGCATTGCGGCTGACCCCTCCGAGCTGCGCAGCAATCTGGCTTGCGCTCAGACCCTCCGACCACAGTTTTCTGAGAAGTTCGACCCGCTCGTCAGTCCAGTTCATGAGACCGCGCTCCTGCTAACCGTGCGGCAATCAGAATCCACTCCCGACCCAGCACCACTGCTGGGGCAGACACCACATATATCTGGTGATTAGGTCCGCCGCACGAAATCTAGTTATTTCTCGACTACAACTACTCTATGCGCTGACTCGGTGACAAGAGTCCCAAGTGCAACACGAATCGGTTTTTTCGGTTTTCCCCAACTTGCCGCTCTCTTATGAGCCGGCGTCCTGTCAGGGGGCTTGCCGCGTGCCACTACGCGACGTTTTCGTTGACTTCATGGCCGAAAAACACGATAAGCCGCAAAGGCCGCCGCTTTGGCGGCTTTTTTGATTTTCCGGCACCGGAGAAGCATATAATGAGCGGTTCGGCGCTTTTCGAGACCTTTTCTCGCGCACCCCTGGCTTTCGACCATGGGGAAGGCTCCTGGCTGGTTACCGACAAGGGAGAGCGATATCTCGATTTCGCCGGCGGCATCGCAGTCAATTCGCTTGGCCACGGCCATCCGCACCTGGTCGCGGCCCTCACCGAGCAGGCAGCCAAGCTCTGGCACGTTTCCAATCTTTACGAGATTCCCGGGCAGAGCCGGCTTGGCGAGCGGCTGGCCGATGCCACCTTCGCCGACAAGGTGTTCTTCACCAACTCCGGCGCCGAGGCGCTGGAATGCGCGATCAAGACGGCGCGGCGCTACCACTTTGTCAAGGGCCATCCCGAGCGCTTCCGCACCATCACCTTCGAGGGTGCTTTCCACGGCCGCACGCTGGCGACCATCGCGGCCGGTGGCCAGTACAAATACCTCGAGGGGTTCGGACCCAAGGTCGAAGGCTTCGACCAGGTCGGCTTCGACGACATCGATGCCGCCGAAAAGGCGATCACCCCGGAGACCGCCGCGATCCTGATCGAGCCGGTGCAGGGCGAGGGCGGCATCCGCCCGGTGCCTGCGCAATCGCTGAAGCGGCTGCGCCAGCTTTGCGACCAGCACGACCTGCTGCTGATCTATGACGAGGTCCAGTGCGGCATCGGCCGCACCGGCAAGCTGTTCGCGCATGAATGGTCAGGCGTCACGCCCGACATCATGGCCATTGCCAAGGGCATTGGCGGCGGCTTCCCGATGGGCGCCTGCCTTGCCACCGACGAAGCGGCCGTCGGCATGACCGCCGGTGTGCACGGCACCACCTTCGGCGGCAACCCGCTGGCCATGGCGGTCGGCAACGCCGTACTCGATGTTGTGCTCGAAGAGGGCTTCCTCGAGGACGTCCAGCGCAAGGCGCTGCTGATAAAGCAGGGACTTGCCGCCGTTGCCGACGAATTTCCCGAGGTCATCGAGGACATCAGGGGCACCGGGCTGATGCTCGGCCTCAAATGCGCCATGCCCAATGCCAAGGTGAACATGGCCTTGCGCGACCAGCACCTGCTGGCGGTTCCGGCCGGCGACAACGTCATCCGCCTGCTGCCGCCGCTCACAGTCACCGATAGCGAGATCCACGATGCGCTCGATCGCATCCGCGCCGGCGCCAAGGGCCTGGTGGAGGCGATCGCCTCCGCCGCCGCGAAGTAAATCCCGGAACCGTTGCCGATGTCACTTCGCCACTTCACCGATCTTTCCGCCGTTTCCGAAGGCGATTTGCGCTTCATGCTGACCGATGCGGTGGCGCGCAAGGAGCGCCTCAAGGCCGGCGAGCGCTCGAAGCCGCTCGAAGGCAAGGTGCTGGCCATGATCTTTGACAAGCCGTCGACGCGCACGCGGGTGTCCTTCGACGTCGGCATGCGCCAGCTTGGCGGCGAGACCATCATGCTGACCGGCACCGAGATGCAGCTCGGCCGCTCCGAGACCATCGCCGACACCGCCAAGGTGCTGTCGCGTTATGTCGACGCCATCATGATCCGCACCACCTCGCACGAACGGCTGCTGGAGCTGACCGAGAACGCCACCATTCCGGTCATCAACGGGCTGACCGACGATACCCATCCCTGCCAGCTGATGGCCGACATCATGACCTTCGAGGAGCATCGCGGTCCGGTTGCCGGCAAGACCATTGCCTGGACCGGCGACGGCAACAATGTGCTGCATTCGCTGCTCGAGGCGTCGGCGCGGTTCCGCTTCAACCTTAACGTCGCCGTGCCCGAAGGCAGCGAGCCGGCGCAGAAGCATATCGACTGGTCGCAGGCGAATGGCGGCAAGCTGCACTTCACCCGCTCGCCCGAGGAGGCCGTCGACCAGGCCGACTGCATCGTCACCGATTGCTGGGTGTCGATGGGGCAGGAGCATCGCGCCCGTGGCCACAACGTGTTCTCGCCCTATCAGGTCAATGCCAAGCTGATGGCCAGGGCGAATCCCGACGCATTGTTCATGCACTGCCTGCCTGCTCATCGCGGCGAGGAAGTGACCGACGAAGTCATCGACGGCCCGCATTCGGTGGTCTTCGACGAGGCCGAGAACAGGCTCCACGCCCAGAAGGCCGTGCTTGCCTGGTGTCTTGGCGCTTGAAGTGTCTCGGTGCTTGAAGTGTCTGGGCGCTTGATCTGCGGGGGCGCGATGCCTATCTGCGCCGCATCACGCAAATCAAGCGCGTTTGGACGCATGCTCCCGAGAGGACGGCATGGCCTTGCCCCGGAGCTTTGTCATGTTGGAAACGTATCAAGTGACTGAACACCACCCCAAACTCGGCGAGTTCGGCTACGCCGGCGACGATCACGTCGTGCCCTTCGAGGTCGGCCCGCTCGACGTGCGTGGCCGCACGGTCCAGCTCGGGCCGATGCTCGACGCCATCCTGAGCCGCCACGATTATCCCGAGCCGGTCGCGCGCCTGCTGGCGGAAGCCTGTGTGCTGACGGTGCTGCTCGGCACTTCGCTCAAGTTCGAGGGCAAGTTCATCCTGCAGACCCGCACCGATGGGCCGGTCGACATGCTGGTGGCGGACTTCTCCACGCCCTCGGCGCTGCGTGCCTATGCGCGCTTCGACGCCGATCGGCTCGAGGCTTTGGTCGCGGCCGGCGAGACATCGCAGCAGACGCTGCTCGGCAGCGGCGTTCTGGCGCTGACCATCGACCAGGGCGCCCACACGCAGCGCTACCAGGGCATCGTTCAGCTCGACGGCGAAACGCTGGAAGACGCCGCGCGCACCTATTTCCGCCAGTCGGAACAGATCCCGACCGATATCAGGCTGTCGGTGGCCAAGCTGTTGACGCCCGGCCCTGGCGGCGCGCGCGAGCAGTGGCGTGCCGGCGGCATCCTGGCGCAATTCCTGCCGCAATCGCCCGAGCGCATGCGCGTTCCGGACCTGCCCGGCGGCGATGGCGATCCGCGCGAGGAGATCCATGATCCGGCCGACAATTCCTGGCAGGAATTGCTGGCGCTGCTCGGCACCATCGAGCCGACCGAACTCATCGATCCGACGATCGGCGCCGAACGGCTGCTCTATCGCCTGTTCCATGAGCATGGCGTGCGCGTCTTCGGCGGCGTTCCCGTCGCCGACCAGTGCTCATGCTCGCGCGACAAGATCCGCGGCATCCTCGAGGGTTTTTCCGCGCAGGAGATCAAGGACAGCACCGAGGATGGCGGCATCCACGTCGCCTGCGAGTTCTGCTCGAAGCAATATGACTTCGACCCGGCGGAATTCGCGGCGCAATGAAGGAAGCGTCTTTCTCCCCGCAGGACGGGGAGAAAGACGCTAATTCACCGTCCGCCTGGTCCCCGGCAGGTCGAGCGAAAATGCCGGGATGGCGATGTCGAAGGTCTCGCCGCGCTTGTTGCGCATCGTGTAGCGGCCGACCATGATCCCTGATGGCGTCGAGAGCGGGCAGCCGGACGTATACTGATAGCTGTCGCCGGGATTGAGTTCGGGCTGGTCGCCGACGACGCCCGGCCCACTCACTTCCTCGACCCGGCCGGTGCCGTCGGTGATGTGCCAATAACGCGACACAAGCTGCACGAACTCGTCCGACTGGTTGTCGATCGTTATCTGATAGCCCCAGACATAGCGGTTCTCCGAAGGATCCGAGCGGTCCTCGAGATAGAACGGCCTGACCTGCACTTCGATGTTGCGCGTGACGGCGCTATACATGAGCGGCTCCAAAAGATCCGGTAATTTCGGCGCTCCCGGCGAGCAGGTCAACATGCGCGTCTTGTCGCGCCTGGTCTTGAAACGCAGGTGCCGGCAAAGAATGTCATTTAAGTGACACAGGACAATGGTGGTGTGCGCCAAGCGGGCGACTCGACGCTCTGTCGAACTGTTGAAAACGGCCATAAAGCCGGCCGTCTTTTCTGGAGTGACCAGATCTCGATGGAACTCGCTCTCATAGCCGCCTCGCTTTCGACTGCTCTCATCCTCTCAAACGCCGCCAGCATTTCGCTTGCCGCATCGCAGCTGAAGCGGCGAACCATGATCGCCCCGCCGGGCGGCAAATCGCAGCCGGTGTCGATTGTCGTGCCATCGCGTGGTGTCGAGCCGTTCACGCACGAGACACTGGAACGCGCCTTCTCGCTCGACTGGCCGCGCTACGAGCTGATCTTCTGCGTCGCCCATGCCGACGATCCGGTCGTCAAACTGATAAACAGGGCGATTGCCCGGTTTCCCAAAGTGCCGGCCCGGCTTTTGATCGGCGACGACCGCGTCAGCGCCAATCCCAAACTCAACAACTGCGTCAAAGGCTGGGAAGCGGCGCGCCACAACTGGGTCGTTCTTGCAGACTCCAACGTGCTGATGCCCAGGGACTACATCCAGCATTTGATGGCGGCGTGGCGGGCGGATACCGGTCTTGTCTGCTCGACGCCGATCGGCTCGCGTCCCGACGGTTTTTGGGCCGATGTCGAATGCGCCTTCCTCAACACGCTGCAGGCCCGCTGGCAATATGCCGGCGAGGCGCTCGGCCTCGGCTTCGCCCAGGGCAAGAGCATGCTGTGGAATAAGCCGATGCTGGACGCCAATGGCGGCATTCGCGCGCTGGCGGCCGAGATCGCCGAGGACGCCGCCGCGACCAAGCTGGTGAACGGCCTTGGCCTGCGCGTCAATCTCGTCGCTTCGCCCTTCGAGCAGCCGCTTGGCCGGCGCACGCTTGGCGAGATCTGGTCGCGCCAGGCCCGCTGGGCGCGCCTGCGCCGTGTCACCTTCCCGCTGTTCTTCGCGCCCGAAGTCCTGACTGGCGCTGTGGTGCCGCTGGCGCTTGCGCTGGTCGCGGCGGCGAGCGCCGGCTTCAGCCTCTGGGCGACCGCGCTTGCCGTGTTGGCGGCCTTCTATCTTCCGGAGTGCGCCCTGGCCTGGTCCAAGGGCTGGTACCTGTCGCCGCGCATGGTCGCGGCGATCATGGTGCGCGACCTGCTCCTGCCGGCGATGTGGACGCGTGGCTGGCTCGGCGGCGCCGTCGACTGGCGCGGCAATGCGATGACCATCCGCACCAAGGCGGCCGAACTGGAAGAGACGCCGTCGAGCGCCTGATCGCGCCTGCTCGACGGACCTACCGGACTGTCTTCCCTATTTGGCTGCCCTCAACGCCTGCGCGATGTCTTTCAGAAGGTCGTCGGTATCCTCCAGGCCGACCGACAGCCTGAGCGTACCTGGCCCGATGCCGAGTTCGGCGCGGGCCTCGTCGCTCAAATTCTTATGCGTCGTCGTCGCCGGATGGGTGATCAGGCTCTTGGCATCGCCGAGATTGTTCGAGATCAGCACGATGTCGAGCGCGTTCTGCAAGGCGAAGGCCGCCTGCTTGCCACCCTTGACGTCGAGGCAGATCAGCGTCGAGCCGCCCGACATCTGCTTCTTGACGATATCAGCCTGCGGGTGGTCGGCACGGCCGGGATAGATGACGCGGGCGATCTGCGGCTGCTCGGCGAGGAAATCGGCGATCCTGCCGGCACTTTCCGTCTGCTGGCGCACGCGCACCGGCAGCGTCTCCAGTCCCTTCAGCAGCGTCCAGGCATTGAACGGCGACAGGCTGGGGCCGGTGTGGCGGAAATAGTCATGCAGGTTCTCGTCGATCCACTTCTTGTCCGACAGGATCACGCCGCCCAGGCAGCGCCCCTGGCCGTCGATGTGCTTGGTGGCCGAATAGACGACGATGTGGGCGCCGAGCTGCAGCGGCTTCTGCTGCAGCGGCGTGGCGAAGACATTGTCGACGACAAGCCGCGCACCGATCGAATTGGCAAGCGCCGCGACGGCTGATATGTCGACCACTTCCAGCGTCGGGTTGGTCGGGCTTTCCAGGAAGAACAGCTTGGTGTTGGGCCTCACCGCCTTTTCCCAGTCGGCGATATCGGTGCCGTCGACCAGCGTCGCTTCGATGCCGTATCGCGGCGCCAGCGTCTCGACCACCCAGCGGCAGGAGCCGAACAGCGCGCGCGCCGCCACGATATGGTCGCCGGCCTTGACGCTGCACAAGAGCGCCGCCGTCACCGCCGCCATGCCCGACGCCGTGGCGCGCGCATCCTCGGCGCCTTCCAGCGCGCACATGCGCTTTTCGAACATGTCGACGGTCGGATTGGCGTAGCGCGAATAGATGAAGCCTGGTTCCTCGCCCTTGAAACGGGCCTCCGCCGCCTGCGCCGTCTCGTAGACATAGCCTTGGGTGAGGTACATTGCTTCCGACGTCTCGCCGAATTGGGAACGCAGGGTTCCGCCATGAACGAGGGCTGTCTGTGGCTTCCAGTCGCGCTTCTTGTTGCTCATTGCTTTGTTCCAGACACAAAAAAACCGGCCGCGAAAGTCGCAACCGGTCCATACGGCCTTGCGGCCAACGGTCCTTTAGCGACTTGTTTAACGTGGCTGCAAGCCGACCGGCCAAATCACCACGGGATAACGACCCTTTAGACCCGTCCCACGCTTGCGTCAATTGCCGGCTTCATTAAGAGGTTTGTGCGACAAGAAAATCGTCGGCCAGGAGCGCAGCCTTGCGGCAGACAGGCATTCTTCCCGATCAGGACATTGCGGCGCTGTTCCAGTCCGGCGCGCTGAAGTCGCCGCGCTCGCTCGATGCCGACCAAATCCAGCCGGCGAGCCTCGATCTCAGGCTCGGCGACAAGGCCTGGCGGGTGCGGGCTTCCTTCCTGCCCGGCCCCAACCACACGGTTTCGGAAAAGCTCGATCGCCTGAAGCTGCACGAGATCAATCTTGCCGAAGGCGCTGTGCTGGAAACCGGCTGCGTCTATATCGTGCCGCTGCTCGAAAGCCTGGCGCTGCCGGCGGACATTTCGGCCTCGGCCAACCCGAAGAGCTCGACCGGCCGGCTCGATATCTTTACACGTGTGATGACCGACCGTGGCCACGAGTTCGACAAAATCGCCGCCGGCTACAACGGTCCGCTCTATCTGGAAGTCAGCCCGCGCACCTTCCCGATCGTCGCGCGCACCGGCTCGCGCCTGTCGCAGATCCGCTTCCGCACCGGCAATGCGCTGCTCTCGGAAGCCGAATTGCATGAGCTGCACCGTGCCGAGATGCTGGTCGCCACCGAACCACCGAACATTTCCGGCGGCGGCATCGCACTGTCGATCGACCTCAACGGCGACAAGGATGGCCTGGTCGGCTATCGCGGCAAGCATCACACCGGTCTGGTCGACGTCGACAAGCGCGCCGCGCAGGATGTCGTCGACTTCTGGGAGCCGATCCACAAGAGCGGCGCCGGCGAACTGGTGCTCGATCCCGACGAATTCTACATCCTCGTCAGCCAGGAAGCGGTGCATGTGCCGCCCCTCTATGCAGCCGAGATGACGCCCTTCGATCCGCTCGTCGGTGAATTCCGTGTTCACTATGCTGGCTTCTTCGATCCGGGCTTCGGCCATTCGGCGTCCGGCGGCACCGGCAGCCGGGCGGTGCTCGAAGTGCGCAGCCACGAAGTGCCGTTCATCCTCGACCATGGCCAGATCGTCGGCCGGCTGGTCTACGAGCACATGCTGAAGCGGCCGCAGGCGCTCTACGGCATCGATCTCGGCTCCAACTACCAGGCGCAGGGCCTGAAGCTGTCCAAGCATTTCCGCCCTGCGGGCTGAGCTCTGACTACCGCCAGGCAAAATACTTGCCTGCGCTGGCACATCATGCTTGGCTGGCTTGTCGGTTGCCGGGATGCGGCGCTCAAGGGGAACAAAAATGCAGATTTCAAAATGGATCCTATCGGCGGCAGGCGCTGTCATGTTGGCGATGGCGGCGGGCTCTCTGTCGGCGCAGGCTGCCGAGAAATTGAAAATCGGCACCGAGGGCGCCTATCCGCCGTTCAACACCATCACCTCTGACGGCAAGGTTGTCGGCTTCGACATCGACATCGCCAATGCGCTGTGCGCGCAGATGAAGGTCGAGTGCGAAATCGTCACCCAGGACTGGGATGGCATCATCCCCGCCCTGCAGGCCAAGAAGTTCGACGCCATCATCGCCTCGATGAGCATCACCGAAGAGCGCAAGAAGCAGGTCGCCTTCACCAACAAATATTATACGACGCCGCTCGCCCTGGTCGCCTTGAAGGACAGCGACATCGCCTCCACCGAACCGGCGGCACTTGCCGGCAAGACGGTCGGCGCCCAGGCTGCGACCACGCAGGCCACCTATGACCAGGACGTCTATGGCAAGGCAGGCGCGGAGGCAAAACTCTACCCGACCCAGGAGGAAGCGATCACCGACCTGCAGAACGGCCGGCTTGACGCTGTGATCTCGGACAAGTTTGTGCTGATGGACTGGATGAAGAAGGCGAGCGACGGCTGCTGCAAGATGATTGGAGACGTCACGGGTACGGAGACGCAAGCCGGCATCGCCGTGCGCCTCGACGACACCGCACTGCGCGACAAGCTCAACGCGGCCATCGACGCCATCGTCGCCGACGGCACCTACAAGAAGATCCAGGCCAAATATTTCGACTTTGATATCTATTGAGGGATTGAGGCTGCCAATCTCCCCCCTCGTGGGGGAGATGCCCGGCAGGGCAGAGGGGGGCGCGAAGGATCGCGGCCTTTCTTCAAAATGCCGGGAATAGCCTGAAGGCAGAATTGTTTCGATTGAGACGCTGGCGGGACAGCGCCCCCTCTGGCCTGCCGGCCATCTCCCCCACAAGGGGGAAGATCACTCCATCACAAAGCCTTGACCGCCACCTTCACCGGCTGCTCAATCTCGAGCGGGTTGCGCAGCGGCAGGCCGAAATCCCCGGCCTCGATCTCGAACACGTCGCCGGCCTCGGTCTTGATGCCGTCGGCGAAGGACAGCGTCGCCGTGCCGAACATGTGCACATGCACGTCGCCCGGCTGACGGAAGGCCGAGTATTTGAAGTGGTGATGTTCGAGATTGCCGATGGTATGCGACATGTTCGCTTCGCCCGACAGGAACGGCTTTTCCCACAGCGTCTTGCCGTCGCGTACGATACGTGACGTGCCGCGGATGTCCGATGGCAGGTCTCCGATCAGGATCTCGGGTCCGAAGGAGGCGTTGCGCAGCTTGGAATGGGCGAGGAAGAGATAGTTGACGCGCTCGGTCACGTGGTCGGAAAACTCGTTCGACAGCGTGAAGCCGACGCGGAACGGGGCACCATCGTCGCCGATGACATAGATGCCTGCCACCTCGGGTTCCTCGCCGGCGTCCTTGGCGAAGGCCGGTGACAGCAGCGCGGCACCCGGCGCCACGGCCATCGTGCCGTTGCCCTTGTAGAACCATTCCGGCTGCACGCCGGTCTGGCCTTTCGCGGGCTTGCCGCCTTCCAGGCCCATGCGGAACATCTTCATGGAATCGGTGAGCTGCTCCTCACCGTCGGTGCTGAGCTTCTTGTGCATGGAATCGCGCGTCGCGGCCGAACCGAGATGGGTCAGCCCGGTGCCGGTCAGATGCAGGTGCGCCGGATCGGGGTGATTGATCGGCGACAGGAGCCGCCCCTTCTTGTAGGCGGCGTCGATATCGACCGTCTCGCCAAGTCCCTTGCGCTCGATCAGCGCGACGAGGCCGACGCCGGTGCGGGCAGCCTCCATCGCCAGCGAATAGACGCTGCGCGCCCCGTTGATGATCCGGGTCTTGCCGCCGCTGCGGGCAACGACACGAATGGTCTCGGCGTCGTCGAGAATCTGCGAGATCAGCATGATCAATCCTCTCTCATGTGTCTTGGCATGGCTGCCGGTGCGGCAAACCTTCCCAAGCGCGGCCGGAACGTCGTCCGTGCCACGGGTGAAATTCTCCGTTCGGATTGCGCTCGCGGGGCCTGGTTCCTGGAGGGAACTTCTTCATGCCGGCGGGTTGCCGGCAGCGCCGCGATGTGACCCGTATGCCTTCCTCGTTGCCCTTGCTGGAGCGGTTCGACCCGCTCCCAGTATTTTTGTTCCTACGCAATTCCTGTGGGAAAACCGCGACGCGCCTTTCCTGGAATTGCTCGTGTCAGGCCTTGTTCTTGTTGTAGACGTCGAAGATCACGGCGCCGAGCAGCACCAGGCCTTTGACCACCTGCTGCCAGTCAACATTGACGCCCATGATCGACATGCCGTTGTTCATCACGCCCATGATGAAGCCGCCGACCACGGCGCCGATGACCTGGCCGACGCCGCCCATCGCCGAGGCGCCGCCGATGAAGACGGCGGCGATGACGTCGAGCTCGCTGCCCAGGCCTGCCGCCGGCACGGCCTGGCCGAGGCGTGCCGCGATGATCAGGCCGCCGAGCGCCGACAGCACGCCCATATTGATGAACACCAGCAAAGTCAGCCGCTCGGTGTTGATGCCCGACAGCTGCGCCGCCTTGGGATTGCCGCCCATCGCGTAGATGCGGCGGCCGATGGTCATGCGCTTGGTGACGAAGACGAACAGCGTGATCAGCACGCCCATGACGAGCAGCACCACCGGCAGGCCCCGGTAGCTGGCGAACTCATAGACCAGGAACAGCGCCAGCGCGCTGGCGACCAGCGTCTTGATGACGAACAGCGGGAAGGGCTCGGCCTCGTAGCCGTGGCGTTCGCGCTTGCGCCGCGTCCTCACCCCGAAATAGGCATAGGCCAGCACGGCGATCAGGCCGAGCACGACCGTCGTCATGTGCAGGGTCACGCCGCTGCCCAGGATGGTCTTGCCGGCCGCGTTCACTACCGGCGGGACAAGCGTCAGCGGACCGATCACGTCCGGGATGAAGCCGGAGCTGAGCATTTTGAAGTCGCCCGGCAGTGGTCCCACCGAGGAGCCGCCACCCAGCAGCGCCTGGCAGATGCCGCGGAAGATCAGCATGCCGGCCAGCGTGACGATGAAGCTCGGTATCCGGTGATAGGCGATCCAATAGCCTTGCGCCGCGCCGATCAGGCCGCCCACGATCAGGCAGATGATCGAAACCACCAGCGGATTGCTGAGCGGTCCGAGCTGCCAGATAACCATCATGTTTGCCGCCAGCGCGCCGATGAAACCGGCGACCGACCCGACGCTGAGGTCGATATAGCCCGATACGATGACCAGCAGCATGCCAAGCGCCATCACGATGATGAACGAGTTCTGCTGCACCAGGTTGCTGAGGTTGACCGGCTTGAACAGCGTTCCCGAGGTGGTGAACTGGAAGAACAGCATGATGACGATCAGCGCGATAATCAGGCCGTATTCGCGTAAGTTCGTCGCCAGCGCCGACACGGCGATGCGTGGACGCTGTTCTTCGGCGATGTTGCCCTGTGGGGCGGGGGCGCTATCGGTGCTCATGCTGCTTTTCCTTCTCCCCGGACGATGGCGCGCATTATTTTTTCCTGGCTCGCGTCCGCCGCGGGCATTTCGCCCACGATGCGTCCTTCGTTCATGACGTAGATGCGGTCGGTAATCCCGAGCAATTCCGGCATTTCCGACGAGATGACCACGATCGCCTTACCTTCCGAGGCAAGCCGCGCGATGATCGTGTAGATTTCGTATTTGGCACCGACGTCGATGCCGCGCGTCGGTTCGTCGAGGATCAGCACGTCAGGGTCGGCGAACAGCCATTTCGACAGCACCACCTTCTGCTGGTTGCCACCGGAAAGGTTGCCGGTCAACTGATAGACACTGGACGCACGGATATTGGTCTTCTTGCGATAGTCGTTGGCAACGGCGAGCTCGCGCATGTCGTCAATGACGCTGTGGCGCGACACGCCGCCGAGATTGGCAAGCGTTATGTTGTGCTTGATATGGTCGATGAGGTTGAGACCGTATGTCTTGCGGTCCTCGGTGACGTAGGCAATGCCGTGTTGGACCGCCTTGCTTACCGAGGAGACATCGACCGGCTTGCCCTTGAGCAGCACCTCGCCGGTGATGCGGCGGCCATAGGAGCGGCCGAAAAGGCTCATGGCGAATTCGGTGCGCCCGGCGCCCATCAGCCCGGCAATGCCGACCACCTCGCCCTTGCGCACATTGATGTCGATGCCCTTGATCACCTGCCGTTCGGCATGGAGCGGGTGATAGACCGACCAGTTCTTCACCTCGAACACGACTTCGCCGATCTTGGGCTCGCGCGGCGGATAGCGGTCATCGAGCGAACGGCCGACCATCGAGGTGATGATACGATCTTCGCTGATATCTTTCTTGGCCAGCGTCTCGATGGTGCGTCCGTCACGGATGACCGTCACCTTGTCGGCGACCCGGTTGATCTCGTTGAGCTTGTGCGAGATCAGGATCGAGGTCATGCCTTGCCGCTTGAATTCGAGCAGAAGGTCGAGCAGCGCCTGGCTGTCTTTTTCGCTGAGCGACGCGGTCGGCTCGTCGAGGATCAAAAGCTTGACGTCCTTGCTCAGCGCCTTGGCAATTTCGACCAACTGCTGCTTGCCGACGCCGATATTGGTGATCAGTGTCTTGGGATCCTCCTTGAGGCCCACCTTCTTCAACAGGGCGGCGGTGCGCGCCTCGTTGGCATCCCAGTCGATGACGCCGTGGCGGGCGTGTTCGTTGCCGAGGAAGATATTTTCGGTGATCGACAGCATCGGTACCAGCGCAAGCTCCTGGTGGATGATGACGATGCCCTTGTGTTCGCTGTCATGGATGCCTTTGAACTGGCATTCCTGGCCCTGAAAGATGATCTGGCCGTCATAGGTGCCTGCCGGATAGACGCCCGACAGGACTTTCATCAGCGTCGACTTGCCGGCGCCGTTCTCTCCGACCACGGCGTGGATCTCGCCTTCCTCGACGCTGAGGTTGACGTTCGACAGCGCCTTCACGCCGGGGAACGTCTTGGTGATGTCGCGCATCTCCAAAATCGTCGAGGTCATGGGCAATAATTCTCCTGCGAGGTCCGCAACAATACCGGGGTCGCTGGTGAACGAAAAGGGGCCCTGCGTTGCGCAGGACCCCTGGCTTTGCAACCGAAATTACTTCAGGTCTTCGGCCTTGATGTAGCCGGAGTCGACGACCAGCTTCTGGTAGTTCGACTTGTCGACTTCGTGCGGCGTCAACAGGATCGAGGGAACGACCTTGACGTCGTTGTTGTAGGTCTTGGTGTCGAGGCCGTCAGGCTTGCCGCCCGAGAGCACCTTGTCGACCAGACCGACAGTGGCCTTGGCCAGATCGCGGGTGTCCTTGAACACGGTCGAGTACTGCTCGCCCGTGATGATCAGCTTGACCGAAGCGGTCTCGGCGTCCTGACCGGTCACGATCGGCCAAGGCTGTGCGTCCGTGCCGTAACCAACGGCGCGCAGCGAGGCGGTGATGCCGCGCGACAGGCCGTCATAGGGCGACAGAACGCCATCGACGCGGCTGCCGTCCGAATAGTTGGCCGACAGCAGGTTGTCCATGCGCGCCTGGGCGGTGGCGGCGAGCCAACGCAGCGTGCCGACCTTGTCCATGCCCATCTGGCCGGACTTGATCTTGATCGAGCCGTCGTCGATCAGCGGCTGCAGGACGGAGATCGCGCCATTGTAGAAGAAGAAGGCGTTGTTGTCGTCGGGCGAGCCGCCGAACAGTTCGACGTTCCACGGCTTGGTGTTCGGGAAGCGCTCCTTGAGGCCCTTGACCAGCGAATTCGCCTGGATCACGCCGACGCCGAAATTGTCGAAGGTGGTGTAGTAGTCGACATTGGCGGTCTTCTTGATCAGGCGGTCATAGGCGACGACGACGACGCCCGCGTCAGCGGCCTTCTGCAAGGCATCCGAGAGCGTGGTGCCGTCGATCGAGGCGATGATCAGCGCCTTCGGACCCTTGGTGATTTCGTTTTCCAGCTGGCTGAGCTGGTTGGGGATGTCGTCCTGCGCGTACTGCAGGTCAACGGTGTAGCCAAGAGCCTCGAGCTGGGACTTGACGGCGTCGCCGTCATTGATCCAGCGCTGCGAAGTCTTGGTCGGCATCAGCACGCCGACAAGACCCTTGTCGGCTGCGTGTGCCGAGTAGGTCATGGCAGCGATGCCAAGCGCCGCGACTGCGGCCAGTGTCTTGATGATTTTCACATAACTCTCCCTGTTTGATGGACGCGGCACCCCGGGGGTCGCGGGCCGCGCAATCGTGCAGAAGCGCCAAGGCACTGCTGCCGTCATATCGATCTCCGGTATCCTCCCATGGTCCCGAACCGCTGATTTCAATCGATACGATTTCATCGTCGGCGACTGTCACGTCTCGGAACGCGCGAAGGGTGTGGCTCTTTGCCATAACTGTCAAATGCGATCTTTGATGGTTGCTATACCGGGACTGATATATGTTGGATCCAGGAACACGATATTGGCGAGTTAGGGACATTCATGGCGACATTGCGCAATCCCGGTGGAATTTCAGAGGGTTACAACGAGCTGCCCGGTGACGGCGAGACCCTGCTGCGCAGCGGTCTCAGCCTGCGTCACATGCGCATGATCGTGGCCCTGGATGATCACGGTCGGGTGAGCGCGGCTGCCCAGGTCATGAACATCTCGCAACCGGCGGCTTCGCGCATGATCGCCGAGATGGAGGCGGTGCTGGAGGTCAAGCTGTGCGAAAGGCTGCCGCGCGGCGTCACGCTGACGCCTTACGGCAAGGCGCTGGCGAGGCGTGCGCGCTCGATCCTGCTGGAGATGCGCGAGGTCGATCGCGAGATCTCCGAGCTCAAGGCGGGCAAGGGCGGCTCGGTGTTCCTGGGTGCCGTGACGGCGCCGGCGATCGAATTGGCGGTGCCGGCGATTCGCGAAATTCGCCGCATCTATCCGCGCATCGAGATCACCATGCAGGTCGAGACCTCGAATGTACTGGCGCGCGAACTTATTGCCACGCGCCATGATTTCATCATTGCGCGCATTCCTGACGACCTGAACCCACGGCTGTTCGAATCCCGTGTCATCGGCGTCGAGAAAGCCTGCCTGATCGTGCGCCGCGGCCACCCGCTCACCAGGGCCAGCGTGGTGCGGCTGGAAGATACCGCCGCCTATGACTGGGTCTTCCAATCGGGCGGTTCGCCCTTGCGCCAGGCGATGGAGAGCAATTTCCTCAACCGCAACATCGCGCTTCCGGACCGCATCCTCAACACCAGCTCGCTGCTCTTGACGCTGGTCATGGTCGCGCAGTCCGACGCCATCGCCCCGGTCTCGATACAGGTCGCGAAATTCATCCAGAATCCCGACGGACTCGCCGGCGCCATCGACGTCGTCCAGACCGAGTTCGACATCGAGGTCAGGCCCTACAGCCTGATCACGGTCAAGAACCGCGTGCTGTCGCCGGCCGCCAAGATGCTGCACGATTTTATCCTGCGCGAAGTGGGATGATGGAACGCGAATCGAGCTCGCGCGTTCAATCCAGTCGGCATGCTTGCTGAAGCCCGTTTTGGGCGAGGGAACGAAGCAGAAGCACCGGCGGTCAACAATTCTGGAGGCTTTGATGGAACGTCGGTTATTTCTCACTGGAATGCTTGGCGTTGCGGGGGCAGTTGCGTTTGCGAGCGTAGCCGGACCCGGCCGCGCGGTTGCCGGTATTCCCCAAGGCAACGGTAACGGAATTCTCGATGAATTGGACAAGCCGGATCCGGCTGTCTTCGAAGGCGACGACCAGGTCGAAGTGGAGCAGGTCTCCCATCGTCGTTGGCATCGTCGCTACTATCGCCACCACCGCCGTGGTGGACGGCGTCGCGTCTGGAGAAGGGTGTGCCGTCGTTATTGGCGCCATGGCCGTCGCCGTGTCCGCTGCTGGCGTGAGCGCGTCTGGGTCGGCATCTGGCTGTAATGGACCGCGAGTTGAAGGCCGGCCACCGCTGCGGTGGCCGGGTGCCTTGTTGATTGGGGACGTATGCAGGGGCCAGACCTGTGTGTCGCACGCAGCGACGGAATTGGCCGGCCTGTTTAGCCTAAGACTGCTTAGCCTAAGATCGAATTGACGGAATCATATTAGAGATTACTAATTGACCTGTTGTTAGACGGAGGTGACCATGCCGAGGAGCCATCGAGGCGCAGAACCGTATCCCGCAATGCCGGCCATACGCTTACAGGCAGGGGGCAACCGGCACGCATGAAAGGTGTGGCGATACTGACCGAGGCCCGTAGCGGCTCCGAATGGCTTGGCAGCCTCGCAAACAGCACCGGATTGTTAGGCAACTCGGCCGAATGGCTCGACACGGCCAATCTGGGTTTCAAACCGAAATCCTTCGATGAACTCCTGTCTGCCGTCATTGATCGCGGGGGGACAGCGAATGGCAGGTTCGCCGTAAAACTGTTTCCACGCCACCTTCACTGGTCGCAGGCGAAACATGGAGCCGACTTCCTTGCCGAATGTATCCGGCGCCATACCATGGGTTTGATCCTGCTGGAGCGGCGGGACCGCCTTCGTCAGGCGATTTCCTACTGCCGGGCAAAGGCGTCTGGCGGTTGGAGAAGCACGATGGACCGCGCGGATCTGGTTCCGCAATACGACTTCGCCGGTATCTGCCGGGCCTATTTCCTGATCGAGCAGAGCTATGCCTTCTGGGAGGCCTACTTGCGCCTCGCCGATTTGCCACACGACCATTTCTTCTACGAAGATCTGCTGGATGATCCCCGTCCCTACGTCGCATCGGTTGCCCGGCAATTATCGGTTGAGATGCCCGACTGCGAGTTCAAGACGAATTTGCGGTTGCAGCGGGACACGCATACCGAAGAGTGGGTGGAGCGTTTCCAGGACGACGCCCGATCCGGAGACGTGCTGGCCCACCTCCCCGAACAGGTGGCGCCGCGCAACTTCGAGAACTTCACCCGGTTCCTTCTCAAGAAGCAGATGCGAATAGGCCAGGCTTAGACTTGCCGCGCACCCACTGGTTTTCGGATCCAAATCAGGCGCAAACCCTTGGGACATATGCTGGAGCGGGTAGCGGGAATCGAACCCGCGCGTTCAGCTTGGGAAGCTAGTGCTTTTCGTTGGCTTTCAATGCGTTGC